>JBCBCF010000018.1:0-9390 GCA_038530905.1 Acidobacteriota bacterium
AGGAAGAGGACACGATCCGAGGTCTCGAAGCAGGAGCCGCGGCCTACATCAAGAAGCCGTTTGGCAATCAAGAGCTGATCGAAGTGATTCAGCGGTTGTGACCGATTCCGCCGCCCCAGGCTCACCTCGCCTGCTCGAAGAGCTCGATTCCGCGCTCGCCCGCGCGCGCGAGCTGCTGACCGTCCTGTCCGATCAGCAGGCCGAGCTGCGCGACAGCGATATCGACGACGTGTCGACCAGCCGCGACACGCAGCCGATGGCGCTGCGTGCCGACGCCGAGGACGCGACGTCCGAGCGCATCCGTGATCTCGAGGGGCGGCTCGACGCGCGCGAGCGGGATCGCAAGGAGCTGAGCACCCGACTGGTCGAAGCGGAGCATCAGCTCGGGCGGCTGATGAACCTCTACGTCGCCACCTTCCAGCTCCACGCGACGCTCGACCCATCCGAAGTGCAGGCGACGATCGCCGAGATCGCGGTCGATCTGCTCGGCGCCGAGCGCTTCGTCCTCCTGCTGCGCGAGGACGGAACCACCGATTGCGAGGTCGTGCTCTCGCGCGGGCTCGAGATGGACGACAGCGGGCTGTACGCCGAAAAGAAATATGCCGGCGGCGACCCGCTGGTCGATGCCGCGCTCGAGGACGGCGTCCTGCGCATGGGTCCCGACCAATTCTCCGAGGTCGTCGCCGCGGTGCCGCTGCGCGTGCAAGACGCCATCGTCGGCGTGCTGGTCGTGCTCAAGCTCTTCGACCACAAGTCGATCCTGCGCGCAGAGGATCGCGACCTGCTCGATCTGCTTGCGGCGCATGCCGCCTCTGCGCTCTTCGCGGCGCGGGTCTACTCGAATACGGATCGCAAGCTCCGGACTCTCGAGAGTCTGGTGCAGCTGGTGCGCAGCTCTTGATCGGTCGCCAACGGCCGCGCGGGTCGCGCCAAGCCGCCCAACGGTCGAGGAGTCACCCGTGAGCCTCAACGGCAAGCTCGAGGACGTCTCGCTGGCCGACGTCATGCAGTTCATCCACCTCGGTCGCCGCACCGGCACGCTGTCGCTGCTGCGCGGCGACGACGAGGCGGAGATCGGCTTTCACCGTGGACAGATCGTCGGGGCCCGGGCGCCGGGAACGCGACCGCTCGCCGAGGTCTTGGTGGAGATGGACTCGGTGCACCCCGAGGCGATGAACGAGCTGCTGGCGGAGCAGAAGAGCGAGCAGCCTCGCCGCTCGCTCGGCCAGATCCTCGTGCAGCGTGGGCTGCTGCCGCTCGACGACGTTCGAGCAGGCGTCGAGCGGCAGATCGAGTCCGCGATCTTCGACCTCGTGACGTGGACGACGGGCACATTCGAGTTCGCGTTGGACGAGCTGAAGCCGAACGAAGACATCGCCATGTATCCGGGCGATGTGATTCCCAAGCTCAACCTCAACACGCAGATGCTGCTGCTCGAGGCGACCCGCGTGCTCGACGAGGCGCGCCGTGCGGAGGCTGACGGCCTCGATCCGCGAGCGGTCATGGCTGAGCGACTGAGTCGAGGTCCGGTGAAGGATCCGGTCGACGACGAGCCGCCGATCGCGGACGGCGGCACACGGCTTTCCGAGGAGATCGCTCTCGACTCGGTCTCCGACCTGGTCGCCGGGCTCGATCTGGAGGGCGACAGTCCGAATCTGCTGCCGGAGGCGGCCGCTCGCCGGCTGCAGGTCGTGTCGCCGGACCGGCGGCTGGCTGACGCGCTGGCCGAGATGATCCAGCCCGAGATCGCCCAAGTGGTGCGGGTGCCGCTGCGTGAGGCCGGCACGCGGCTGCCCGGCGAGCCCTCGCCGACGCTGGTCATGCTCGATCTGCGCGACGGGCACCATGCGGTCGACGACCTCCTGGCCATCCGCCGCTCGCGTCCGCGCTCGTCGGCGATCGCCGTCGTCGACTCACCCGCACTGACCACCGCCGCCTTCGAAGCGGGCGCCGTCGCGGCCATGCCCGCCGAGCCGGCGGCGCTCGCCGCCTGTTTCCACAGCCTTGTGCGCACGTTGCAGGACGCCGGGCCGCGGGCCGTGACCTCGAAAGCGCAGCGGGCTGGATTCGCGCGTCTGCGGAGAGTGCTGGCGGACATTCGCTCCGGACTGCTGTCGGCGACGATGGCACTCAACCTGATGCACATCATCTCGGAGTCGGTCGAGCGGGCGGTGCTCTTTCTGGTCAAGCAGGATTCTCTCTCCGCTCTCGGTGCGTTCGGCTTCAGCGAGAGCGGCCGGCCATTGGCCGAAGTGACGCGTTCGCTGGCGCTGTCGACCGATGAAGACAACGTGCTCAACCGCTGCGTCCACGACGGCCAGCCACGGTCTCTCGGCTTCGATCAGGCGCGGCTGCCTGAGGAGCTGCGCACGATGCTCGGTCGGCCGCACAACGGTCAGATCGTCGTCTTCCCGGTCATGGGCTCCGAGCGCGTGATCTCGGTGGTCTACACCGACAACGGTCCCAGCGCGCATGCCATCGAGGACATCGAGCTACTTGAGCTGGCGACCGCGCAGGTCGGCGTCGCGTTCGAGAACGAGCTCCTGCGCCGGCAGATCCAGAGTCGCTGACGCCCTCGCGGGCGCTCCGTTCCTCGCAGCCTCTCGACCATCCGATGTTCGCCGAGTGGATCGCCCTTGCGCTCGTGGCGTTCGGGCCGAACGGCTGGATGGTGGAGCAGCAGCTGTCCTCGTCTCGATTCGCCGGCCGCGCCTGCGCCCATGCGACGGCGAGCCACACGACAGAGGGCGCCTCCAGGTCGGCCTGCCCGCACTTCGGGTGGATCGTCGAGACGGCCCGGCCGTTGTGGATCGTGCCGTCGCCCTGGCCCGCCGGTGCCCTCGCCGCCTACCTGCCGGCCGACGCTCGCGACGGCAGGCAGCGACTGGTGGCTCGGGAAACGGTGTATTTCGCAGCAACCGGTGCCCTGGTGCCGCTCGATGCTCTGCCGCTCGACGCCGCCGACTATTGGCTGGCGGCACTGCTCGAAGCGCGCCTTGATCCAGCGCGGCAGCGGACGGCGGAGTGGGGTGACCGTCTCGAGACCGGTGCGGCAGCGCTGCTCCAGGCTGTGCCGGAGTCTCAACGGGCGACGATCTATCGTCGGCTCCTGGCGGACATCGGCGCCTGGATGTTGGCGACCCAGCTCGAAGTCGGTCGCTTGGCGCAGCGCCACGGCCCGCGTCTCTGCAGCCTGATGCAGCGTGAGGTGGCCCTCTTCGGTCTCTGGCGACGTCAGTTCGAAGCGTTGCCCTTCACCGTCGCCTGGCGCCGAACCGATGGCTCGGACGCGTGGACGCCGCCACCGGGCGCGGCTGAGCGCGAGCTGGTGCTGGACTTGCTGGATGCCGAGTGGACGGGTGTGCCGGCCGACGATTTTTCTTGGGCCTGCCCGTCACCCGGGCCGCAGCCTCGGTCGGCGAAGGAGCGGGGAGCCTAGCTGCCGAGCTCGAGCTCGACCCGCTCGAGCGTCACCCGCCCGCTCTCTGCGTCCCGCGAGGCGAACAGCATGGGGCGCCCGGCGCTGTCGACGATCCAGGCTCCCACCGTCGCTCCGTTGCTCGCGTTCGCCGGCACGAGGGTGAGCACGCGCTCGTTCTGCGGCCGTGGGCCGCCCAGACGATCGAGCAGGTCGTCGCGGAGCTGGCGCGGACGTGGTGAGCGAATCTCACCGCGCAGCACGCCGAGCGGCTCGCGGAGTTCCGACAGCGTGCCGTTGCCCGTGTCGAGCAGCCAGAGGGCGATGGTGTCGTCGTCCGAGTTCTGCACCGGCATGACGGCGAATCGTTGCGGTGTTGGCTGCGTGACCTCGGCGCCGAACATGGCCACCAAGTCGATCTCTGCCGACGGTGAGAGGCGCGAGACCTGGGCTTCGTCCGCGGCCAGCATCAGCAGGCGGGCGTTGCCGGCGAGCACGTAGCCGACGCTTCGCTCCCCCTGGAGCAGCGCCGCCGCCGACGGTCGGCCGGCCAGCGTCGGAAGACCTTCCACCGCCACCACCGGTGGATCGATCTCGAGATCCTCGAGACCGCCGAGATAGACCGCCCGGCCGCTGGCTGCGTGGTAAAGGTAGGCGCCGATGGTCTGGCCGGTGCTGTTGCGGCGGCTGAACAGGGAGAACTGACCGCCAACCGCCGCCAACGAGTCGAACGGGCGACCGATCAGCGTGCGCAGCTCGCCAAGAACCGGGTCGCGACGGCCGACATCGGCGAGGTAGGCCATCCAGCCGGTGCTGCTCTCGACCAGGATCGCCGAGTCGACGGAGCCATTGCCGAGGTAAATCGGCTCCAAGAAAATCTCGCCCACCTCGGCCGGCACGTCCGGCGAGCGGCCGAGCATCTCGAAGAGGTTGCGATCGAGCCCGCGCAGGCGCAGCCGCGGGCCGACGCGGTCGAGGCGGTCGAAGTGACGACCGCCGCCACTGCTGAGATCGAACGCGAACATCTGATCGCTCTGGCCGCCCGTGTCCGTGAGCGCGAGGATCACCGCTGTGCCCTCGACCGGCGCGATCGGAGGTGCGGGCGGTGGCTCCGCGGCGACCGGCGGATCCGTTTCTTGAGCGGCCGCCGCAGGCTCGAGCTCTCCCTGCGCAGTTGGTGCAGGCTCAAGCGCCGCCGCCTCGGGCGAGGCCTCTCCGGCCGTTTGCGCCGTCGGGTCGTTGGCGTCTTGCGCCAGAGCGGGCACCGCGGCCACCGCGACCGCAACGGTGGCGATCGCAAGCGAGCTCCACACCCGGCGGCGGATTCTCCGAATCGAAAGAGACAATGGCATCATGACAACGAGACCCGGGGGAGCGAACGCGATCGCGAAGCGAGGTGGTCTCGCCTCGGCGGCTCGAGAGAACGCAGGGGCTTGAGAGGTCGAGTGTAACCGAACGACGGGTCGGTGAGTTCCTCGGTCGGCCCTCGGGGTGCAAGTGTCGATAGAATAAGATCTCTGAGCGACCGGCCGGCGACCCGGACGGCGGCGTCGAGACTCCACCGCGGGAGAGAGCGTGAGCGACGAACACGAGTCGAGCTATTACGAGATCGCCTTGACCAATCGTCAGGTTGTTGTGTTCTTTGTTGCCCTGCTCGGCTTTCTCTTGGTGGTGTTTTTGAGCGGCGTCTGGGTCGGTCGTGGCAGCGAGCCGACACCCCGTCCTGCTGCCCTCCAGGCTGACGTCGACCTGCCGACTTCTGCCGAGGAGCTGGACCACATCGACGAGCTGCAGGCGTTTGGCGATGCGCCGCTCGACAAGCCCGACCTGGGGCGTCTGCTCGAGGAACCGAGTCGCGACACGACGCTGGCGGAAGACCTGGGCACGCCGCCACCGCCGAGCGACCCGCCCGCCCGCCCGCGACCGGTAGCGGTGCCGGCCGCCGGATCGCCGGCCGCCGGATCGCCGGCCGGAGCATCCTCTGGATCGCCTGCCGCTGGGACGCCAGCCGCTGGGACGCCAGCCGCTCAGCCGTCACCGCCGCCTGCTGCTGCACCTCGCCGCGATGCCTCATCGGCCGCGCCGCCGACCGATGGCCTGGTGATTCAGGTGTTCTCCTCGCGGGACGAGGCACAGGCCCGGCGGGTGCTCGGCCAGATGCGCGCCGACGGCCATCGTGCCTATCTTGACTCGGTCGATGTCGGCAGCACTGCGATGCATCGCGTGCGCATCGGGCCGTTCGCCGCGCGCCCGCAGGCCGAGCGAACGGCCGATCAGGTGAAGCGGAAGTTCCGGCTCGAGACCTGGATCACGTCCGCCGCCAATTAGGACGTCCCGAATGCGAAAGAACGGCGCTGGTTTCGGCTGGACGCTGCTGCTGGCGCTCGGAGGAGGTGCCGCTTGGGCGATGTGCTTCGCGCGCGAAGGGTTCTTGTTGCTGCCCTTTCTCGGCCTGACGCCGCTCGTGGCGCTCCTGCCGCGGCGCCGGCCGATCGTTGCGAGCTGGCTCTTCGGCGTCGCATTCTGGGCGGTGTCGACGTCGTGGTTGGTGCCGACCGTTCATACGTTCGGAGGCCTGTCGAAGGGCCTCGGTGCGGCGCTCTTCGCCTTGCTTTGCGGCTATCTCTCGCTCGACTTTGCTCTCTTCGGATGGCTCGGCTCGCGCCTGTGGCGGCGCGGCGGGGTCTGGCGGCTGGCGACCGTCCCGTCTCTGTGGGTGGTGTTGGAGTGGAAGCGAGGTGTCTTCTTCGGCGGCTACCTCTGGAATCTGGCCGGTTATGCCGCGATCGACGTGCCGGGCGCTCTCGACGCCGCGGCCTGGCTCGGTGCCTTCGGCCTGTCCTTTGTCCTGGCACTGTCGGCCGTCGCCGTCTGCCTCGGCGTTCTCGAGCGCCGCTGGCGCACGATGTCGATCGTCGGGGTTGGCCTCGTCCTGTTGTTGGCTTCGGCGAATCTCAGCGCGCCGACCGACGCGGGAGTGCGCATCGAAGACTCTGCGCCGCCGAGCGCGCCCGAGGCAGACGATGGCCTCCGCAGGGTCGCGATCGTGCAGCCGGCCGCGAAGCTCACGTCGGTGCCGATCGAGATCGGCGCCAACTATCGGCGCATGGTCAATCTGTCCCGCGCCGCCTGCCGAGGAGATGTTGTGTCCGACGGCGTGCCGCGCCGCGCGGACGAGCCGACACTCGTGCTGTGGCCGGAGAGCGGCGTGTGGCCTGGCACGTGGGAGTCCTCGCCCGGCGTGCGGCGCAACGTGTATCAACTGGTCGCCGATGGGTGTCCGGTCCTCCTCAATTCGCCCGTGATCGAGGACGGCGAGCAGTTCAACAGCGTGTTGCTGATCGCCGAAGGCGGGCGCGAGAGCCACTACGCCAAGCGCCGGCTGGTGCCTTGGGGCGAGTACGTGCCGCTCGCCGACCTCTTTCCCTTTGTCGGCAAGCTGGCGCGGATGGCCAGCGATTTCACCCCCGGTCGCTCCACCGCGCTCTTGCCGTGGAGTGATGAACGGCTGGCCGCCGCCGTCTGCTACGAGGTGATCTTCCCGATGCTCGTCGCCGACCAGGCGCGCGATGGCGCGACGCTGCTCGTGACCGTGACCAACGACGGCTGGTACGGCGATTCCTGGGCTCCCTGGCAACATCTGCGCGCCGCTCGCTTCCGCGCTGCCGAAACGCGTCGACCGATGCTGCGCGCGGCGCTCACCGGCGTGTCGGCGGTGATCGACGCGCGTGGTCGGGTTGCGGCGGAGCTGGGCGTCGGCGAGCGGGGGTTGTTGACGGCTCGCGTTGGTGGCTCCGGACGCCAGACGCTCTTCACTCGCGCGCCGAGGGCCCTGCCGACCGCGGCGCTCGGGGTGGTCGTCTTTGCTATTCTCTGGGGCCTTCGGCGGCCCGGCTCAGCAACCGCGACCACCGCCTCTTGAGCACATCTCGCCCCGAGCGACTGTCGCGGATCGCGGGTCCCGAGCCCGCGCACCGATCGCTGCGCAACGTCGCGAATCCGACGTCTCGATCATCTCCGCCGCACCCTCGTCATCGACCGTTATCCCCCGCGGCTCGCCGAGTCGACCGCGGCCGATCTCATCGAGGAATCCATGGCCGATTTCCAGATCAACGAACGCTTCGATCGCCTGCAGGAACAGCTCGTCAATCTCCGGGGGTTTCTTTGACCAGGCTGGAGTCGAACAAGAGCTGGCCGATCTCGACCGTGAGATGCAGGCGCCGGACTTCTGGGACCATCCGGAGCGCAACGCGCTGATCTTGCAGAAGCGCCGAGCGGTTGAGAAGCGGGTCAACTCGCTGAAGCAGCTCCGCCAAGATCTCGAAGATCTTGAGGCGTGGAAGGAGCTGGTGTCCGAAGGCGAGGGCGCCGACGAGGCGACGGAGTTCGCCGACCGCGTGGCCGAGCAGGTCGAGCGCCTCGAGCTCGAACTCAAGCTCTCCGGGCCCGACGACGGGCGCAATGCATTGGTCGCCATCCATCCTGGCGCCGGCGGCACCGACTCGCAGGATTGGGCCGAGATGTTGCTCCGCATGTATCTCCGCTGGTCCGAGGCGCACGACTACGCGGTGGAGATGCTCGATCAGCAGGATGGCGACGAGGCCGGCCTCAAGAGCGCGACCTTCGCGGTGCGTGGCGACAACGCCTTCGGCTACCTGAAGAGCGAATCGGGCGTGCATCGGCTGGTGCGGATCAGCCCCTTCGACTCAAACGCTCGCCGCCAGACCTCGTTCGCTTCGGTCTACGTGTACCCCGAAGTGGACGACGACATCGAGATCGAGGTGCTCGACAAGGATTTGCGCATCGACACCTATCGCGCGTCCGGTGCCGGCGGTCAGCACGTCAACCGGACCGACTCGGCGGTGCGCATGACGCACCTGCCGACCGGCATCGTGGTCACCTGCCAGAACGAGCGCAGCCAGCATAAGAATCGCGCCAGCGCCATGAAGATCCTGCGGGCCCGCCTCTACGATCTCGAGATGAAGAAGCGCGAAGAGGAGAGGGCCGCCGCAGAGGACGCGAAGATGGAGATTGCGTGGGGATCACAGATCCGCTCGTACGTGCTGCATCCGTATCGCATGGTGAAGGATCACCGCACCAACGAAGAGGTGGGCGATGCGGACGCGGTGCTCGACGGGGCGCTCGATCCCTTCATCGAGGCCTATTTGCGTCACCAGATCGACGCCGAGGCGAGCTGAGCCCGGCTCGGCGCGCCGTGGCCGCCCTTTCTCCCGTGTCTTTAGCCTTGTCCCCGAACCGCTCGGCCTCCGATCGGCCTGCCTCCGACCGCTCGGCCGAGAGCCGTCCGGCCAGCGATCCTCCGCGCATCGACTACGTTTCGCCGCTGCCGCCGGTGCGTTCAGGCATCGCCGACTACAGCGCCGATCTGCTGCCCGAGCTGGCACTCCGAGCCGACGTCCGCCTGGTGCTTCTGCACGATCAGCCGGTCGACGCTCCTTGGCGCGAGACCTTCGCCACCATCGATTCGCACTCCTGGCTTGCCGAGGGAGGCGACCGGTCGCGTCTGCCCGTGTTTCACATGGGCAACAACCCGTACCACCTCGAGGTCTGGCGTCTCGCGATGGAGGTGCCGGGCCTTTTGGTGCTGCATGACCTGATGCTCCATCACTTCCTGCTGCAGCGCACCGCGGCGGTGGGGGCGGTCGAGGACTATCGCGCTCAGCTGGCGGCCGATCACGGCTGGGTCGGCAAGGCGATCGGCGATGCGTTCGAGTGGCCCGGAGGCTTCGGCGACGCGGCGCGCTTCGAGCTGCCGGCTCATCGCCACCTCCTCGAACGCCAGCGCGGCGTCGTGGTGCACAATCGCTGGGCCGCGGATCGGCTGCACGAAGAGCTGCCGGCACTGCGCGTCGAGGTCATGCGAATGGGCCTGCCGCGGCCGCAGGCGGCGGACGCAGAGGCAGGCGTCGCCTTTCGGCGCCGCCACGGTCTGCCGGAGAACGTTCCGCTGC
>JBCBCF010000018.1:9490-27215 GCA_038530905.1 Acidobacteriota bacterium
GAGGCAGGCGTCGCCTTTCGGCGCCGCCACGGTCTGCCGGAGAACGTTCCGCTGCTCGGCACGTTCGGTTTTCAGACGCCGATCAAGCGCACCGTTCAGGTGCTCGAGGCGCTCGCGCGGCCAGAGCTCGCCGCGGCGCACTGCCTGATCGTCGGCGACGCGTCGCCGGCCTGCGATCTGGACGCCAAGGCGCGAGCGTTGGGCATCGAGGATCGAGTGCATCGGCTCGGCTTTCTGCCGTTCGACGAGATGCAGGCCGCCATCGCTGCCTGCTCGATCTGCCTCAACCTCCGATATCCGACGGCCGGTGAGACGTCGGCATCGCTGCTGCGCATTCTTGCGGCCGGTCGGCCGGCGGTAGTCTCGCATCACGCGCAGATGGCAGACCTGCCGGCGGACGGTCTGCTGAGGGTGCCGTTGGGTGAGGACGAAGTCGAGGCGCTGGTCCATCAGCTGGCCGACGTCCTCGCCGAGCCGAAGCGTCTCGAGAGGATGGGGGAGGCGGCGCGCCGCCGGGTCGCCGAGCATCACGCGCCTGCCGACGCCGCCCGCGACCTGATTGCGGTTTGTCGCCGCTGGGCCGAGGCCGAACCGCTGGTGCAGCGGGTGCCTTCGCCTGCGACCGCCGCATCGTCTCTGCCTTCTCCGACGACCATCGCCTGGAGCGAACTGGCCGGCGCGCTCGACATCGAGGGCCTTGAGCGACCTTGGCCCGGAGGGGAGCGTCGGCGCCTCGCAGTGCGCCTGGAGAATCACGGTCCGGCCCGCTGGCTGGCGAGCGAGCGACCCGAAGGCGGCGTTGCGCTGGAAGTCCGGATGGAGCCGCTCGATGTCGCGCCTCCGACCGGCCCATCGGCGCCGATCGTTGAACGCTGGCTGCCGCTGGCAACCGATCTTCCCGCCGGTGCCTCGACCGCGTTCTCACTGATGCTGCGACGGCCGCTTGGCGAGCGCGTTCGCCTCACCTGTACCCCGCACATTCTCGGCCGCTGCGGTTTTGGAGCGCTCGGCGGACCCGTGCGCGAGGTCGTCGTGTGAGCGGCGCCCGCTCGACCGCCGGCCGCCTCGGTTGGGGTGTCCTGGCGCTGCTGTCGCTCGCCATTCTCGTGCTGGCGGCGATGCATGACCGCGGCGAGTTCCCAAATCTCCTCGAAGGCGAGGCGACGCCGCTGATGCAGGCCGAGTCGATCCTGGAGGACGGTGACCTCACCTACGCTCGGCTCGACTTCGATCGCCAGCTCCTGTCGCGCCATGGCAGTCCGCCCGATCTCGAGCTGCGCTCGGCGTCGCGTGGCTCATTGATCACCTTCGACAGCTCGATCCCGTACGCGGTTTTTCTCGCGGCGACCCTAGCGCTCGACCGCGACGACGGCTGGGCACCGGTCCAGGCGCTGTTGCTCGTCGCCGTCGGCTGGTGGCTGGCGCGCGTGCTGCGGCCGCGGCTCGGCCCGTGGAGCCCATGGTGGATCGCCCTGTGGATCGGCGCGTCGGCGCTGTGGAATCACGTCTTTTGGGCGACCGGCGACCTCTTCTTCGCCTGCTGCGCGGCGGCGGCGGCGGCGCTCTTGATCGGCCGAGTGGACGGAACCGGCGGCGGGCCGCTTCGAGCGGACGATCGGCTCAGTCTTCGGCCCATCGGCGCAGGTCTGCTGCTGTCGATCGTCGGCGTCGCTCGACCTCTCGCCTGGCCGCTGTTGCTCCCCGCGCTGATGCCGCTCCGGACCGGCTCGGACCGTGCGCGACTGATCGTCGGCGCGCTTGCCGGCGTCATGGCGCAGCGGCTCGCGACGTGGTGGATCGGCGGCGGCCTCTTCGGCGCACAGAGCTTCCGATTCACTCCGGCGACCGGCTATCCGCTGGTCGACTTCGCGTCGGTGGAGTGGGCGAGCATGTTGCCGCGCCTCGAAGCGCTGCATTTCGAAGGCGCCGCGCGTTTTGCCTGGGGTCTCGAGCCGCTCCTCTGGTTGTGGAACACGCTGTACCTGCTGGTTGGCGAGAGCATTGGTTTGCTCGTTTATTTTCCGCCGCTCCTGCTCTTGATTGTCGGCCTGCGGCGGCGCGGCGGTACGGCATGGCTGATCGCTGCCGGCGTGTGGGCGGTGGCGGTCCTCGCCGCCCATCCGTTCGATCTCGCTGACGGAACGACGGCGGTGGCGAATCGACGATTCCTGCCGCTCTACGGTCTGCTGCCGCTCGCCTTCGGTACCCGAGCGATCGCCCGGTTGGACCGCCGCGGCGCGCGCATCGCCGTGGTCTGCTCCGTGGGAGTTCTTGCGGCGCTCTGGCTCTCGTCTTTCTGGCGTCAGCCAGGAAGCTGGCCGTTGATCGTCGCCACCTCGCCCGAAGACGCCGAGGTCGTCGCGCGATTCCGCCACGCCGGGGCACCGCAGCGGGCACTCTTTCCGTACGAGACCAGCCAGCGTGCGCTGCCCGGCGGCCGCTGGACCGCGATCGGCAACGTCCGCGTGCGGCCGCTGGTGGCGCAGGTTTGGCCGCGGCCGGCCGAAGATCGTCTGGCCATGGAGCGCCATGGACGGGCGACGATCTTGGTTGCCAGCGCGCAGCCGATCGAGGCGCTGCAGCTGACCTTCGGGGCCGATGCTCCGGGCGTCCTCGAGGCCGACGGTGCGACAGTCGGTGATCGGCTGCTCACGCCCGATGGCGGCATCACCTTCGAGCTCGAGCCGCTGCGTGGTCGACGTCACGCGATGTGGTGGGGGCCGATGCGCCAAAGCGTCGTCCAGCTGTCGTTCGCTTTTGCCGACGCGCAGGATGGCGACGGGCCAGTCTCCGATCTCCATTTCAGCCTGTGGGCCCGGACCGCCGAGGCTGGGACGTCCGCCCCCGACCGCTCCGAACCGAGCAAACTCATCGATTCCGATCCGAGAGCGACCGAATGAGCGACGAGTCAACATCGAGCCCCGAAGCGACCCCTCAGATCACTCCTGCGAGCTGGATCATCGAGGCGCGTCTGCGCTTCGAGCAGCCGGCGCCGCGGCGCCTGCCGCCGTCCGACGTGCGTCAGGCCGCGGTGCTCGTTCCGCTCTACGTCGAGGCCGGGCAGCTGTGGACGCTGCTCACTCGTCGCTCCGAGCAGCTGCCGACCCATCGCGGTCAGATTGCCTTTCCGGGCGGTGGCGTGGAGCCAGGCGAAGACAGCTGGCAGGCCGCTCTGCGCGAGGCCAACGAAGAGATCGGGCTCGATGGCGGCCGCGTCCTGCGGCTGGGGGAGCTCGACGAATCCGAGACGCCGAGCGGCTTCCGCATCGTGCCGTGCGTCGCGGCGGTGCCGTTTCCGCTCGAGACCCGGGTCAATCCGGACGAGATCGACGAGGTCTTCCCGGTGCCGCTGCAGGCGCTCACCGATCCGCGCTTGGTGGAGGATCGCGAAGTCCTGATCGACGAGGTGCCTCGAACGCTCCGCATCTACCATGTCGGGCGGGCGCAGATCTGGGGCCTGACCGCGCGCATTCTGCAGAACCTCCTGCACCGCTTGGGCCTGTCGATCGTCGAGCAGGATGCCTGATCGGCTGCCGCAGACCTTGGCTCAGCCGCGCGGCAGCTCGTCGAGCAGGCCGCCGTCCGGGCCGACTCGAGGGTAGGGATAGCCCTTTTCCCGGCACCAGCGGGCGAGGTCGCGATAGCCCCATTCGAAGAGCAGGCGCTGGCGCTCGGCCGCCGGCACTCGCGGCCGATCGTAGAGACCGGCGGCGACGCGCTGTCGCTGTGCCTCGTAGAGCAGCACGGCGTTGGCCACCGAGACGTTGAGGGACTCGACGGCGCCGAACATCGGGATGGTGATCGTGCCGTCGGCGCCAGCGATCAGCTCGGCGACGGGCCCCGGCCCCTCCTGGCCGAGAACGATGCAGGTCGGCCGGGTGTAGTCGACGGCGCGGAAGTCGATCGCCGCCTCGTCGAGGTGTGCCGCCCAGATCGCAAACCCGTCGTTGCGCAGAGAGGTGAGCGCGTCGGCGGCCGAGGCATGCGCCTCGACGTCGACAAAATGCTGGCTGCCGGCAGCGCTCGTGGCCTTGGCGCGAAAGGCCTCGACCTCCGAGATCGCGTGGACGCGCGGCACGCCGACGGCGTCACAGGTGCGCAGCACGGCCGACACGTTGTGCGCCTTCTGCAGGTCATCGAGCAGGACGGTCAGATCCGGTTGGCGGCGATCGAGGATCGCGCTCAAGCGGGCATAGCGGCGCGGAGTCATCGGCGGCAGGCGTGAGCGGGCGGCGAGCTTGTGAAAAATTTCACAAGGGGCTTGGAGATCGGTTCGAACGGTGTGAAAATAGCACCGCGGAGGCGCGTGGACGCACGCGTGCGCAGCTCTTGACGCCAGCGCGCCGCACTCATCCCTTCTCTTTCGGCCTCCCAGGCCGCCGTTCCCGCGTGTTGGGGACCATTAAAGGATTCGATCCATCCATGGCAGTCCATAAGGTACGACAAGGGCTCAATCTGCCGATCGCCGGCGAACCTGAGCAAACGGTGTCCCCGGCGCCTCGCCCCGAGCGGGTTGCGATCGTCGCCGACGATTATCCGGGCATGAAGCCGACCATGCACGTGCAGGAAGGCGACGCCGTTCAGCGGGGCCAGCTCCTGTTCGAAGACAAGAAGACGCCCGGCGTGCTCTACACCTCGCCTGGCGCCGGCACGGTCGAAGGCGTCTATCGCGGCGCCAAGCGCGTTCTGCAGTCGGTGGTGGTCCGCCTCGACGAGGACGAGCGCAGCCGCGGCGAAGGCGCTCAGGTCGCCTTCGAAGCGGCGGGCGGCGACCCGGCGGCGCTCGACGCAGGCCGCGTGCGGGCGCTGCTCATCGAGTCGGGCCTGTGGACGGCACTGCGCACGCGGCCGTTCTCGAAGGTCGCCGATCCTCGGACGACGCCACACTCGATTTTCGTCACCGCTATGGACTCCTCGCCGCTGGCGCCGGCGATCGCGCCGATGCTCGAAGGCCGCGGCGAAGACCTGCGGACCGGCCTGCAGGCCCTGTCGCGATTGACCGAGGGCACGGTCTACGTTTGCCACGGTCCGGACACGGCTCTCGAGCTGCCGACCGACGACCGCGTACGCGGCGAGACCTTCCGTGGCCCGCATCCTGCCGGCAGCCCGGGGTACCACATTCACGCCCTCGACCCGGTGAGCCGCCAGAAGCTGGTCTGGTTCCTCGGCGTCCAGGACGTCATGGCGATCGGTCGGCTGTTTCGGACCGGTCAGCTCGATCTGCGGCGCATCGTCTCGTTCGCCGGGCCGGCGGTGACGGAGCCGCGACTGCTCGAGACCCGCTTGGGTGCCGATCTGACGCCGATCCTCGACGGCAGCCTGTCGACCGACGAAGAGGTGCGGGTCATCTCCGGCTCGGTGCTGGCGGGCCGCAGAGCGATGGGGCCGGAGACCGGTTTCCTCGGTCGCTACGACCAGCAGATCGCCGTGCTGCGCGAAGGGCGCGAGCGCGAGCTCCTCGGCTGGCTCGAACCCGGTCTCGACAAGTTCTCGACCACCGGCGCCTTCGTGTCGGCGGCGATTCCTGGGCGGAAGTTCAGCTTCAGCACGTCGAAGATGGGCTCCGATCGAGCGATCGTGCCGGTCGGCGGCCTCTATGAGCGCGTCTTCCCGTTCGACATCGTGCCGGTTCCTCTTCTCCGGGCTCTCGTCGTCCAGGACGTCGAGCGTGCGGAGGCCCTCGGCGTTCTCGAGCTCGACGAGGCGGACATCGCCCTCTGCTCGTTCGTCTGTCCGAGCAAGAACGACTACGGCGTCCACCTGCGCGACGTCCTGACCACGATCGAGAAGGAAGGCTGATGAAAGCTCTGCGCTCGTTTCTCGACCAACAAGAGAAGCACTTCAAGCCGGGCGGCAAGCTGGAGAAATTCCATCCGCTGTATGAAGCGCCGGACACCTTTCTCTACACGCCGGGAGAGGTGACGGGTTCGGCTTCGCACGTGCGCGACGCTGCCGATCTCAAGCGCATCATGTTCACCGTCGTGATCGCCCTCGGTCCGGCGATCTTGATGGCGATGTACAACACCGGCCTGCAGGCCCACCGCGCCATCGCCGCCGGCGCTCTGCCGCTCGACCGCTGGCAGACCGACGCGATGCGCATGTTGGGTCTCGGCTTCGATCCTCAGAACATTGCCGCCTGCGTGGTGCACGGCGCTCTCTACTTCGTGCCGGTGCTGACCGTCACGTTTTTGGTCGGCGGCAATCTCGAGGCGCTCTTCGCCATCATCCGCAAGCACGAGATCAACGAGGGCTTCCTGGTCACCGGCATGCTCTTTCCGCTGACGCTGCCGCCGACGATTCCGCTGTGGCAGGTCGCCGTCGGCATCATCTTCGGTGTGTTGATCGGCAAAGAGGTGTTCGGCGGCACCGGCATGAACATCCTCAATCCGGCGCTCACCGCGCGCGCATTCCTCTTCTTCGCTTATCCGGCGGAGATCTCGGGCGATGCAGTGTGGACGGCCGCGCAGACCAGTCCCGACGGCTACAGCGGCGCCACTTGGCTGGCACGGGCCGCGGTCGACGGCCCGGCGGCGCTGGCCAGCGCCGACATCACCTGGCTGCAGGCGTTCATCGGCTTCATCCCGGGTTCGATGGGGGAGACCTCGACGCTGGCGGCGCTCATCGGCGCGGCGATTCTGCTCATCACGCGCGTCGGATCCTGGCGCATCATGGCCGGCACGGTGCTCGGCACCTTCGTCGCCGCCACCTTCCTCAACCTGATCGGTTCGGACACCAACCTGCTGATCAACGTGCCGTTCTACTGGCACATGGTGCTGGGCGGTTGGGCGTTCGGCGCGGTGTTCATGGCGACCGACCCGGTCTCGGCCTCGCACACCGCGCGCGGCCGCTGGATCTACGGTTTCTTGATCGGCATCCTCGCTCTCTTCATCCGCGTGCTCAATCCTGCCTACCCTGAAGGCATCATGCTCGCGATTCTCTTCATGAACGTCTTCGCCGCGACCATCGATCACTTCGTGGTGCAGGCCAACATCAAGCGGAGGCAGGCTCGCTATGCGGTCGTTTAGCGTTCGCTACATCATCCTTTTCTCGATCGCGCTCTGCGCCGTCTGCGCCGTCATGGTGTCGACGCTGGCCGTCTCCCTTGCCGACAAGCAAGAGGTCAACCAGACGATCGATCGCAAGCGCAACGTGCTCATGGCGGCGGGCCGATTGGATCCGGGTGCCAAGGCCACCGCGGCGGAAATCGAGGAGTTGTTCTCGACCTTCGAGCCGGTGGTCATCGACCTGCGCACGGGCGAAGAGCTCCCCGACGTCGATCCCATGACGTTCGACCAGCAGGTCGAGAAGAAGGATCCCGACAACAGCCGCGAGGCACCGGCGAACACCGCCGGAGTCAATCGCCTGCCGTACCGCGGCTTGGTCTACAAAGCCTTCGACGGCGATCGCCTCGAGCTGATCGTGCTGCCGGTCGAGGGCTACGGCCTGTGGTCGACCCTCTACGGTTATCTGGCGCTCGAGTCCGACTTCGACACGATCGCCGGCCTGGCCTACTACAACCATGCCGAGACGCCCGGTCTGGGTGGCGAGGTCGACAATCCGCGGTGGCGCCAGCTGTGGCCTGGCCGCAAGGCCTTCGGCGACGATTGGGAACCGGCGATCTCGGTGATCAAAGGCGCGGCCGGCCCGGTCGAGGACGATCCGTACAACGTTGACGGCCTCTCGGGCGCCACGATCACGGCCCGCGGCGTCGACGGCATGATGAAGCTTTGGCTCGGTCCCGACGGTTTCGGTCCCTACCTCCAGAACCTGAGCGCTGACGACGTCGCGGCGTCGCCCGACAGCGCTCCTGAGCAGGCCGCTGCGGCCTGAGGACGAGTGACGATGGCCGACAGTTCCCGTGAAGTCCTCCTCGATCCGCTCTTCAACAACAATCCGATCGCCCTGCAGGTGCTCGGCATCTGCTCGGCGCTGGCGGTGACCACCCAGCTCGAGCCGACGGTGGTTATGTGCATCGCCGTGATCGCGGTGATGGCCGGGACGAGCGTGCTCGTCAGCCTGCTGCGCAAGCACATCCCGCCGTCGATCCGCATCATCGTGCAGCTGACGATTGTCGCCTCGCTGGTGATCGTGGTCGATCAGGTGCTCAAGGCCTACCTCTTCGACATCTCGAAGCAGCTCTCGGTCTTCGTCGGCTTGATCATCACGAATTGCATCGTGATGGGCCGCGCCGAGGCGTTCGCGATGCAGAACAACCCGCTGATGTCGCTGATCGACGCGGTCGGCAACGCGCTCGGCTACAGCGTCATCCTGATCGGCACGGCGCTGCTGCGCGAGCTCTTTGGCTCGGGCAAGCTCTTCGGCCACTCAATCCTGCCGCTGGTCAACGAAGGCGGCTGGTACAACCCGAACGGCCTGATGGTGCTGTCGCCAGGAGCGTTCTTCATCATCGGGATCTTCATCTGGGCCATTCGGACCTGGAAGACCGACCAGATCGAAGAGGAGAACTGAGCCATGCTCGAGCAGTACCTCAGTCTCGCCGTCAAGGCGATCTTCGTCGAGAACCTGGCGCTGACCTTCTTTCTCGGCATGTGCTCGTTCCTCGCCGTGTCGAAGAAGGTGGACACGGCGATCGGCCTCGGCACGGCGGTGACCTTCGTCCTCACCGTCACCGTGCCGGCGAATTA
The DNA here is from genome assembly GCA_038530905.1 of Acidobacteriota bacterium. Taxonomy (GTDB): domain Bacteria; phylum Acidobacteriota; class Thermoanaerobaculia; order Multivoradales; family J023; genus JAUIJL01. The sequence goes on from JBCBCF010000018.1 coordinate 18,136, forward strand.
CCTGATCTACAACTTTCTGCTCAAGAAGGGTGCCCTGATCTGGATCAGCGCCGATCTGGCGAGCGTCGATCTGTCGTTCCTCGGCTTCCTGACCTATATCGGCACAATCGCCGCCATGGTGCAGATCGTCGAGATGACGCTCGACCGCTTCGTGCCGGCGCTCTACGGCGCCCTCGGCGTCTTCTTGCCGCTGATCGCCGTGAACTGCGCGATCCTTGGTGGTTCGCTCTTCATGGTCGAGCGTGAGTACGACCTCGGCGAGTCGATCGTTTTCGGCTTCGGGTCGGGCATCGGCTGGCTCTTGGCCGTCGTCGCGCTGGCCGCCATCCGCGAGCGGATGCGCTACTCCAACGTGCCGCCGGGCCTGCGCGGGCTGGGGATCACCTTCATCCTCACCGGCCTGATCGGCATCGGCTTCATGGCCTTCTCCGGCATCCAGCTTTGAGGCAACCTCGAAACCTTCGAGGGAGGAAATCGACACCATGGATCTGACGATCATTCTCGGCGTTTCGACGTTCACTCTCGTGATCACCGCGCTGGTTTCGATGCTGATGGTGGCGCGTCGCTACCTGGTGGCATCGGGCGAGGTCACGATCACGATCAACGACGATCCCAACAAGGCGCTCAAAGTCGCCTCTGGATCGACTCTTTTGGGCACGCTCGCCGCCAACGAGATCTTCATCCCCTCCGCCTGTGGCGGCAAGGGCAGCTGCGGCGTTTGCAAGGTCAACGTCACCGAGGGCGGTGGCGCGATGCTGCCGACCGAGAAGGGCTTCATCAACCGCGGCGAGGCGCGCGAAGGCTGCCGCCTGTCGTGCCAGGTGAAGGTCAAGGACGACATGAAGATCGAGGTTCCGGCCGAGGTCTTCGAGGTCCGCCAGTGGCAGTGCAAGGTGCGCTCGAACGACAACGTCGCAACGTTCATCAAAGAGCTGGTGCTCGAGCTGCCCGAAGGCGAGGATGTGCCATTCCGCGCCGGCGGCTACATCCAGATCGAATGCCCGCCGCACGTCGCGAAGTACGAGGATTACGAGATCGGCGACGAGTATCGGGGCGATTGGGATAAGTACAACATGTGGCGCTACGTGTCGAAGGTCGACGAGACCGTCACCCGCGCCTACTCCATGGCCAACTATCCCGAAGAGCGCGGCATGATCATGCTCAACGTGCGGATCGCGTCGCCGCCGCCGCGGGCGCCGGAAAGCACGCCGCCGGGCAAGATGTCGTCCTACATCTTCGGCCTCAAGCCGGGCGACGACGTCACCATCTCGGGCCCCTTCGGCGAGTTCTTCGCCAAGGAGACCGAGGCCGAGATGTGCTTCATCGGCGGCGGCGCGGGCATGGCGCCGATGCGCTCGCATATCTTCGACCAGTTCAAGCGCCTGGCCTCTGACCGCAAGGTGACCTTCTGGTACGGAGCGCGCTCGCTGCGCGAGGCGTTCTACATCGAGCATTTCGACTCGATCGCCGCCGAATATCCCAACTTCTCCTGGCACCTGGCGCTCTCGGAGCCACTGCCGGAGGACAATTGGGAAGGCGCGGTGGGCTTCATCCATCAGGTCGCCCTCGATCACTACCTCAAGGATCACGAGGCTCCTGAGGACATCGAGTACTACCTCTGTGGCCCGCCGATGATGCTCAAGGCATGCATGGACATGCTCGACGATCTAGGCGTCGAAAAAGAAAATATCCTCTTCGACGACTTCGGCTGATCGCGGCCCGATCGACGTTCGCTCGCGCGGCAGGGCGTTCCGGCGCTCTGCCGCGTCGTCGTTTGGCCTGAAATCGCCGGAGGGAGTGGATCCTGATGCATCGGTCGTTTGCGTGCCGCTCGGTGGTTTTTTCGGCCGCTTTTGCGTTCGGCGTTGCCGTCATGCTGTCGGCCTGCGGCCCCGAGCCGCCTCAGGCGTTCGAGCATCGCTTCACGGGCGAAGCGATGGGGACGACCTGGACGGTCAAGGTCATCCGTCCGGTCGACCGGCCGCTGTCCGACGCGGAGAGCGAGAGCCTTCAGACTGCGATCGAGGCAGAGCTCGAGGCGGTCAACCGCTCGATGTCAACTTACCTCGCGGACTCCGAGCTGTCGCTGCTGAACGCCGCGCCTGCCGCCGAAGCACAGGAGCTGTCGCCTTCCCTTGCCGAAGTGCTGGCCGAGGCGCTGCGCGTCTCCGCACAGACCGGCGGCGCTTTCGACGTCACCGTCGGTCCGCTGGTCGATGCTTGGGGCTTCGGTCCCGCCAACGCGCCGACTCCGCCGAGCGACGCCGAGCTCGAGGCCCTGCGCGCTCGCGTCGGCTGGCGATTCCTCGAGCTGGATGCCGACGCCCGCACGCTGACTCGCGGCGCCGACGGTGTCCAGATCGACCTATCCGCGCTCGCCAAGGGCTACGCCGTCGACCGCGTCTTCGAGCGGCTGCGGGCGACAGGGGAGGCCGACATCCTGGTCGAGGTGGGTGGCGAGACCCGCACCGGCGGTCGCAATCGCGAGGGGGTCGGCTGGCGCCTCGGCATCGAGAAACCGCAGGCGACGCGGGCCGTGCAGCGTCTCGTGCAGCTCGAGGACGAGGCGCTTGCCACCTCCGGCGACTATCGCAACGCGCGACGGCTCGCTGACGGCTCGTGGGTCTCTCACCTGATCGATCCTCGCACCGGCCGCACGGCCGATCACGTGACCGCGTCCGTCAGCGTCCTACGTCCGACCTGCATCGAAGCCGACGCCCTCGCTACGGCTTACATGATTCTCGGGCCGGATGAGGGCCTCGCGCTCGCCACTCGCGACGGAGTGCCCGCTCTCTTCCTCGTCCGTGACGGTGATAACCTGCGGGAGATCGCCAGTCCGGCGTTTCAAAACCGTTCGACCTGACCCTGAGTCATCGCTATGTTTTCGGTTTTGCTGATCACCTTCGTTTTCTTCCTGCTGATCATCGCCGCGATGGCCATCGGTGTGATGTTCAAGCGTCCCTGCCTGCGGGGTTCATGCGGCGGTCCGGACGTTGTCGGCCGCGACGGCGAGTCCCTGACCTGCGCCACCTGTCCGAACCGCAAGAGGGCACGCGCAGCCGCGGCGGCCGGTGGCGGCCTGCCGGTGGTCGAGTGATCCGGCGTCGAGCCGCGCTCGCCGCGCAACGGCGCATCGCGCTCGGATGGCTGCCGGCGGCGGTTGTCGTCCTCGTCCTCGTTGTCGGGAGCCTGCCGGCGGCTGGCGACGTGCTGATCCTGAGCGACGGCACGCGTCTCGAAGTCGAAGGGCCGATCGAGGTCCGCGGCCGGCAGGTGATCTTCCACGACGAGCGTGGACGCCTGCGCAGCGCGCGCCTCGACGAGGTGGATCTCGAGGCCACCGAGGCGGCGAATACCGTCGAGGTGGCCGACGCCTCCGACTCGCCGCCCGAAAAAGAGGCGGGATCTGACGAGGCGGCGGCCGAAGACGGCGACGCCGACGAGACCGTCGCGCCGGTCCTCGTGCTGACCAACCGCGACATCGCCCGAGCGGCCGGGCCGCCGGTCACGATGTACAGCACCACCTGGTGTGGAGTCTGCAGCCGCGCGCGCCTCTTTCTCGAGCAGCTCGAGGTCGATGTCGTCGAGCTTGATATCGAAGCGAACCGCGAGGCCGCGTTCGAGAAGAATCGGAAGAGCCCCGACTGTGGCGTGCCCGTGCTCGACATCGGCGGCACCGTGCTCTGCGGCTTCGATCCCCAGGCGATCCGAGCGGCTCTGAAGCTCGGAGACTGACGTCGACCGACGCCTCGAGCCTCGCGACGTGATCGCCGCGTCGATCCGGACTGCCGACCGTCCGGCGGCGGCTCTTGCCTTCGGCTCCTGTCTCCGTGCCGCTCGCCTGTCTGCCGCCGTCCTGCCCGCCATCTGCCTGTCTGCGACCCTGCGATTGTGCGCCTGCCTCTTGATCGGCGGGCTGCTGCTCGTTCCGCGGGTTGGCGCCGCGAGCGGCCCGCCCGTCGGCTCCGTCGCCGTCCCTGTTGAGCTCGGTGCGGCGCTTGGGCCGGACAGTGTCGGTGTCCTCGATCGCGCCTGGATGGTCCGCGACGGAGATGCCTGGCGGCCGGTTCCCGAGCGGGGCTTCCCCGCGCTTTGGCGAGAGACGTCGGCCGAGTCGATCGAGCTGATCCTCGACTGGACCGCCGACGACGCGTGGGTCGATCGGCCGCTGGTGTTGCGTGCGCGAGCGCTCGGGACGCTCGATCTGAGCCTGAACGGGAGAGGTCTGAAGAGCTTCGAGAGCCCGGCGGGTGAGTCCGTCGCCCTGACGGTCGCATCGCCCGGGCCGCACCGGCTCAGGTTGCGCTGGTCACGCCCCTCGGCAGGCGACGGACCGATGGTCTGGTGGCTGGCGCGGTTCTTCGACGGCGACCTGAAGCTGCAGTTCGGGGAAGCCGAGGCGATGATGACGGCCGCTCGGCGTGAGCTGCTGCGGGTCATGGGGGTGAGTGTCGTGGGCTCGGCCTTCGCGCTCGGCTTCGGCATGCTCCATGCCCTGCTTTTCTTTCTCTATCGGCGCGAGCTGGGCCGTCTGATGTTCTCGCTCTTCGCTGTCGGCCTGGCGGTCAACGGCAGCGCGATCGCTGCACTCGAGATCGTCGGTTTGGGTCTGGTCGGCCGCGCCGTCGGCCAGACCGTCATCATGCTCGGAGCGGCGACCGCGATTGGCGCCGTTGTCGGGTTCTTATGCGAGGTGCGACGACCGGGCACGTCCCTGCAGCTTGTCCAGCGTCTTGGCATCGCGTTCTCGCCGGCTCTTGTGCTGCTGATCGCCGCGCCGCCGCGCTGGAGTCTGCTCTACGGCACCGTCTGGATGCTGGCCGTCTTCGGCGTCGCGGTGTACCAGGCGCAGGCGGCCTGGCGCGAGCGCGTTCGCGGGCGCCGCTTCCTGCTCCTCTCGCTGGCGGGCTTCATGCTGCTGATGATTGGTCCCGCGATCCCGTGGGAGGTCGGCATTGTCTCGGCGCAGGTGGTCGGGGTCCTGCTGTTGCTGCTGGGCTCGTCGATGATCCTTGCCGATCGCCTGACGCGGGTCTTCCGCCGAGCCGAGCTGCGGGCTCAGGATCTCGAGCGGTTGGTGGTCGAGCGGACGACTGAGCTTCGCGCGTCCGAGCGCGAGGCTCGGGCGGCCAGCCGAGCGAAGAGCAGTTTCCTGGCCACCGTCAGCCACGAGATTCGCACGCCGATGAATGCCATCGTCGGCATCGGTGAGCTGCTCGCGGACGCGCCGGAGCCGAAGCGGCGCCGTCTGCTCGAGACCCTCGGCCGCAGCACGCGCTCCTTGCTGACGCTGATCGACGAGATCCTCGACATCTCGCGCATCGAGTCCGGCCGCCTGGATCTGGCTCGCCAGCCGTTCGATCCCGCTGCTCTGGTGCGTGAAGCGGTCGATCTCATGCGGGTCGACGCCGAGCTGCGTTCTGATCTGACGTTGACGTCGCAGATCGATCCAGAGCTGCCGCAGCGCCTTCTCGGCGATCGCCCGAGGTTGCGGCAGATTCTGCTCAATCTGCTCGGCAACGCGCTGAAGTTCACGGATCGAGGGTCGATCGAGGTCGCCGCCCGCTGGGCGTCGGCCACCGAGACCTTGATGCTGGAGGTCCGGGACACGGGTCACGGGGTGCCCGAAGAGGCGCAGGAGCGGATCTTTCAGGCGTTCGTTCAGGCAGACGACAGCAGCCGTCGACAGAGCGACGGTGCCGGGCTCGGTCTGGCCATCTGTCGCGAGCTGGTCGAGAGGATGGGAGGCTCGATCACGCTCGACAGCGAGGTCGGTCGCGGCTCCACGTTCTCGGTCAGGGTGCCGGCGCCGCGCGCCGATGACGCCCCGCCCGCCGAGTCACCGGCGGTTGCGAGCCCCCTCGAACGCTCGACGCTGCACGTCCTGCTGGCCGAGGACAACGAGGTCAATCAGCTCGTGGTGCAAATGATGCTCGAAACGCTGGGGCATCAGGTGACGATCGCCGGCGGCGGCGCGGAGGCGATCAACCTCTCCGAGCGCGAGAGGTTCGACGTCCTCTTGCTCGATCTGCACATGCCCGAGATCGATGGCTTTGCGGTGACTGAGGTGCTGCGTCGACGCGGCGACACGCTCCCGATCGTTGCCCTCACCGCCAGCGCCACCGAGGACACGCGTCGGCGGTGCCTCGATGCGGGAATGGACGGCTTCTTGACCAAGCCGGTCGAGCGTTCAACCCTCGAACGTTCGCTGGCGGAGGTCGTCGCGCGAACCGAGGCCGCGAGCCGCATCGCCTGAGTCTGTCGGCACCGTTTCGGCGCCCGATGCTACGCTCGGGAGAAACGATTCGAAAGGAGGACGCCGATGCCTGATCTCTCTCTTCTGCCGACGGCTAGAGACGTGATGGTGGTGCCGAGTGTCGTGCTCTCGCCGAAACAGGATCTGATGAGCGCGATCGATTGCCTGGTGGCGGAGGGCCTGGCGGCCGCGCCGGTGGTCGACGGCGAGACCTTCTACGGCATGTTGACCGAGAAGGACTGCCTGCGCATTCTGTCGGCGGTGACCTACGAAGAGCGGCACGAGGGCGACGTCGAAGACTATTGTTCGGCGGTGACTGCCCGCTGCGAGCCGTCGATGGATCTCTTCCGGGTCGCCGATCTCTTCCTGCAGAACAACTTCCCGGTGCTTCCCGTCGAAGAGCAGGGCCGACTGGTCGGCGTGGTCAGCCGCGCGGCGATGCTGTGCGAAATCCAGACGCTGCGTCACCGGGTCGATCAGTCGCGGCGCGCGTTCGAATCGGTGGCCGGGCGCCAGAACGATCGGCCCCGCGACATCGAAACGCGCCAGCGCACGGCGGCAGGCCTCTCTCGCGATCAGCTGGCCAGCTTGTTCCGCCGTTTCGGCGGCTGAGCGAGTTACGCACTCAAAAAGCGCGCAGAAATGGCGGGGCCACCCCATGACTCCGGGGTGGCCGCGTTGGTTAGCTCAGTGTGGGAAGGCAGATTCGGTGGGATATCAAGGAGAGATGGCCGGCGAGCCGACCATGTCGCGGGTAGGTCCTTGCCGACACTCGCGAGGAGCGTCACGATGATTGGCGCGGTCGATCGCTCCGAAGAGCCTCGGACGCCGAGTCATCTGGCAGTTGCCTAATCACTAAGCAACAGGTGTGCCACCTTCGGCCCGTCCGGCCGATTCGAGAATGAAACGCCGCCCAGCTTGGTGTCCACGCGGTCCGATCGGCGGTGACGTCGTCCTCGGCCCCCTTGCGCCCGCGCGAGCGAGGTGCAGAATCGGCACGTCGAGTGCCTGAATGCCGCGCTGCGGCGAAAACGCTCGCCTGCGGGGAGGGGAGCGTGGCCTCCGGGCTCGATGAGGCGCCGCCCGGTGCGGACTGCGCCGTCCGGCCTCGAGGACGGACGGTGCGCTCGTCGTGTCGGGTGCCTTAGAAGGGCATCTCTTCGTCGCTCAGACCGAAGTGATGGCCCAGCTCGTGGACGACGGTGTCGCGCACCTCGCGAATCAGCTCGCGTCGCGAGTCACAGATCCGCAGCAGCGGCCCGCGATAAATCGACACCTTGTCGGGCAGCTCCATCATGCCGGTCTCACGCACCGGCTGCGGCACACCCTGATAGAGCCCGAGGAGCTCTTCTTCGTCGTCGAAGCCCATCTCGCGCAGGATCTCGGGATCGGGCTCGTCCTCGACGACGACGGCGACGTTGTCGAGCATCTCGGCGAATTGGCTCGGCAGGCCGTCCAGGGCCTTCTCGACCAGGACTTGGAACTCGTCCATCGGCACCCGCAACATCGTCGTCTCCTCCGGTGATCCGTCGCCGAGCCACCAGCCGGTGGTCGCAGTCCGTCGGCCGCGCTGCGCTATCATCGCGCGGCCGTTGCGCCCTCGGCCCGTCGGCGCGCCGCCTGGAGACTTTATGCCACCCACCGTGTTGATCATCGACGACGAGCCGAGCGTCCTCGGGAGCGTCGTCGACGTCCTCGCTGACGAGGGTTACGCAACGCTGTCGGCGGCGACGGCCGAGCGCGGCCTCGAGCTCTTCGAGCAGGAGAGCCCCGACGTCGTCTTTCTCGACATCTGGCTGCCGGACCGCGACGGCCTCGAGGTCCTGCACGCCCTGCGCGAGCTCGATCCGACGAGTCCGGTGGTGATGATCAGCGGCCACGGCACCGTCTCGACGGCGGTCAAGGCGATCAAGATGGGCGCTTACGACTACCTCGAGAAGCCGCTGGCCTATGGGCAGCTGGTCGAGGCGGTCGAGGGTGCTCTGGCTCAGAAGTCGGCTCGTGGTGGTCGCAGCCTGCCGGGTGAGACCACCGGTCTGCGTCGACTCGAGATCGAGACGCGCCTGCACAGCCCGCCGGAGCTGCCGCTCGTGCGCAACGGCCGCAAGCATCAGCGGACGCTCAAGGCGCCGACGGTGATCTACGGTCTCGGCCTGCACTCGGGCACCCGCACCGGCATGGTGCTGCAGCCGTTGCCGCCGTCGAGCGGTCTTCACTTCCTCACGCTGCCGGCCGAGAAGCTGATTCCGGCGCACGTTTCGGCGGTGGCCGAGACCGACTTCGCGACGACACTACGGCGCGAGGGCGAGGCGATCCGCACCGTCGAGCATCTGCTGTCGGCGCTCCACGCGCGCGGCGTGACGAATCTGCTGATCAAGGTGCACGGGGAGATTCCCGTGCTCGACGGCTCAGCGCTCGAGTTCTGTCGTGCTCTCGACACCGCCGAGGTCGTCTCGCAGCGGGTGGCGCGCAAGGAGCTGGTGATCGACCGGCCCTACGTGGTGGGGGAGGGAGCCAAGCGCCTCGTCCTCGAGCCCTACGACGGCTTTCGGATCTCATATCGCCTCAGTTACCCGCAGCCGATCGGCGATCAATTCTTCGACTTCGAGCTCGACAGCTTCGAAAGCTACCGAGACGAAATCGCCCCGGCTCGAACCTTCGGCTTCATGCGCGACGTCAAGATGCTCAACGAGCTGGGCCTCGGCTCTGGCGGCCGCCTGGACAATTTCATCCTGGTCGGCGAGGACAACGTCATCAACACCGAGCTGCGCTACCGAGACGAAATCGCCCCGGCTCGAACCTTCGGCTTCATGCGCGACGTCAA
>JBCBCF010000018.1:27315-28473 GCA_038530905.1 Acidobacteriota bacterium
CTGGACAATTTCATCCTGGTCGGCGAGGACAACGTCATCAACACCGAGCTGCGCTTCGCCGACGAGTTCGTCCGCCACAAGATCCTCGACATCATCGGCGATCTCTACCTCCTCGGCTATCCCGTGCGCGGACGCGTCACGGCGGAGCTGACCGGGCACCGCGACAACATCGAGGTGCTGCGCGAGATTCAGCGGCAGCACGCGGGCGCCTGACGTGCCGCGCAGGCCGCGATCGGCGGTGGTTTGGTCGCCGCCGCCGTCGTCGATGCCGCCCTCGCCGCCAGCGCGCGCTCCTACCTCGCGCAGCGACCGGCGATCGCCGCTGGCGGACACGGCGGCGCAGGCTCTTGGCGCCGTCGGTGCGGTGGCGGCTCTCGCCGGCGTTGTCCGCTTCGCCCGTCGGGCAGGTTTTGAGGAGCCCCGCCGCCTCGAGGTGCGCCATCTCGATCTCGCCCTGCCGCGCTGGCCGGCGGGTGCCGGTCGACTGCGCTGTCTCTTCTTGACCGACTTCCACTGCGGCTCGCCGTGGAACGGCCTCGATCGCCTGCGTCAGATCGTCCGGTGCGCTCTCGTCGAAGAGGCCGACCTGATACTCCTCGGCGGCGACTACGTGAGCGGGCACGTGCTCGGCGGTCGATTCGTCCCGCCGGAAGCCATCGCCTCGGTGCTCGCCGAGCTGAAGGCACCGCTCGGTGTCTGGGCCGTCCTGGGCAATCACGATTACTACATCGATGCCCACCGCGTGCGCGCGGCTCTCGAGGCCGTCGGCGTGCCCGTGCTGCATGACGCGGCGCATTTCTTCGCGCCGAGCGAGCGGCTGCCGCTCGGCCTGTGGCTGCTCGGCATCAGCGATTTCCTGGAGGATGCCCACGATGTCGAGGCCGCTCTGGCCGCGCAGCGGGCGCTGCGGGAACAGCGTCACGCGTGCGGTCTGCCGACGCCGGACGACGCCCCCACGGTGGTTCTGACGCATAGCCCGGACGTCTTTCCCACCATTCCCGACGCGGCGGCGCTCACCGTGGCCGGCCACACGCACGGCGGTCAGGTCGTGCTCCCCGGCCTCGGCGCACCGGCGGTGCCCTCGATCTTCGGTCGCCGGTACCTCGACGGCCATCTCGTCGAAGACGGGCGCCATCTCGTGGTCAGCCGAGGGCTTGG
>JBCBCF010000019.1:0-3646 GCA_038530905.1 Acidobacteriota bacterium
CGAGCAGCGGCTTGACGAAATGCCAGGTCCGCAGGCTGCCCGAGCGCTGCAGTCGCTGCGGCTCGTACGGAAGAGGCGAGTCGCCTAGGACGAAGAGTCGACGCATGGAGAGCGGGGCCGCGAGGACGGAGGGATCGATGCAGGGGTCGCGGCGCGGAGTATACCCACGCTCCGACAGCAACGCGGGCGGTGGGCGTTAGCGCACTCCGCCGCCGGAATCGCCCGTTTCGGGATCACCAGTGGCTTCACCCGAGGCGTCGGTCTCGTCGAAGCGAGGTTCGAGAGGAGCGTTGAAGCCCGACAGCTCATCGTCCACGGCGATCTCGAGCTCCGCGACGGATCGGAATCCCACTGCCTCCGGCGGAACATCTTCGACGATGAAGCTGCTCTTTTCGAGTTGCGCGAGGAAGGTCCGCATTTCGCCGGAGAAGCGCCGCTGGCGTTCGCGCATCCGGATGCGATCGACGACATCGGCATAGGGTAGGACGCCGCCGTCTTCGGCCTCGTCGACGATCAGCACGTGATAGCCGCCCCGCGCCGCGATCGGCGCTGAGATCTCGCCGGCTCCCAGCTCGAAGGCCGGGCCGGACAGCTCCTCGCCCAACTCGTCGGTGCGCAGCCATCCGAGGTCGATCAGGCCGGTGCTTTCGCCGCGCTCGCGGTAGGGAGTCACCACCGCTTCGAGGTCGCCGCCGCCTTCGAGCTCGAGCGCCAGGCGCTCGGCGCGCGCCTGCAGCGTCGCGTCGTCGTCGCCCGTGGTGTCGAGCACGATCACCTCGCGCAGCTTCCGGCGCTCCGGCAGGACAAACTCTTCGGGATTGTTGCGGTAGTACCCGCGCAGCTCGTCCTCGGGGATCTCGACCCGGACGTCGCGGCGGATCACCCGTCCCATGCGGATCTCCTGCTCGAGCTTGTCGCGCAGCTGGGTCATGGTCAGATTTGCTGACGTCAAGGCGGCTTCAAGATCGCGCAGCGTCTCGAGATTCTGCTCGTTCATGACCTGATCGACTGCGGAATCGACCTCGCTCTCGTCGACCGAGATGCCCGCGCGGCGCGCCTGCGAGCCGAGCAGCGCCTCGCGATAGAGCTGCTGCATGGTGGTCTTGCCGACATCCGCCAGACGCTCCTGTCGCGCGTCCGCCGAGAGCCGTGGGTCGTCAAGGATCGAGCGCACCGCGTCGTCCCGGCGGCGCTGGTACTCATAGAGCGTCACGATCTCGTCGTTGACGCGCAGGACGATGCGGTTGACCGGCTCCTGGGCCGCAGCGGCGATGGGTGACGCGAGAGGCGTCAGGAGGCAGGCCGCGAGCACGGCGACGCCGGATCGGACGAGAGCGCGTTCAGGCATAGGAACCCCGGTAGGCGAAAGGCAGGTGGCTGGGGAAGAGTTGAAGATCATATCTCTCGCGCGCTTCGGCGAGCAGCGCGGCGAGCTGGACGTCGACGCGGCGCCGCCAAAGCTCGGCGCGCAGGCCGTCGCGGACGTCGGCGAGAGGCGTCACCCGGGCGGGCAGGCGTTCGACCACCTGAAAGATCTGGAAGCCGTAGTCGGCTCGGAAGATGCCACTGTGCGTCCCCGGGGCCATGTCGAAAATCTCGTCCGCGAAGCGGCGCGGCAGATCGGAGCGCGCCAGCCGCCCCTGATCACCGCCGAGATCCTTCCGCGGTCCGATCGACAGCCGCGCGGCAACGTCGGCGAATGACTCGCCGGCCTCGAGAGCGGCGAGCGCGTCTTCGGCTGTGCTGCGATCGTAGGTGAGGATCTGCCGGAGCTGAACCCGCTCCGGCTGTTCGAAGGTTGCCAGACGGGTGCGGTAGGCGGCCTCGATGTCGGCGTCGGTTGGCGGCGGCGCGGCGTCGAGGGCGAGCTGCCGGATCGCCTGCTCGACGGCGCCGGACTCGATCGGCGGAGCGACGGGCAGGTCGGCGCCCGACGGACTGTCCGCAGCGAGGCGGGCCAGCAGATGCTTGTCGAGAAATTGATCGAGCAAGCGCGATAGCGCCGCGTCGTTGAGGTCGAGGCTGTCCGGATCGGCATTGCGTCGCAGGTAGTCCTCGAAGTCGGCGACGAGAATCGAGGTGCCATCGAGTGTCGCCGCCACGCTCTCTTGCGGCGGCTCGGCGATGTCTGACGGAGGCTCTGAGCAGCCGGCGGTGGTCAGGCTGAGGACGACAAGGGTGGCCAGGAGGCGGCGGCGTGCGGATCCTGGATCATGGGCAGCGAGGTTGGCCCGCTTTGCGGCCGGACCTCGTGCGATCGCGCCTCGCGCCGCCGTGAGCTCCGCAGCTGTGGTCTCTGCTGCCGTGACCTTCGGTGCCATCGTCTTTGTCACCTTGGCGTTGGTGTCGAGGGCATCAGGCGGCGTCGGCCGGTGCCAGCTCGTCGAGCAGCTCCGTGGCGCGCTCCACCAACTCGTTGCGCTCGACGCCGGTGACGGTGAGCGCGCCCGCCGGGCTGAACGTATGACCGGGACGCTCTTCCATCAGCCGGATCAGCTTGCTCGGGTCGATCTTCGCGTCTTGGCGCAGGCGCAACACCAGGCGGCGGCCGCTGCTGGTGATCGACTGCAGGCGCATGCTCTCGGCCTTCGCCTTGAGCGCGGCGACCCGAATCAGCGTCCGCACGCTTTCAGGTGGCTCGCCGAAGCGGTCCCGCAGCTCCTCGGCCAGCGCCGCTTCGCCTTCCTCACTCGACGCCACGCGCTGGTAGATCTCCATGCGGAGATTGTCGTCGCCGACATAGCTCTCCGGGATCGACATCGCGACCGGCAGGTCGATCGACACGGAGACGTCTTCTACGGGCCGCTCGCCCTTCAGCTCGGCGACAGTCTCCTCGAGCATCTTCAGGTACGTCTCGATGCCGACCGCCGCGATATGACCGCTCTGCTCGGCGCCGAGGAGGTTGCCGGCGCCGCGGATCTCGAGGTCGCGACCGGCGACGCGGAAGCCCGAGCCCAGCTCGGTGAACTCGCGAATCGCGTCGAGGCGTTTGCGCGCGTCTTGCGACAGGATCTTGTCGGGAGAGACCAACAGATAGCAGTAGGCGAGCTGATCGCTGCGACCGACGCGCCCGCGCAGCTGATAGAGCTGCGACAGGCCGAAGCGATCCGCGTGATGCACGAGCATCGTGTTGACGTTCGGGATGTCGATGCCGTTCTCGATGATCGTCGTCGCCAGCAGCAGATCGTGCTCGCCGGCCTCAAAGGCGTGCATGCGCTTCGACAGCTCTTTCTCGTCGAGCTGTCCATGGCCCACCGTGATCCGCAGGCCAGGAATCACGTCGCGGAGCGTGCCGGCGAATTCGTCGATCGTCTCGACCCGGTTGTAGACGTAGTAGACCTGGCCGCCGCGTTCGAGCTCAAATTCGACCGCCTCGCGCACGAGCCTCTGATCGAAGGGCAGGATGGCGGTCTCGACGGCCATGCGATCGCGCGGCGGCGTCTCGATCAGCGACAGGTCGCGCACGCCGGCGAGAGAGAGCTGAAGCGTGCGCGGCACCGGCGTCGCCGACATGGCGAGGACATGCACGTCCTTGCGCAGGGTCTTGAGCCGCTCCTTGTGCGCGACGCCGAAGCGCTGCTCCTCGTCGATCACCACCAAGGCGAGCTTCGAGAACTCGATGCTGCGCGCCAGCAGACGGTGGGTG
>JBCBCF010000019.1:3656-28235 GCA_038530905.1 Acidobacteriota bacterium
TTCGCCTGGATGTCCTTCACCTCTGCCTGGCTGCGGAAGCGCGAGATCATCTCGATGCGCACGGGCAGGCCGGTGAAGCGTTGCTTGAAGCGTTCGAAGTGTTGGTCGACGAGAATCGTGGTCGGCGCCAGAACCGCAACTTGGTAGCCGCCCTCGACGGTGCGCAGGGCTGCGCGCATCGCCACCTCGGTCTTGCCGAAGCCGACATCACCGCACAGCAGGCGGTCCATCGGCTGGCGGCCGGCGAGATCGTCGTAGATCGCCTCGATCGCCTCGAGCTGATCGGGAGTCTCTTCGAACTCGAAGCCGGCCTCGAAGCGTTCCTGCAGCTCGCCGCCGCCGGTGATCTCCGGCGCCTGCGCCATCTGGCGCTCGGCGTAGAGCTTGAGCAGCTCCTGCGCCATGTCGCGCATGCCGCGCTTGATGCGCGACTTGGTGCGCGTCCACGACGAACCGCCGAGTTTGTCGAGGCGCGGCGCAATGCCTTCGATGCCGCCGTACTTCTGCACCTGATCGAGGCGCGACAGCGGCATCAGCAGGCGCTTGCCGCCGGCGTAGGCGATCTCCATCACCTCGACATCGTCCTTGCGCTGTGGCGCCGCGTCGCGCAACGCTGGCGGGAGGTCGGAGCGATCGTCGCTGCCGCCGATCTTGCGCAGGCCGACGAATTGCCCGATGCCGTGCTCCTGGTGGACCAGGTAGTCGCCGACTTTGAGGTCGCGAATCGACGACAAGAACGGGCCGAAGCGATTGCGCTTCGTCGCGGCCTTCTTGACGATCGGGCTGCGCCGCAGAAGCTGACGTTCGCTCCACAGGGTCAGCTCTGCTGCCGGGAGGCGGAACCCACGCTCGAGATCGCCTGCTACCAGCTCGAGACCGCGGCCGCCGAGCGGCACCTCACGCGCCTCAAGCAGGTCGACCATCTTGTCGACGTGGTCGTCGAGCGCGACGAGCACGGCGCGGTCACCGCGCGCGCGGGCGGTCTCGACCTCGCGCGGCAGCCGGGGAAGCTGGTTGTGCAGGATGTCGGTCTGCGAGGCCTCGAAATCGATCGCGTCGCCGCCGTGGGCGAAGAGGTCGCCCAGCCGTAGCTCGGCGCTGACCAGCCGCTCGAGCACGATCTCCGCCGGATGCTCGAGATCGTCCGGAGGCACGGCCAAACGGTTGCTCTCCAGGCGATCACGATAGTCGCCGTCGAGCGCCTCGGCGTGGCGTGAGACCTCGTCGGCGAGCGTCCCAGGATCCACTGCGACGAGGAGGGGATTCGGCAGCATCCGATCGAGGCTCGTCGTCGTTTCAAGCAGCGGCAGGTAGTGCTGCCAGCCGTCGAACCGTCCCTCGTCGCGCAGCGCGGCGAGGTGGGCGCCAACGTCTTGGCTCGGCGCGCCGACGGTCAGCCGCTGCAACAGGTCGGCGAGGCGCTCGGCGTGCTCTGGGCCGGCAGGGAAGAGCGACAGCGGCAGGATCTCGGCCGCGTCCAGGCTGTCGCGCGAGCGCTGGCTGAGTGGGTCGAAGGTGCGGATCGAGTCCACCGTGTCGCCGAAGAAGTCCAGCCGAACCGGCCGCTCGTCGCCGGGCGGAAAGAGGTCGAACACGCCGCCGCGGACGGCGAACTGCCCGACCTCGACCACCAGGTCGCTGCGGTGGTAGCCCCAGCGCAGCAGGTGATCGATGAGATCGTCCTGCGGCACGTCCTCCCCGGACTCGATTTCGAGTCGTGCGCCCGCGAAATCACGCGCCTGCGGCAGGCGGCGGAAGAGCGCCCGCGGCGTCGTCACCACGGTTTGGACATCGCCGCGGGCGATGCGATCGAGTGCCCGCGCCTCGTCGGCGCGCAGCGAGAGCGAGGCGTCCGTTTCCTGATAAGGCGTCAGCGGCGGTGCGGGAAACCAGCAGCCCACTTCGCCGCCCAGAAGGCGCGCTGCGTCGAGCCAGGCATAGGCGTCGGATTCGGCGGGTACCAGCACCAGCAGCGGCCGCCCGAGGTCGCGGCGCAGCAGGTCGAAGGTCCAAGCAGCGGCGGAGGTCGGCAGACGCACGACCTCGCCCAATTCCTTGCCCAGGCGGCGGTAGGCGGAGCTGGCGCGCAGTCGCGCGGCCGCCTCAGTGAAGACCTGCGGAAGGTCGCTCATGATGTCGTGGGGCGAGCGGGAGGCGTCGAGGCTAGCGTCGGTTGCCGTCGGCGGCGGGGCTGCCATCGCGAGGGGAGTCGTCCACCGTGTCGTCGGGCAGCACCACGACGAGATCGCCGTCGCGCACCCAGCCGAGCTGCTCGCGCGCCAGTCGCTCGAGCGTCGCCGGATCGTCCTCGACCCGTCGAATCTCCTCGCGCAACGCCTCGATGCGCTGGCCGGTGGTGGCGATCTCTGCGTCGAGTCGCGCCTCGTGCTCGCGAGCCAGGGACAGCTCGCGCCAGCTTTGCAAGCCGGCGGCGGTCAGAAGCAGCAGGAACACGACGACCGCGGCGCGCAGCAGCGGGCCGGTCTTGCGGTCGGTCGGCGCGTTGCGTGCGTTGGTCAACCTTCCCAGCGGGGGAAAGCGCTCGACCCGGGATAGGTCGCGGCGTCCTCCAGCTCCTCCTCGATTCTCAACAGGCGATTGTATTTGGCCACACGATCGCTGCGGCAGGGGGCGCCGGTCTTGATCTGGCCGGCCTGAGTCGCCACCGCGAGATCGGCGATCGTGGTGTCTTCGGTCTCGCCCGACCGGTGGCTGATGATGTTGGTGTAGGCGTTGATCTTCGCCATCTCGACCGCCTTGAGGGTCTCGGTCAAGGTGCCGATCTGGTTGACTTTGACCAGCAGGGAGTTGGCGAGACCGTCGCCGATGCCGTCGGCGAGGATCTGCGGATTGGTGACAAAGAGATCGTCGCCGACGAGCTGCACGCGGTCACCGAGCTCTTCGGTCAGTTGCGCCCAGCCCTCGTGATCGTTCTCGGCCAGGCCGTCCTCGATCGAGACCAGCGGATAGTGATCGATCCAGTCGCTGTAGAGCGCGATCAGATCGTCGGCATGCAGGCCGAGTCGACCTTCGCCGGGCAGTTGGTAGCCGATGCCTTGGCCGTTCTCACCCGCCACCAACTCGCTGGCGGCGACATCGAGCGCCAGGCCGATCTGCGTTCCCGCGTGGTAACCGGCAGTGTCGATCGCCTGCATCAGCAGATCGAGCGCGGCGCGGTTGGAGTCGAGGTCCGGGGCGAAACCACCCTCGTCGCCGACCGCGGTCGACAGGCCGGCTCCGTCGAGCAGGCCGGCGAGCCGATGGTAGACCTCGACGCCCGCGCGCAGAGCTTCCGAAAAGGTGTCGAAGCCGAACGGAACGAGCATGAACTCCTGGATGTCGACCGAGTTGTTCGCATGCGCGCCACCGTTTAGGACGTTCAGCAGAGGCACCGGCAGAAGCGTCGCCGCCGGGCCGCCGAGATAGGCATAGAGCGGCAGGCCGCACGATTCGGCAGCCGCCTTGGCCACCGCCAGCGACACTCCGAGCAGAGCGTTGGCGCCCAGCCGGCTTTTCTCCGCCGTGCCGTCCAGCTCGATCAGCGTCCGGTCGATCAAGACCTGATCGCGTGCGTCCATCCCTTCGACCGCGCGAGCGATCTCATCGTGCACATGGTCAACCGCCTGGCTCACGCCTTTGCCGCGGTAGCGTTCGCCGCCGTCGCGCAGCTCAAGCGCCTCACGGGCGCCGGTCGAGGCACCGGACGGCACCGCGGCCCGCCCGAGCGCGCCACCCTCCAGCAGACAGTCGACCTCGAGGGTCGGATTGCCGCGGGAGTCGAGGATCTCTCGGGCGATCAGCTCTTCGATATCGAACATGCTTCGAAATCCTTTCCGCGACCGCCGAGCCGGTCGACGATCGAATGGGACCGTGCCCAGGCGGGCGTCGACCGGGCGAGGCGGCGTCGCTGGCGACGGCCGACGCCTTGGGCAGACAGCATATCGAGTTCTCGACGGCTCGGAGCCTCTCCGGCGCCCGGCCGCTGTGGGCTATCGGAGGGCGCGCGCGCGGCGCGCCAGCTCGGCGGCGTCGAGGCCCACAGCTTCCGGCGTGTCGAGGCGGGAAACGATGCGGCGGATGCGCTCGATGCGATGCCGAGGCGCTCGCACCACGAGCGCGCCGTCGGAGGCGATCTCGACGGTGCCGCGGGTTCCCAGATAGCGGTCAGCGTCGGCGCCAAAAAGACTCAGGAAACGCTGCGCGGGGACGTGCTTGGTCGTGCCGCGGAGCGTCACGATGCGGGCGAGGAGAGCCGTTTCGAGGCTTGGCGCGGAGGTTTGCCTGAGCAGATGCTCCGGCGAGGCGATCGAGATCACCCCGTCGGTCAGCTCCATCGCGAGTCCGTGGGTGCGCAAGACGATCGCGAGCGCCTGATCCCACGGCACGTCGTTCAGCTCCATCGTCACGGAGCCACGCACGCCGGGCTGCACGATGAGGTTGAACTCGCCGACGCGCGCCAGGCTCCGCAGCGTTTCGACCAGGTCCGCGTCGCGCAGCGTCATCGTCACCGGCTCACCGATCCACGCCTGAGGTTCGCTCGGCTCGAGATCGACGCGCGCCGAGGCGTCCCGAGCAGCAACGGCGGAGCAGACGACGAGGGCCGAAGCGAGGATCAGACCGCGAAGCCGCCATGGCGAGCGGTGGATTCGGCGGCGTCGGCGACCTGCCGCGCCGCCGGGTGGTCTCATGGCGAGGCCTCGGGGGCGGCGACCTCGGTCGACATGGCGGTGGCGGCTGCCAGGTCGAGCGGCAAGTCGGCGATGGGCGCCACCCGCACCGGCACCCCCGAGAGCACCGCATTGCCGGAGAGAAGATCGACCCGGGACGGATCGGTCAGGTCGTTGATGCTGGCGCCCGGGCGCTCGTTCGCGACCCGAAGGCGCGCACCGCTTCGTCCATGGCCCCAGCCATGCGGCAGGCTCACGACGCCTGGGCGCATCGCGTCGTCGATTTGTGCCGGCACTTCGATTTCGCCCACGTCCGAGGTCACGCGCACCGCGTGGCCGTCGACGATCCCGAGCTGCTCGGCGTCGCTTGGATGAATGAGCAGCGTGCAGCGATCCTTGCCGCGCATCAGGCGCGGCGCGTTGTGCATCCACGAATTGTTAGAGCGCACCTGGCGGCGGCCGATCAATAGGAGGCCGCCGTCAGCATCATGTTCGGTCGCGGCGTCGAGCGCCTCGCGCAGGCGCGGCACGTCGTCGAGGTAGATCTGCCGCGCGAGGTCGAGGCGACCGTTCTTTGTGCGCAGGCGCTCAGGCAGGCGCCGCTCCAAGGGTCCGAGGTCGAGACCATGCTCGGCGCGACGCAGGGCTCCGAGCGTCAGGCCCGGTCCGAACGGCCTGAAGCGAGCGCCCCGAGGCCCGAAGCGCAGCATCATGGCCAGCACACCGCGCGGTCCGAGCCGGATCCAGGCCCACCGCTCGATGCGCTTGCGCAGCGACGGCGACGGGTCGAGGCGCTGCAGCAGCTCGGCGAAGATCTGCCAGTCGTGGCGGGCGTCGGCCGGCGGCTCGAAGAGCGCTTCGGAATAGCGCGCCACGTTGCGGATCGCCAGCGCGTTGAACACCAGGTCGTAGTGATCCCGCTCCAGCGCCGAAGTCGGCGGCAGGATGACGTCGGCGTGTCGAGTCGTTTCGTTGAGATAAATGTCGACGGCGACGCGAAATTCGAGCCCCTCGATCGCTCGCTCGAGGCGGCGACCGTCCGGCGTCGACAAGATCGGGTTGCCAGCCACCGTGATCAAGGCGCGCGGGCGCTGCGGATGATCGCTCAGCATGTCCTCGGCGAGCGTCGCCACCGGCAGCTCACCGGCGAACTCGGGCAGTCCCCGCACCAGGCTTCGCCAGCGACCGAGGCTGCCGCGGCTGGCGCCGGCGGCCACGAGATCGACTGCCGGACTCGCGAACATCGCGCCACCAGGGCGGTCCAGATTGCCGGTCAGGACGTTCAACACCTGGATCAGCCACTGGCAGAGGCCGCCGAACTCCTGCGTCGAGACGCCGATGCGGCCGTAGCAAACGGCCGACGGGGCCGCGGCGAACTCGCGCGTCAGCTGCCGGATCGTGACGGCGGCAAGGCCGGTGGCGTCGGCGACGCGCTCGGGCGTCAGGTCGGCGAGAGCGTCGCGCACCGCCTCGATTCCGTCGGTGAAGCCGCCGAGATGGCGAAGGTCGACCAGCCGCTCCTCAAAAAGCGTCGTCGTCATCGCTGCCAGCACCAGCGCGTCGCGCCCCGGGCGCACGGCGTGATGCGCGTTGGCGAGCTTCGCGGTCTCGGTGCGCCGCGGATCGACCACGACCACCGAGCCACCCCGCGTGCGGATGGCCTTGAGGCGCGCCTTGACGTCGGGAGCCGTCATCAGACTGCCGTTCGAAGCGGCTGGGTTGCCGCCAAAGCAGAGGAAGAAGTCGGTTCGGTCGAGATCCGGGACCGGCAGCAGGAGCTGGTGGCCGAAGAGAGACCAACCCGCGAGGTGATGCGGCAGCTGGTCGACCGACGTCGCCGAATAGCGATGACGCGTCCGCAGCGCGCGCAGCAGCGGCGGACCGAAGATCAACGCCCCCAGGTTGTGGACGTTCGGGTTGCCCAGGTAGGCGGCCACCGCGTCGCGGCCGTGACGCTCCTGAACGCCCCGCAGGCCCGCGGCGGCGCGGTCGAGCGCTTCGTCCCAGCCGACCTCGCGGAACGTGTCGCCGTCGCGCACGAGAGGGCGACGCAGGCGATCCGGGTCGGAGTGGAGATCCTGCAGCGCCACCCCCTTGGGACAAATGTGGCCACGACTGAACGGGTCGTCTGCGTCGCCGCGGATCGACGCGATCTCACCACGCTCGTCGAGGCGGATCTCGAGGCCGCAGATTGCCTCGCATAGGTTGCAGGCTCGATAGTGGACGCTGGGATCGCTCGCCATGGGGACCTCCTAACGATCCAGTGTAGCGCGCCCGCCCCGTGTCTTCTGCCGTGTCTGTTCTAGGGCGATCTCGCCGCGCGACGAACGACGCGTCGGCCCGACGCCGCGGCCAGGATCAGCGTCGCCCCGACGCCGACCAACGCCGGCCCGCGCGGGCTCGGTAGGCCGGAGACGGTGCCGGCGAGCCCGAAGAACACGAGCGTCCAGCCGATGAGAGCGACCGTTCGGCGAGCCACCCGCTCGCCGCGACTCAGCGGGCCCGAGCAGACCAGGCACACCAAGCCGAAGACGATCAGGCTGCTCGCGTCCCACAGCCAGCTTGAGTGCACCGCCGCCCAAAGATCGGGCGCCGCGTCAGGGCCGGCGCCCACGTCGATCAGCATGTCGCGCGCCGGCGGCCAGTCGAGGGCAATGCGCGCACCGCCGCCGGCGATCATCGCCAGACCGGCGAGCCGGGCCAGCAGGGACGCAATCGCGCTCGTTGGAGGCGCCGCGACGGCGACCGACGGTGCCGGCGCCATCTCGGCCGTCTCGCTCGGCGCTGGATCCGGGCCGGGCCGGGCGGACGGAGGCGGCGCGTGGTCGGACATGGGTGAGATTGTCCCTCAGCCCGGCTCGGCCAGATTGCGGCATTTTGCCTCAGTTCACGGTACCCTCTTGGCATGGCCCGATCGGTCGTCAGCCTCGACGAAAAGCGACGGATCCTCCAGCTCGAGACGCTGTATGACCTCGCGGTGGCGCTGCACGCCGAGCGGAGCGAGGGAGAACTGATCGAGGAGCTGCTGCAGCAGGTGTGCGCCGTGCTCGACCCGGCGGCGGCGGTGGCCGCCACTCGCGATCTCCTCGGCGGTGCGCG
Source organism: Acidobacteriota bacterium (assembly GCA_038530905.1). Lineage (GTDB taxonomy): Bacteria > Acidobacteriota > Thermoanaerobaculia > Multivoradales > J023 > JAUIJL01. The sequence goes on from JBCBCF010000019.1 coordinate 11,423, forward strand.
TGCGGTGGCGACGGTGGGCTGGCGGTCGAGGCCGCCCACCGCGGCGGAGGTCTTCGACGGCACGCTCTGGCGCGATCTGCTCGGTGAGGGCCGCACGATCGAGCGGCGCGACGGTTCTCTCGCCGGACGCGACTACCGACAGGCGGTTGCTGTGCCGCTGGCCTATCGCGGCACGTTCCTCGGCTATCTGGCGCTCCTCGACAAAGAGTCTCGGCACGCGCCACAGGACGAGATCGGGTTCAGCGAGGGTGATCGTCGCTTTCTCGAGTCGGTGGCCTCGCTCGCGGGCGTCGCGCTCGATGGCGCTCGCCGGTTCGCCGACCTGAGCTCGCAGCGCGAGCGCCTCGAGGAGGAGAACCGCGCGCTCAAGGGGCGGCTGGTCGAGGAGTTGGAGGGGCACCGGATCGTCGCCGGCGCCGAGCCGATGCGTCGCGCTCTCGAAGTGGTGGAGCGGGTCGCACCGCGCAACGTCAACCTTCTCTTGCGTGGCGAGAGCGGCACGGGCAAGGAGCTGATCGCTCGCCTGGCTCACTCTCTTTCGGGCCGGCCGGGGCCGCTCGTGGCGATCAACTGCGCGGCGATTCCAGAGACGCTGCTCGAGAGCGAGCTCTTCGGCATCGAGGGCGGCGTGGCGACCGGCGTCGCGGCGCGGCGCGGAAAGTTCGAGCTGGCCGATGGTGGCACCCTCTTCCTCGACGAAATTGGCGATCTCGACTTGACCCTGCAGGTCAAGCTGCTCCGGGCTCTGCAGGAGCGCGAGGTGGTGCACGTCGGCGGCGACCGTCCGATCTCGGTCGACGTTCGCCTGATCGCTGCGACCCATCGTGATCTCGAAGAGCGGGTGCAGGCCGGCGCGTTTCGCCAGGACCTCTACTATCGGCTCAAGGGTGTGGATGTCGCGGTACCGCCGCTGCGTCAGCGCCGGCAGGACATCCCACAGCTCGTGCGCCTCTTTCTCGAAGAATTCTGCCGTCGCGAGCGGATCGAGCCGCCGACGGTCACCCCCGAGGCACTGGCCGCGCTGCTGGCGCACGACTATCCGGGCAACGTGCGTGAGCTGCAGAATCTGGTCGAGAGTGCCGCGGCGCTCTCGGACGGCTCGATCGACGAGGGCCGCATCGAGAGTCTGGTCGGCGGCGGTCGGGCATCGCGCAGCGGAGCGCTCGATCTGGCGACGGTCGAGCGCCGGCATATCGAGAAGGTGCTGCGCATGACCCGCGGCAACAAGAGCGCCGCGGCGCGCCTGCTCGGCGTCGATCGGCGGACGCTGCAGCGGAAAGGGCATTAGCTGCCTCCACGGCCGAGTGCTGGCATGCGGCGTAATGTCACATATGCGGCAACATGCCGCAATGCTGTCGCCATCTTCTACTGCCGCGCGTTGACGCCCGAATCAGGGTCCGGACTTTCAGCAGCTGCGACACTTTGCCGCAGCTCTGCATTGGGGACTCTGCGGATCTTTGCCGGCGCGAGCGGTCAGAACCCTGCAGCCGCAGCCGGTTTTTTCGCCTGGCGCGGCCGCGGGCTCGGCATGGCAGCGGACTTGCTCTCTTCCTTCGCAGCGAAGGAGATTGCGCATGCTAGAGTCCGCCAGACACCGCGTCGAAGCCATTCCGGGAGCCTCTCCCCAGGTCCTTCTGTCGGCAGCCACCCTCGCCAGCTTTGGCTGGCTGTTGGCCCAGGATCGGATCCCCGCGTTCCTGATGTACGTGCTTCAGGTCTACCTCACGTTCTGAACGCGCGCCCCCGCATCGCTCTCGCGCCATCATGCAGCCCGTCACCCTGACCCTGCCGATGATCACCGACATGGAGCTGACCGCCAGTCATACGGCGGGAGCTCTAGGCCGACAGATCGGGATGGCGAGCGACCAGATCGACGAGATCAAGCAGGCCGTGGTCGAGGCGTGCATCAACGCCTTCGAGCATTCAGGCGCCATCCGTCGGGAGGTCGTCGTTCAACTCGATGTCCTCGGCACCGACGATGCGCCGGAAGGTATGCGGATCTCGGTGCGCGACTTCGGCACCGGGTTCAATCTCGACCGGGCGCGCAACCCTCGCGGCGAACGTCTCGTCGACCTCAAGCGTGGGCACGGGCTGCGGATCATCGAGGGTCTCATGGACGAGATCCACATCGAGTCAGACGGCGGCGGAACCACCGTCGTCATGACCAAGCTGCGGTAATCCGCGGAGCGAGGAATGACCGAGAGTCTCAAGCTGACCGTCGACGAGCGGGACGATGGCCTGGCGGTGGTCTACACCGACGGCTACATCAACAATCAGGGCGGCGAGGAGATCGCCGCCACCGCGTACCGCCTGATCGACGCCGGGCATCGCAAGCTGTTGCTCAACCTGGCGGAAACCAAGATCGTCAATTCGATCGGCATCTCGATCCTCATCGAGATCATCGAGAAGATGCTCGAGATCGACGGTCAATTGTCTTTCTGCTGTCTGACGCCAACCATTGCCAAGACCTTCCACATCATGGGTCTGGCGCAGTACGCCCAGATCCACGAGACGGAAGAGGAGGCGCTCGCCGCGCTGACCTGAGCTGCTGCCGGTCGCCGGTCGTCGATCCCGCTCGATGCCGCCCCCCTCTTCCTCTGTCGTCGATTCAGAACTCTGGCGCGAGCTGTTCACCCTTGAGCAGCGAGGCGTCGCGGATCGCCGCGCTCTCGACGAGCTGCTCGGCCGCTGGGCGCGCGCCCGCGGTCTGTCGGCCGCCTCTCTTGATCAGGCCGGTTCCGACGCGGACGCTCCGTCCTCGTCGTCCGGCGATGATTCCCGCTTAGCCAGCTTCGGCCTCGAGACGGGCGGCGACGAAACGCTCGACGCCACGCTCGAGCTGCCGAGCGGCACGCTCCGCTGGCGACAAGCGGCTGACGGTGCGAGTGAGGACGGCACCGGCCTCGACGCCGACAGCTTGCTCTTGGCCGCCGCCGCCCGCGTCTGTGGTCTGAAGCGCCAGCTCGAGCAGGAAACGTTTCAGGCGATGTTTCGTGGCGTCGAGATGGAGGTGCTGCACGAGATCGGTCGCGCCATTGCCTCGACCCTCGACGTCGACGCCCTGGGCGAAGAGATTCTTGTGCGTGCTGTGTCGCTGGTGGACGCCCGCCGCGGCGCGCTCTACCTGCTCGAGGGCGAGCACTACGTTCTGGCCAGCGTCGTCGGTGGAGAGGCGCGGCCGCGGCTCGAGTCTGGCGAAGCGGATGTTGCCGCTCTCGAAGCGGCGCCGGCCGAAGCCGAGGCGCCGCTGCCCGGTGCTGCTCACCTGTTGGGTGCCGCCGTCGAAGTCGACGGGGATCCGCGAGGAGTGCTGATCGTCGCCGACAAGGAGAGTCGTCGCGGCGTCGGCCCCTTCGTGAGCGCCGATCGACGCACGCTGGCGCTGATCGCCAGCCAGGCGGCAGTGGCGCTCGAGAACGCCAAGCTGCATCACCTGGCGCTCGAGAAAGAGCGCCTCGAGCGCGACATGGAGCTGGCTTCGGAGATCCAGCAGAAGCTGCTGCCTCAGCGCCCACCCTCGGTCGATGGCTTCGAGATGGCCGGCTGGAATCGGCCGGCCCGGCAGGTCGGTGGCGACTACTTCGACTTTCGCCCGGTCGGAAACGGGCGCATCGGTCTGACGGTCGGGGACGTGTCTGGCAAGGGCATGCCGGCGGCGCTCCTCGTCTCGACGCTGCATTCTGCGCTCAGCGTGCTCCTCGATCGGGGCGAGCAAGGTTCGGCGATGATTGAGGTGGTCAACCGCCACATCTGCGAGTCGTCGGGCCTCAACAAGTTCATCACCGTGATCTATGCCGCTCTCGACGCGGAGCGAGCCGAGGTCGAGTACCTCAACGCCGGGCACAATCCAGGCGTGCTGCTGCGCGCGTCGGGCACGGTGGAAGAGCTGGGATCGACCGGCGTGCCGCTCGGTCTACTGCCGTCGGCCACCTTCGAGGAAGCGACCCTCCATCTCGAGCCCGGCGATCTGCTGTGTCTCTACAGCGACGGCATCACGGAGTGCGCGGCACCATCCGACGAGGAGTTCGGCCTCGATCGGCTGGTCGAGCTGCTCGCCGCGATGGGCGATCGCCCGCTCAACGAGATTCTCAGCCACATCGACGCGACGATGTTGGCCTTTGCGGACGGATTGCCCCAGGGCGACGATCAGACCGTCGTCCTTCTGCGTCGGCTGCCCTGAACCGCCTCAGCTGCTCCGCAGGGCGAATCGCTCGAGACTCTCAACCGCCAGGGCAGGTGCACTGATCGCACCCAGCGGCGTGGAGGGCATGGTTCGAACGACCGGCTCGCGCCCGACCTCACGCAGACGGGCGAGCAGGCCGAGCAGGCTCTGCTGCCACACTAGATGGGGCAGGCGCTCCGCAGCGACACCCGCGCGGATGCGCCGCACGTCGCGCGCCACGGCCCGCACTTCGAGCTTGGTCGGGTCGAGACATTCGATCTGGTCGAGCCCGCCGATCCACAGCCCGTCCCCGACGGCCTGCAGCAGGTCGGCGAGCGTCGCGTCGCCGGGGCGCAGGAAGAGGTTACCGAACAGCGCGTCGCGCCCACCCACCGACTGCGCCGTCGGTTCGAGCCCGGCGCGCGCGCTTTGCAGCTGGTCAAGGGCGAGCGTCGACGGCCTGCCGTCGACCACTAGATCGATCGCGCGTTTCGGCGAGCCCTCGAGGTCGAACGGGAAGGGGAGCCCGCGCGGGTCGCCGCCGTCGTCTCGCAGGTGGATGCGCGGATCGAAGACCTGCACGCCGCGATGACGCGACAAGAAGGAGGTTCCGTCGAGGTAGCTGCGGCCGGCAAAGGCGAAGACGTTGAGAACGTCGAGAAGGTCGATCACGGCCTCGGGAGCAAACACTGCGGGGAGGCTCGTGGTCTCGAGGGGTGCACTGCTCGTTTCGGTCGCGGCCGAGCGTCCCCGGCAGCGCTCGGCGAGACGATCGAGGCCGAGCCCGTCGAGGGATCGGGCGGCCGTCGCGACCCGACTGGGCCCGCGCTCGAGCTCGAGCTCGACCTCGGTCGTGGCCACCGCGCGTCGGACACCGTGACTGTTGTGCACCGCCAGGCGCGTTGCCGACCAGCGCAGGCGGGCGGTCTCACCCGGGTGTCGCCAGCCGGCGAGAAGGGCGCGAGCGCTCGGGACGTCGAGGCGGTCGACCCGCGCGTCGCGCAGGGCATCGATCGCCTGCGGCGCCGCATCGCCCGGCACGGGCAGTACGGGCAGGCGCGGGGCCTTCTGCTGAACCGTGGCCACGGCCAAGGCCTGGCGCAGGCCGGCTCCGAGCTCGCCCGCGTCGGCGATGTGGGTGCGATGCCACCCAGGCCGGCCGGCTTCGACGACGCGGAGGAGAATCGTGCGCGTGAACTCGGTCGCCGGCAGGGCCTCGGCTCGATCGTCGGTTGCCGCGAGGTCGCCTTCGTCGTCGCCGAGCTCGGCGCGCCCACTTCGGCGCTCGAACCAGACGATCTCGGTCTCGTCGGCGACCGACGGCTCGATGACCTGCCGACAGACGGCGTCGATCGCGTCGATGTCGGTGAAGGTGCTGGGCGCACCGGCCGCGGGCGGACGTGCCATCTCCCTTAGCCTCTCATGCCGTCCAGTGTCCCGATCCGTCGGTGGTCCGCGGCTTGCATCGACACTCTCGTCATCGCCCGGCGGAACTCCTTGCGAGGCCGCCGAGCGACTGTCAGAATTTCCTGCCCGTCACCGTCTTGCTGCTCTTTACAGTCTTGCCACCCGCCACACTTCTACCGTCCGCTGGAGCTTTGGCCCGAAAGACGCACCTCCGTTGACCTCGCCTCCACCCGTCCCTAACCTGCGCCTACGGCGTTCCGTCGCCTCGGCCGTGACTTGCGTGATCGATTCCGCGTCCCCACGGGAGGACGTCGCGTCGGGCCATGAGGGACGCCCTTTCGTCTCCGCGCGCAGGCGTCGATTGCGCAGCCTGGTGGCCTGGATTGCGCTCGGCATCCTGTGGTGGCTCGCTCTGCCGACCGTCGGGCCGATCGCCGCCGCCGCCCAGGGCGACGCGTATCTTGGAGAGCGTCGAGAGATGGTCGATCGCCAGGTCCGTCAGAGGGGCGTGCGGGATCCGGCGATCTTGGCGGCAATGATCGAGGTTCCGCGGCATCGCTTCGTCAGCGAAGATCGTGCGGAAGAGGTCTATCGGGATCGGCCCCTGACCCTCGACTCGGGCCTGACGATGACCCAGGCCTACGTCTCGGCTCGCATGATCTCCCTCCTCGAGCTGACGGGCAGCGAGAAAGTTCTCGAGATCGGCACCGGTTCGGGGTACGACGCCGCGTTGCTCTCTCGGCTGGCGGACGAGGTCTTCACGATCGAGATCGACGCCGACTTCGGGCGCGGTGCCGAGCGTCTCTTGTCCCGCCTCGGCTATCGCAACGTCGACGTGCGGGTCGGCGACGGCTATCGCGGCTGGCCCGAAGAAGCACCCTTCGACGCGATCCTCGTCACCGCTGCGGCACCTCACGTGCCAGAGCCGCTCTTCGAACAGCTGGCGCCGGGTGGTCGCATGGTGATCGCGGTCGGCAACCCGCTACATCAGGATCTCAAGCTGGTGGTCAAGTTGCCCAACGGCAAGCGCCAGACGCGTCGCGTCAGTTTGGTCGCGCTGACGCCGATGGAGGGCGAGATCACTCGTCGCGACGCCCCTCAGCGCCGAGACTGAGCCTCCGCCGTCGTCGGCCGCGAGCTGACGGAGGACCGTCGCGGCGAGACGCCCCGCCGCGGCTTACGGTCGACCGCCTCGAACCACCGCGGTAGGCTCTCGGCCCATGACTCTGCAGTGGACATGAGCATGCCGGCGGTTCCCGCTGCGCGCGCCCCCGACGCGTCGCGCCTGCGACCGGCGACGAGCGACGATCGGGCGCGCGCCAATCGCCGCAGATGGCTGCGGCGCACCAGCCGCCGGCTGGTCGGCCGTGGCCTGCGCGGGCGGGTCGGCGATCGGCTCTGGCGCGATGACGCCGCGAATCTCGCCGCCTTGGCGTTCGATCGGGCCGGCAGCCGAGCCGTCTGCCCGATTTGCGGCTGGCACGGCGTCTTCTTGCGGCACGCCGGGCGCCGTCGCCAGATTTGCCTTGCCTGCGGCAGCCGCGCGCGTCACCGGACGCTGCATCTCGCTCTCCATCGGCGGGCGGAGTCGCAGCCGCAGGGCACTCCGACGGTCGGTCTGTGGATCGCCGCCGAGTCCTGTCTCGAACAGACGCTGCGCGGCCTCGCCGATCGGTGGATCCGCGGGGATCTTCGGCCGCAGCGAGAGGACGATCTCGGCCTCGATCTCCGGCGGCTGCCGTTTGCCGACGGCTCGCTCGATCGGCTGGTCGCCAATCACGTGCTCGAGCACGTGGTGGAAGATCGCTCAGCGCTCGCGGAGATCCATCGCGTGCTGCGCCCAGGAGGCCTCGCTGTGCTGATGGTGCCCGTCGTGGCCGCCGCAACCGTCGATTGGGGTCGCGTCGATCCGTCGCGCAACGATCACGCCCGAGACTGCGGCCGCGACTATTTCGATCGCTATCGCCAGGCTGGCTTCGAGGTCGAGATCGTCCGCAGCGACGCGCTGCCGGATCCGCACGGCCACGCGCTCCACACCGAAGACGGTCGCCAAACCCTCGTGCACCACGTGCCGCTGTGCCGAAAGCCCGGCTGATGACGGACCTCGTGGAGCCATCGCGTCCGGCCGTCGGCAACCGATCACCGCTCGACGCGTCGCAGGATCCGCGGGCTCTTGGCGGTGCACGAGGAGCGACTGCCCGAGACGGCGGCATCCTCGGCCTCGACAATGTCCAGCTCGACCTGGAGCTCGCCGGCATCGGCAGTCGGACGTTGGCCATCGTGCTCGACTACCTGGTGTTGATGGTTGGCTTCGCGCTGGTGCTGAGCGGGGCGCTGGCGGTGGCCTCGATCTTCGCGTTCGAGAGCATTTGGCCCTGGGTGATCGGCCTGTTGGCGATCTTTGCGCTGCAGCTCGGCTATTTCGCCGCCTTCGAGATCGCGACCCAAGGACGGACCCCGGGCAAGATGGCCCTTGGTCTGCGCTCGGTCTCCGATCTCGGCGGCCGGCCATCGACCTCGGCGTTTCTCGTCCGCAACCTGCTGCGCGCCATCGACACGCCGCTCGGCGTACTGCCGATCATGCTCGACGGTCGGTGTCGGCGGTTCGGCGACATGGTGGCGCACACCTTGGTGGTTCATGATCGTCCGGAGCGTGCGACGGTGGACGTCGGACGCGTGCCGACGGCCTGGGGACTGCGCGAGGTGACGGTGGTCGAGTCGTTCCTCGAGCGCGCGGACCGGATGGAAGAAGCGCGTGCCGCCGCGATGGCGCAGGAGATCCTGGACTGGATGTGGCGACGCCATCCACAATTCCTTGCCGAGGCTGGCCTGACCGAGCCGGGCATCGAGCGCGGCGATCCGGTGCTGTGGCTGCGTGCCGTGCTGGCAACGCCCGCCCCCTCGACCAGCGCCGGCTCGGCGATCTCGACCGCAGACGTCTGAAGGGCAGAGGATCGTGGACTACGGACGCTTCGTGGAGATGCATCGCGACCGGCACGAGGCCTTCGCGCGCGATCTCGAGGCGATGCGCGAGCGTCCGCACACGATCGGCTTCGCGCAGCTTGACGACCTGGCGACCCGCTACCGCGTGTTGCTGCATGACTATGCGGTGGCACGCGAGCGGTTCGCCGGCACCGCCGCGACTCGACGACTCCGGCGCCTGACCCTCAATGCGACGCAGGTGCTGCAGCGCGCACCGGCCGATCATCTGCCGTCGCTAGGGAGCCTGGTGCGCGTCGACGTGCCGCGGGCCATCGCCGCCATGCGTTCGTCGATTCTCGCCATCTGCGCCCTCTTCACGTTCTCTGCGCTGCTCGGCTATGCGTTGACGGTGCTCGACCCGGCGCTCGGCGCCACGTTCGTTGGTCCCGATTCGGTCGAAGGCCTGCGGCGCGGCGAGATCTGGATCGACTCGGTCTTCGCGGAGCTGCCGGCCGGCCTGATCGCGGTGATGATCTCGATCAACAACATGAAGGTAGCGCTCTTCGCCTGGGCGGGTGGCCTGCTGCTGGGCGTCGGCGCGCTCTACGCCGCCCTGATCAACGGCGTCATGCTCGGCGCCGTGATCGCTCTGACCGCCCGTTTCTCGATGGAGGCGCCGTTGCTCGACTTCATCGGCGCCCACGGTCCGCTCGAGATCACTCTGATTCTGGTGGCGGCCGGCGCCGGTCTCCACATGGGCCGATCGTTCTTCGTCGACGACGAACGACCGCGCTCCCAGCGCCTTGCGGCGGCCGGGCGCGAGGCCCTGTTGGCGTTGGCGGTTTGCCTGCTGGGCCTCTTCCTGCTCGGCTTCATCGAGGGCTACGTCTCACCGTCGATCGCGCCCACCTGGAGCAAGTGGACCGTCGGCCTGGTGCTGGAGGCGCTGTTCTTGACCTGGGTCGCGTCGGTTCCGCGCCCAGATCGAGCGGCGAGGACTCAGGCGGCGGGGGCTGCAACATGAGCCGATCGAACGACGCGCTGCGTCTGCTGTCGTTTCGCGTTCTGATCGACCGCGCGATGGTGCGGGCGCAGCCGACGATGCGGCGTCTGCTGCTGCCGTTTGCGGCGCCGCTCATGATCGTCGGCGCCGTTCTCGGTCTGGCCCAATCCCAGCTCTTTCGATCGATCGGCCTGGCGGACGGTTCGCTCGGCGCGTTCGGTCTCTGGGTTGGGCTGCTCGTCGCTGGTCTCGTGGTGATGTTGATTCTCATCACGCTGCTCTACTGCGCGCTGATGGCGGCCGGCACGCTGGCGATCGCCGGCGAGGAGCCGACGTTCGGCCGCGCCTGGCGCGTCGGCGTTCGACTGAAGGTCTTCGGCACCCTCCTTCTGGCCGGTTTGGCCGTGATCGGCTCCGCGTTCCTGTGCCTCGTGCCGGTCTTTTTCGTGGCGCCTCTTCTGTCGCTGGTCGTCCCGGTGATGGTGATCGAAGAGCGTTACGGCACGGCGGCCCTCAAGCGCAGCGCCGAGCTCGTGCGCTTCAATCCGACCGGCCGCACGGCGGATTCCGGTCTGCTGCAGGCGCTGGTGCTCTTGTTCATCGGCTACGTCTTGCAGAACGCCCTCAACAGCAGCGTTCAGCTGCCGCTGACTCTGGTCCAGCAGATCACCGTGTTCCGTGAGGTCTCTGGAGGCACCGACCCGCAGATGGCGGCCTTGATGGGCCCGGCTTGGCTGGTGATCCTGGCCCAGGTGATGTCGATGGCCGCGCTGGTGGCGAGTTGGTTCTACCTAGCCTTCGCCCAGCCGATGCTTTATTTCGAAATTCGCCGCCGCCGCGAGGCGGAGGACCTGCGCGCCGCGGTCGGCTCGCTGACCGCTTCGGTCGCGGATGCGACGCGCTGAACGCGCGGCGCAGAGGATCGCTTCCGCGATCTTCGGGCTGCTCGTTGTCGCCCGGTCCTCCGAGGTCCTGGCGACGGTGTCCGAGGCCGACGGTCGTCGCCCGCCGCCGCCGCCGGTGCCGGCGGCGGCAACCGGTGACGCAGAGCTGATTCGCGAGATCGTCCAGCGCGAGGCGGTCGTCACCGAGCCACCGGGGCCGAGCCTCCTGGAGCGCCTCTGGGCGCTGGTCGAAGGGAAGATCGGTTGGAGCTTTCCGTCGGTTGATCTGCCGACGCTGCCCGTGTGGCTGGCGCAGTGGCTGCCGATCGCCCTGCTCGGGATCGCACTTGCCTGGATCGCTTGGATTTGGCTGAGCCGCCTTCGCCCGCGCGGCGCACCGATGATGGACGACCTTGAGATCATCAGCGGCGTGCCGGTCGCTGCAAGCGGCTCGGAAGCTCCCGCTCGCGACTGGGAGCGCGAAGCCCACGAGCGGCTGGCCGCCGGCAGAGCGGCAGCGGCGCTCGAAGCGATTTGGTGGTGGCTGGCCTGCCGGCTCTTGCCACAGCGGACCGTCGATCCGTCGTGGACCAGCCGCGAGCTCCTGGTGCGTGCTGAGCGTCTCGACCTCGCCGCGGCGGTGCGCCGGCTCGACCGTCAGATCTATGGCGAGGGCGAGCCGGCGGTTGACGACGTGCGCGCGATGTGGCGGAGTCTGCGCGAGGCCGGGGCATGAACCGGCGATTGGTCGTGGGCGTCCTCCTGGCGGTCGGCGCCATCGCTCTCCTCTCCGTGTTCGCGCAGCGCCCCACGGGCGCCAGCGTCTTCTCGCGCCAGGCGGACGGTCTGAAAGCCACGATGGCCTATCTCGAGGCGCGCGGCGCCGAGGTGGATCTGCGCGATCGTCCGTTCGGCGTCGACGAGGATCTCGGCGTTGCCTGGTGGATTGCCCTGCCGGCGCCGAAGCCACTCGACGAGGACGAGATCGTGGCGCTGCGGGCTCGACTCGCAGCCGGCGGCACGATCGTCGTGTCCTACGACGACGCGAGGACAAGCCTGGTGCGGCGGCAGATCTTCGACGCGGTTGGCGTTGGGAGCAGTCTGCCAATTCGTCAGGAAGCGCCCTCGGGCTGGCGAGCGTGGGGTGACTGGGCGGAAGCGCGCTGGTCGCTCGAGCCGGTGGCGCCGTTTGACAGCCCGCCGCTTCGAATCCACGCCATCGATCGAGCGCCACCACCGCCGCCGGACGCGCGCCGGCTCTATCGAGGAGGCGATGACGCCGGCGACGCAGCCACGCTTGTCTTCGCCTACCGACGGGGTGCCGGCACGGTGTGGATGATTCCGTCGGCCGCCGTGCGCAACGCCGGCGTGGTCGACAACGCGGCGCTGCTCGATCTCCTGCTCGAGACGGTGGGCCGGCGCTGGAGCATCGACGAGTATCGGCACGGTCTGGTCGATCTCGAGCTGGCCGCCGCCGGCTCGGCTGGCCGGCGAGCCTGGGACTTCTTCTTGGCGCATCTGGCGTTGGCGTATGCGCTCGCGGCGCTGGGCTTGGCCTGGCGCTTCGGTCCGCCCTGGCGCGAGGAGCGCCCGAGCTTCGCCTCGACCGCTGCGTTCTTGCGCGGTCTCGGTTCCGTTCACGATCGCCTCGGGCATCATGGTGATGCCGCCGAGGCCCTCGTCGAGCGGGCCCGTGCGCTCGATCCGCGGCTGTCGAGACCGCCCGCGGAGCTGACCGACGTCCACGACGGAGCCGGCCTTCTGCGCCTGGCTCGTTCCCTGGCGCGCCGCCGCGCCGCTTCCTCCAGGAGCCTGCCTTGACTCAGTCTCTCGCTTCGTCTCTTTCCGCCGCAGAGGCGGCCCGCCACGCCGAGCGGCTGGTCGCGGCGCTCGATCGGCACGTGCTCGGTCAGCGCCAGGCAGCCGAGCTGATGGTGGCGGCCTATCTCGCCGGTGGACACGTGCTGCTCGAGGGGATTCCGGGCCTCGGCAAAACCCTGCTCGCGCGGGCGTTCGCCGCCGCCCTCGGTCTCGAGTTCCAGCGCGTTCAGTTCACGCCGGACCTGATGCCGGCTGACGTCCTCGGCACCAACGTCTATCAAGCTGCGACGCAGGAATTCCGGCTGGTCCGCGGGCCGATTTTCACCCAGATCCTGATGGCGGACGAGATCAACCGCACTCCGCCGAAGACGCAGTCCGCGCTGCTCGAGGCGATGCAAGAAGCGCAGGTGACGATCGATGGCGACCGCCATCGGCTCGATGCCGGATTCTTCGTCGTCGCGACGCAGAATCCGATCGAGCTCGAAGGGACCTATCCGCTCCCGGAGGCGCAGCTCGACCGCTTCCTTCTGCGCGTCGACCTATCGCTGCCGCCGATGGCGGCCGAGGTCGAGCTCTATCGGCGGGCGGTGTCGGGCCAGGCATGGGGCCACGACGATTTGCCGGCGGCGGTGGTGGCGCCCGAGGTCGCTTCAGCGCTCCGTCGAGCGTCGCGTGCCGTGCACGTGTCCGATCCGCTGCTCGACTATCTGGCGCGCCTGGCGGCCGGCATTCGCGCGTCAGAGCGGCTGGAGCTGGCGATCAGCCCGCGCGGCGCCCTGGCGCTGCTCGAGACCGCCCGCGCGATGGCGCTGCTCGAAGGGCGCGACTTCGCGATCCCGGACGACTTCAAGCGCTGCTTGATTCCATGTTGGCGCCATCGCCTGATTCTCGACGCAGAGTCCGAGCTCGAGGGCCGATCGGCGCGCGACCTTCTCGACGAGCTGGCGGCGGCCGTCGAGGTGCCACATGGTGCGCAGGAGGCCCAGCCGGAGGGACCGACCGCGAAGGAATTCGCGGAGGCGGGCCCGACGCCTTGATCCCCGCCGCTCGCGCCTTCTACCTTCTCGCCCTCACGACGCTGCTCGGCATCGTCGGAGTGCTGGTGCCCGGGCTGACGATCGCGGCGCTGGTTCTCGATGGCCTGTTGATCCTGGCGGTTCTGCGCGATGCGAGGGTGGCTCGCGGCGTCGAGCTGGCGGCGGCGCGGCGCTGGCCGCGCATCCTCGCGCAGGGTTCCGCGAGTGAGCTGCAGATCGAGATCGAGAGCGCGGCCGAACGTCCTCTCGGCCTGCGGCTGCGCGAGACGCTGCACCCCTCGCTCGCCGCCCACGCCGAGCGCCGCTCGCTCGAGCTGCCCGCGAGCGGCGCGGCACGATGGACCATCGATCTCGAACCGCGACGGCGTGGCGAGGTCGTCGCCGGTCCCTTGGTTGCCCGCGTTCTCGGCCCGTGGCGCCTGGCCTGGGGCCAGCGCCGGCTGCTGGAGGCCGAGGCGGTGCGGGTGGTTCCGCGGGTGCGCTGGACCGGCGATGTCGGTCGGCTGCTTTTGGTCGCGCAGCGGACCTCGCTCGGTCGGCAGATGCAGCGCGTGCGCGGCGTCGGCACCGAGCCCTACGCGCTGCGTGAATATCTGCCCGGTGATCCACCGAATCGCATCCACTGGAAGGCGACGGCGCGCCACGGGCGGCTGGTGACGCGTGAAGAGACCTGGGAACGCGGCGCCCGCTTGATCGTTCTGCTCGACTGTGCGCGCGCCATGTCCGCTCTCGACGCCGGTCAGTCGAAGTTGGATCATGCGCTGGCCGCGACGCTTGCCCTCGCCCGCGCGGCCGTGGCCCGCGGTGATCGCGTGACCGTCGTCGCCTTCTCCGATCGCGTCGAGCGGCGCGTGCGAATGACCTCGGAACGCGACGTCCGTTCGGCCTACGCTGCTCTCTACGATCTCGAGAGCCGCCTGGTCGAGCCGGCATTCGATCTCGCCGCGGCGACCGCCCTGGCGCTCGACACCCGCCGGTCGACGGTGGTTCTGCTGACCTCGGTCGTCGATCTCGTCGCGGCTGAGCTCCTGCGTTCCGCCGTGCAGCGTCTGGAGCGCCGCCATCGACCGATTCTCGTGCGCCTCGAGGATCCGGAGCTGCGCGCTCTGGCGATGCAGCCGCCCGAGGACACGGTCGGTGCCTTCGCGCAGGCGGCGGCGCTCGATATTCAGCTCGCCAATCGCCGTCTGACGGCCCGTTTGCGCCATCGCGGGATCCGCGTGGTCTCGACCTCGGCGGATCGGCTGGCGGCGGAGACGCTGGCTGCCTATCTCAGCCTTTTTGGTGCCGAGGCAGCGCTCGGTCGATCGTCCGGTGCGCTCCAGCGCCGCGCCGGCTGACGCACCGATGGACACCGATGCGATCTTCTACTGCGCATTCTGCGGCGAGCCGAATGAAACCGAGGTCGATCCGAGCGCCGCGCGCCGGCAGGAGATGGTCGAGGACTGCCAGGTCTGCTGTCGGCCGAACGTTCTGCGGATCGTTTTCGACGCTGAGGCGCGCGTGACAGTCGAGGCGACCGCCGAGTCCTGAGACCCGCGTGCGGGCGCGACGCGAAGGCGGCGGATCTGGAATAATCCGCCGCGTCGTTCACGGACCGCGAGGACACCATGTCGGAAGATCGCCCACTCGTCGCCATCATGATGGGATCCCAGTCGGACTGGGATGTCATGCGTGCCGCCCCCGAAACCTTGGATCGCTTTGGCGTGGCAAGCGAAGTGCGCGTCCTGTCAGCGCACCGGACGCCGTCCGCCGCCATCGAATTCGCCTCCGGCGCCGCGGATCGCGGCGTCGAAGTGGTGATCGCCGCCGCCGGTGGTGCCGCCCATCTCGCCGGCGTGGTGGCCGCTCACACGCTGCTTCCCGTCTTCGGCGTGCCGGTCAAAGGCTGGTCGCTGGACGGACTCGACTCGCTCCTGTCGACCGTGCAGATGCCCAAGGGCGTGCCGGTCGGCACGCTGGCGATCGGCAAGCACGGGGCCATCAACGCGGCGCTGCTGGCGGTGCGCGTGCTGGCTCTCTCGCGGCCGGAGCTGCGCTCGGCGCTGGTCGAGTTCCTGGCCGAGGAAGAGCGCAAGATCCTCGCCATCGAGCTCTCCTGAGCGTGACCAGCGCGCGGCCCGCCGGCGAGGGCCGCGGATGGCGGATTTTCTTCATTCTCGCCGGCGCGTTCAACGTGATCGGCGGCGCGGTCGGCTGGGCGACGATCGAACGGCCGTTCGTCGCCGGCGGGATGCCGCCGCCGCGCTATCCCTTCGCGTTTGAGCTGCTCTTCGGTGCCGTGATTCTGTTCGGACTCGGCTATTGGATGGTGGCGATGGCGCCGCGGCGCCATCGCGGCGTCGTCTGGCTCGGCCTGGCCTCGAAGGTGCTCGGCCTGGTGATCTCTTGGCGAGCGCTGGCCGGCGGTCAGCTGCCGGCCGGCCAGTGGTGGCAGCCGCTGATCGCCGATGCGCCGTGGATTGTCGGCTTCGTTTGGTTCTTGTGGACGACCCGGCCCGACCGTGCCGGCCCTGCCTCAGTGGCGGGCACCGGCTGACGCTCTTCTGTGGGAGATGACCGATGACCTCTAGGCGCCCCGATGCCCGACACTGCAGCAGTCTTGCTGCAACCCCTCTTGTCTCTCTCGTTTTCGCTGCGCTCCTCCTGGCCGGCGCTCCGGCGTTCGCCGAGGAGGCGCCCGGCCGGACCATCGGCGAACCAGTTGGCGAGGAGGCGCCGACCTCCATCGCCACGATCCTCGACGACGAAGAGGCCTGGGAGGGCCGGGAGGTGGTCATCGAGGGGAACGTGACCGGCGTCTGCGCCAAGGCCGGCTGCTGGATGGAGATCAACGACGGCACCGGCAAGCTGCAGGTCAAGGTCGAAGACGGCGTGCTCGTCTTCCCGACCGACGCGATGGGCGGCACGGCCAGGGCGCGCGGCACGGTGGAGCGGATCGAGCTGGACCGCAGGTCCTATATTGCCTGGCGGGAGCACGAGGCGGAGGACCGCGGCGAAACGTTCGATCTGTCGACGCTCGAGGACGGTCCCTGGCGCATCGTGCGCCTGGCAGGGCTGGGCGCCGAGATCGACGGCTGAGCCGTTGTTTCGCTCGAGGTGGGCATAGCCTCGCCTCGAGGTCAAGATGTTGGTCTGCAGGGTCGGTCTGTCGGGGTGGCCGGTGGAGCCGAAGCGCCGGCCGGCGGTCAGCTCGCCGCCGCCTGCTTCGCTCCAACGATCTTGGCGTGCAGGCTGCGCGGCACTTCTTCGTAGCCCTGCAGCTCCATCGCGAACCGACCGCGACCCTGCGTCATCGCGCGCAGCGCGGTGGCATAGTCGAGCATCTCGGCGAGCGGAACGACCGCCTCGACGACGTGGCGGTCGCCGTCGGTGTCCATGCCGAGCGGCCGACCGCGCCGCTGCGACAGATCGCCCATGATCTCGCCCATGAACTCCTCGGAGGTCGAGATCTCGACGTGCATGACCGGCTCGAGAAGCGTCGCTGCCGCGTTCTCCATGGCGTCTTTGAATGCCAGGGAGCCGGCGACCTTGAACGCCATCTCCGACGAGTCGACGTCGTGGTACTGGCCGTCGA
>JBCBCF010000020.1:0-27993 GCA_038530905.1 Acidobacteriota bacterium
GCTCGACCGCCGGCCGCTCGAGAACGAGCTGGCCTGGAGCCGCGACGTCGGTCGCTATCTCCAGCTGCTGCGCGACTACTCCGACTTGCGCAACGAGATTGCCGCCGTGCCTCATCCGGAGCTGCGGGTCGACAGTCGCCTGCTCGACCTGATGCCGGCCGAGACGACGGTCTACGCCGCCGCCCCGAACCTCGGCGAGGTGATGCGAGAGGTCCGTCAGCTGCTCGAAGAGCGGCTCGGCGACAGCGAGGCGCTGGCCGCCTGGCGGCGCGACGGGGTGCCTCAGCTCTTCGAAACCTTCAGCGAGCGGGCGTTCGACGTCGCCGCCGACCTGAGCCTGCATCTCGGAGCCGAGGTGGCCCTGGGTCTCGACCTGGCGACGAGCGAAGCGCAGCGACCATCGGGCGGGCTGCTGCTCGCCGAGGTTGTCGACGCCGACGGTCTGCGCGCCGCGATCGAGCGCATCGCGAGCGGCGAGGCGGGCCTGCCGACCGTGTCGATCGAGACCGCCCGTTTTGCCGGCTTCGTCGAAATCGAAGATCCGCGCACGAGCAACGAAGAGCGCCAGGGCGTGTTTCTCTGGATCGACGAGGATCTGGCGGCGATGGCCGACTCGGTCGAAGCGCTGCGGCGTCTGGCCGAGCGACGCGACACCGCGCAGCGCCCGTTCGTCGGCTCGAGCTTCCACGCGACGCTCGAGGATCTCTACGCCGAGGGCGTGGCGCTCATCGCAGCCGCCGATCTCGAGCGGCTGCTGCCGCCCGGCGACGAGGAGAATCTCGCGTTCCTTGGCGTCGACACCGCGCGTCATCTGGTCATCGAGCAAAAGAAGATCGACGAGCACACGCAGCATCGCGCCTCCGTCGCCTTCGGCGAGGCGCGCCAGGGCGTCGCGTCGTGGCTCGCCGAGCCGGCGCCCATGGGCTCGCTGGAGTTCGTGGCTCCGGACGCCAAGCTGGCCACGGCCGCCGTATTCCGCGACCCTGCCCTCCTCCTCGACGATCTCTCGTCGATCGAGGACTGGTCGATGGAAGGAATGCGCGCTTTCGAGGAGCGCAACGGCTTGTCGCTGCGCGACGACGTGGCAGCGACCCTCGGCGGCGAGATTCTCTTCGCCCTCGACGGGCCGCTGCTGCCCGAGCCAGCGTGGAAGCTCATCGTCGAGGTCTACGATCCTGCGCGCTTCCAGTGGGCACTTGAGCGTTCGATCGAAGACTCCAACGACGCCCTGCGCGCCGACGGGCTGGCGCCGCTCGAGCTGGAGGAGCGGGAGTCCGGCGGTCGCACGCTCTACACCCTGAGCGGCACGATCGAAGACGTGACCCTGTCGGCGTCCTACACCTTCGTCGACGGCTATCTCGTCGCCGGCGCCAATCCGGCGGTCGTCGACCAGGCGCTGCGCTACCGCGCGTCCGGCTACACCCTGGCAACCTCACCGAGCTTCCTCGAGCTGTTGCCGGTCGACCGGCACAACAACTTCTCGGCCTTCCTTTACCAGGATCTCGGCTCGTCCCTGCAGCCGATCGCCGAGCGGCTGACCGAGACCATGCTCGACGACGAGCAGAGGGCGCAGGCAGCGGCGATCGGCGCCGAGATGAAGCCGGCGCTGGTCTATGCCTACGGTGCACCACGGCGCGTGACCCTGGCCGCCTCGTCGCAGGGAGACGCCCTCTCGACGCTCATGATGCGGGCGCTCGGCATGCGCAATCCGGCCGGGCTCGAGGCCTTTTTCGGCCTGCTCGCGAACGTCGACGGGACGCCCGCCGATCCAAGCTGAGCCGGCGCGCCGGCCGCGTCGTCGCGCCGCGCGTTCGAGCGGTCGCGGTGCGGCGAGCCGGCCGTTCGGACCGTAACCTCGCGCCGCGCCGCGTCGTAGGCATCGAGAATCCGACGGTCCCGCCGCCTTCCCCTTCGCCCTGGAGATCCCGCCCACCATGGAACCCGTTCTCGAGCTGGAGCAGCTCACTGTCCGCTTCGGCCGCCTGGAGGCCCTGCGCTCGGTGAGCGGCAGCTTCTCCGGTCGCTCACTCGGCCTGCTCGGGCCGAACGGTGCCGGCAAAACGACCTTGATCCACACGCTGCTCGGCTTTCATCGCCCGAGTGAGGGTGAGGCGCGGATCTTCGGCCGTGACCTGGGCGCCGAGCCAAAAGCAGCCCGCGCGCCGATTGGCTATATGCCCGAGCGGGACGCCTTCGTCGCCGGCATGTCGGCCGTCCGCTTCGTCCGCATGATGGGCGAGCTCGCCGGCCTCGAGCCGAAGGAATCCCTGGAGCGGGCCCACGAGGCCCTGTGGTACGTCGGCCTCGGCGAGGCGCGCTACCGCTCCCTCGAGACCTACTCACTGGGCATGAAGCAGCGAGCCAAGCTGGCCCAAGCGCTGGTTCATGGCCCCAAGCTCCTCTTCCTCGACGAACCGACCAACGGCCTCGATCCGCCAGCCCGCGAGCGCATGATCCGGCTGATTCGCGACATCAGCGCCACCGGCAAGGTGCACGTCGTGCTGTCCTCGCACCTGCTGCGCGACGTCGAGGAGTCATGCGAGGAAGTGATGATTTTGAAGGGTGGACGGATCGTTTACCACCGCAACCTCGAGGAGGAGCGGCGCGCCGACCGCAAATTCCTTCAGCTGCAGATCCATGGGCCGAGCGAGCGGTACATCGAGGCCCTGCGCGAGGGCGGCTGCGAGTGCACTCCCGAAGGACGTCGCCGCCTGCGGGTGGTGATGCCTCCGCAGCGCACCATCCGCGACCTCTATGAGCTGTCGAGCGCGCATGGGGTCGAGATCCGCCACCTTGACTTTCACCGCACTTCGCTGCAGGACATCTTCGATCGCGCCATGCGCGAGGAGGCCTGATCATGGCGGTCCACCAACGCGACTATCGCCCCTACGGCTCGTCGCCGCCGGCACGCGGGCCACGATGGCTGGTGCTCCCACGCTTCGCTCTCGCCGACCTGACGAAGTCGAAACTGCTGATCGCCTTCTTCGCTCTCTGCCTGATCCCGCCGCTTTACTACCTGACGGTGGTCTACCTCCGGCACAGCGCGGCGATCCTCCAGTTCTTCCCGGGGCTCGATCTTGAGCGCCTGATCTCGATCGACGCCGACTTCTTCGCCCAATTCGCGCGCATCCAGGCCGGATTCGGCTTCTTCTTGACCCTCTTCGTCGGCCCGGGCCTGGTGTCGCGCGACCTGGCAAACAATGCGCTGCCGCTCTACCTGGCGCGACCGCTCTCGCGGGTCGAATATGTCGTCGGTCGACTAACAGTGCTGATCCTGCTGCTGTCGCTGATCTCCTGGATCCCGGGGCTGATCGTCGTGGCGCTGCAGGCCGGCTACGTCGACGGCTGGCTCGGCGCGAATCTCGGCATCCCGATCGGCCTTGTCGGCGGCGCGTGGATGTGGATGATCACCCTCGGTCTGCTGGCGCTGGCGGTGTCGGCCTGGGTGCGATGGAAGCCGATCGCCGCGCTCGTGATCTTTCTCTTCCTGGCCAGCGGCACATTTCTCGCGACGCTGATCAACGGCCTGTTCGGCACTTCGTACGGCAAGATGGTTGATCTCGGCGCGGTGCTGTCGATTCTCTGGACGCGCTGGATTGGTGGTGTCACCTCCTCCGACCTGCCGACCGCGGCTGCGCTTGTCTCGCTGGTGACCTTTCTCAGCCTCTTCGTCGCGCTCTTGGCGCTCAAGATCAAGCCCTACCGGACGGTGAGCTGATGACGACACCCACGATCGCGCCATTCGAGGACGAGGCCGGCATCTCTCTCGATGACGACCTGATCGTCTTCGACGACGTGTCCAAGTTCTACGGTGAAGTGCTCGGCATCAACCGCGTGTCGCTGCGCCTCGAGCCAGGCATCACCGGCCTCGTCGGACCGAACGGCTCGGGCAAGTCGACGCTGATGAATCTGATGACCGGCCTCCTGCAGCCGAGCGAAGGTGAGATCCGGGTCATCGGCATCGCCTCGGACGCGCCGGAGCTCGGGCACGAAGTTGGCTATCTGACGCAGTTTGACGCCTTCCCAAGCCATCTCACCGGCCGTCAATTCGTCGCCTCTTACCTGCGAATCCACGGCTTCGAGCCGCCGCGCGTGCGTGAGCTGACCGACCGCGCGATCAGCCGCGTCGGCCTCGAGGAGGCGGCCGATCGGCGCATGGGCGGCTACAGCAAAGGAATGCGGCAGCGCATCCGCCTGGCGCAGGCGATCGCCCACGAGCCTCGGGTCCTGGTGCTCGACGAGCCCCTGAACGGCCTCGATCCGATGGCGCGCTCGGAAGCGATCGACATTTTCAAAGACTTCGCCGATGAAGGGCGCCACCTGATCGTCTCGAGCCACATCCTGCACGAGGTCGACATGATCTCCGACCGCATCGTCCTCCTGACGGGCGGCTATGTCGTGGCCGAGGGAGAAGTTCAGGGCGTGCGCGAGGAAGTTGAGGAACGGCCGATCCAGATCCTCGTGCGGACAAGCCGCGCCTCCCGCTTGGCGGCCGCCCTCTTCGAGCGCGGCCTCATCGTCGAGGCGACGCTCCACGACGACGGCGGCGGCATGATGCTGCGCACGCGCGCCGCCAGCGAGTTCTACCGCGCGATGAACGAGCTGGTGCCCAGCCTGGATCTCGAGGTCGAGACCGTGACGCTCGCCGACAGCGACGTGCGGTCGGTCTATGCCTATCTGATCGAGAACGAAGGAGGTGCGTCGTGACCGACTCGACTGCGCTTGCCGCTGACGCCACTCCGTCGTCGAGCCGGCGTCCGGCAGCGACCGGCAAGACGCGGCGCCAAATCCTTGGCATCGCCCGGCTCGAGCTGCGGCGCCAGCTTCTCGGCGGCCGCGCCTGGATCACTTACTTCCTCGCCGGCGCCCCGACGCTCCTCATGCTCATGTGGCCGCTGTCGCCGGTGCCGAAAGAGCTCGCCGGGCCGCTCGAGGCCACACCGATCTACAGCGGCTTCTTCGTCGGCTTTCTCAGCTCGTCGATCTTTCTCGCCTGCTTGGTTCAGTTCATGAGTCTCTTCCGCAGCGAGATCATCGAGAAGAGTCTGCACTACTACTTTCTGACGCCGCTGCGACGCGAAGTGTTGGTGGTCGCCAAATACCTTTCGGCGCTCTTGGTGACCACAACGGTCTTCCTGATGGCGGTGGCGGCCTCCTTCCTTCTCTGCTTTTCGCCCTGGGGTCTCGGCGAGCTCGGGACATACCTCGTCGACGGGCCTGGCCTCCGGCATCTCGTCGCCTACCTCGGCGTCACGGCTCTCGCCTGCGTCGGCTACGGCGCGGTTTTCCTGCTGCTTGGCCAGCTGTTCCGCAATCCAGTCGTGCCGGCGGCGGTGCTTTGGGCGTGGGAGGCGATCAACTTCCTGCTGCCCGCCTGGCTCAAGAAGCTCAGTGTGATCTTCTACCTGAAGTCATTGCTGCCGGTGCCGGTCGACGATGGGGCGTTCGCCGTGCTCACCGAGCCGACGCCGTGGTGGTTGTCGGTGCCGGGGCTGATGCTCTTCACCGTCGCCGTGCTGGCTCTGGCGGCCTGGCGAGCGCGCACCATGGAGGCGACCTACGGCGCAGACTGAGGTCGCGGGAGCAGACGAGCGATCCGGTGCCGCTCTCGGCGCGAACCACACGGCGTCCCGAGACGCCGCGTGCGCCGCGCACGCCGACGCCGTCTCTTCCTCCCAGCGATCGAAGGAGCCCGCATGCCCCACCGTCAGCTGTTCCGTTTCGTCCTCGCCGCGCTCGTGCTCGCGCTCGGCGCTCTCCCCACCCTCGCCAACGACGGCGACTTCGCCGACGACATCCATCGGGCCCACGGTCTGACGTCGTGGCAAGGTGCCGACGCCCTCGCCGCCGATCTCGAAGTTTGGTTCGGCGGCCAGAAAGCCATCGAGGGGACCTTGACCATGGGCACGACCGGAGGCGAGGTGCATCTGGCTCTCGCCGACGGCTCGGTCCTCGTCTACGACGGCCGCGACGCCTGGATGAGCGCGGGAACCACCCTTCCCCGCGCCCGCTTCCATCTGCTGACCTGGCCGTATTTCGTCGCCGCGCCGATGAAGATCACCGATCCGGGCACGCATCTGGCGGCTCTTGGCGATCGGCCGCTGCGCGACGGACAGGCGATGCCGACGGCGCGCCTCACGTTCGGCGCCGGCGTCGGCGACTCCCCGGACGATTGGTACATCTTGTATCGCGACCCGAAGACCGACCATCTCGCCGCCATGGCCTACATCGTCACCTACGGCACGCCGACGGCCGAAGCGGAGCAAGAGCCGCACGCCATCACGTACCACGACGTCAAAGAAGTGGGCGACGGCGTGCATCTGGCAACCCGCTGGCAGTTCTGGAATTGGGCCGAGGATGCGGGCCTGGTGGGCGAACCGATTGGACGCGCCGCGATCTCGAATCTGCGCTTCTTCGAGCCGCAGGCCGGCACCTTCGAGCGGCCGGTGGGCGCCGTCGAGGCTCCACTGCCCTAAGCAGCTGGACTTCGCCCACTGACCGCTGGCGGCCACCCCTCCGCTGGCCGTTGCCGGTCAGTGGCCGATGTCGGCCAGCGGTCCTTAACCCGATCCCGCTCTCCCGACCCGCATCGGGGTCCGGATTCGGCGATCCTTGACTGACTTAACTCACTGCTTAGAAAGAGCTTAGCTGCTCGATCTCGAACTTCAGACAGCGCTCCGCGCCGCCTGGCACAGGCTTTGCTGTATCTGAACGTCGAGAGCGGGCTCCGACGTGACGGGGCTCGAGACGATCGGCAGCTTGCCGCCGCTTTCCTCTAGGGTCGACACCTCGGATGGCGATGAGCGAACCGCTTCGACTCGACTCCGTCACGAAGGAGCTTTTTTTTGTCCGCGCGACGCACTCCGCATGACTCCGGCGCCGAGGCTTCGGCTCGCTGGGAGCGCTTCTACACTTGGATCCGGCGCATTCCCGAGGGCCGGGTGGCGACCTACGGTCAGATCGCGGCTCTCGCAGGTCTGCCGCGACACGCACGCCAAGTGGGCTATGCGCTCGCCGCCCTGCGCGACGATCGGCCGGACCATGAAACGGTGCCGTGGCATCGCGTGATCAACGCCCGAGGCGAGGTCAGCCGACGCAGCGAGCCAGGGCGAGAAGGACTCCAAGAAGCGATGCTGCGGGCCGAGGGCGTCGAGCTGCGGGAGGTCCAGGACGGACCGCCGCGCGTTCCCTTGCGCCACTTCCGCTGGGAGCCTGACGAGATCGAAGACTGATCGGCGACGGCGACCGGCTCAGATAGACTGATCCTCTTTCAGGAGGCTCCATGTCCGCGCCAACTTCGACGCCGTCCGACCTCAAGACGATTCTCGCTGCGACCTCCCTCGAGCCCGACAGCGACGCCGTGCTGCGGACCAGCGCCGAGCTGGCGCGACGCTCCGGCGCCGAGCTGCACCTTTTCCATGCGCACGCTCTGCCCCTGGCCTATTTCGCCGCACCGGCGGGCCTGACCACCGTCGACGACGCCCTGATCGAGAGCGAGCGTCAGGTGCGCGAGCAGATCCTCGCCCAGCAGCTCGAACGCCTCGGCCTCGACGCGAGCGCCATCGCTTCGATCTGCATCGAGCCGGGAGCGACGCATCGCATGCTGCTGAGCCGCGCCGACGAGATCGATGCCGACCTCTTGGTGCTGGGCGCTCGTGAGTCGGATCGTGCGCCGCACCTCGGTTCGACCACCGATCGCGTGCTGCGCAAAGCGCAATGCCCCGTCTGGGTTGTCGACGGCCGGCCGAGGCTGCCACCCGAGCAGGTCGTCGCCCCCGTGGATCTGTCGCCGCTCTCGGAGTCGAGCCTGCGCCGTGGACTGGAGATCTTGCGCCAGGTCGGCGCCGCCACCTCCCGGGTCGAAGCGCTCTTCGTGCTGTCGGAGACCGAGATCGAGTCGAGCAGCCAATTCGAGCCCGATCAGATCCGCCGTTTGGCGCGCGAAGAGCTCGACCGGCTGTTGGAGCGGCTCGACGACGGCTCGAGTGGAATGCCCCTCCAGGTTGAGCCAACGGTGCGCGAAGGCGAGATTCGAGACCAGATCCTCGACGCCATCCACGCCAACCCGTTCGATCTGGTGCTCGTCGGAACGCACGGACGCAGCGGCTTCGAGCGCTTCTTCCTCGGCTCGGTCGCAGCTGACGTGGCCGCTCGCGCCGGCGTCAGCGTGCTCGTGATCCCGCCGGAGCACGACGACGTCTGAGCTGAGGGCGTCGTTCGTCGTCGTCGACGCCCAGCATCGATTCGAGACCGCCGGAGCCGTGCCATGACCGTTCGTGGTGAACTGCGCGCGCTCGCGCGTCTGGCGGCGCCGGTGGCCGCCGCTCAGCTGGGCATGATGATGCTGGGCACGGTCGACGCCATGATGCTCGGCCGCGTCTCGGAGCAGGCGCTGGCAGCCGGTGCGCTGGGCAACACCCTGGTCATCTCGCTGCAGATCTTCGCGCTCGGCGTGCTGATGGCCCTCGATCCGCTTGTCGCGCAAGCCTGGGGAGCTGGCGACGACGACGCGATCGCCCGCCACCTGCAGCGTGGCCTGGCGCTCGCCGCCGTCTTGTCGCTGCCGCTCACCGCCGTCATGTGGCAGACCGACTGGCTGCTGCGCGCGCTCGGTCAGCCAGCCGAGCTGATCGAACCGACCGCTCGCTACATCCGGATCGTCGGCCTGAGCAATCTGCCGTTCTTCTTGTTCATCGCCTTGCGCCGCACGCTGCAGGCACGCAGCGAGGTCTGGCAGCCGATGGCGACCGTGGCGGTCGGCAATCTGCTGAACGCCGGCGTCAACTGGGTGCTCATCTTCGGCAACTTCGGCCTGCCGCGCCTCGAGGTCGTCGGCTCGGCGTGCGCGACGGTGATGACCCGCTGCGCCATGCTCGGCCTGCTCTTCTGGCTCGCGCGGCCGCTCGTGATGCCGTCGCTGCGCACGTTCCGCCGGGCCGTGCTGCGGCCGCGCGGCTATCTGCCGATGCTTCGTCTCGGCGTCCCGGCGGGGTTCATGGTGTCGCTGGAGCTCTGGATGTTCAGCGCCAGCGCCTTGGCGATGGGTCGCTTCGGCACCACCGCGCTGGCCGCGCACGAGGTCGCTCTGACGCTGGCCGCGATGGCATTCATGGTGCCGCTGGGGGTCGCAGGCGCCGCCGCGACGCGGGTGGGCAACGCGATCGGCCGCGGCGACCAAACCGCCGCGCGCCTGTCGATGCGGGTGTCGCTCGGTTTCGGCGTCGCCGTGATGTCGATTTCCGCCTCCGCCTTCGCCCTCGCCCCGGAGCTTCTGGCGCGCGCGTTCACGACCGAACGCGGCGTGATCGGCCTCGCCGTGTTGCTGCTGCCGATCGCGGCGCTCTTCCAGCTCGCGGACGGGCTGCAGGTCGTGGCCGCTGGTGTGCTGCGCGGCGCCGGCGACACCCGCGTGCCGGCCGCGCTCGCCTTCGTTGGCTATTGGATGCTCGGCCTGCCGCTCGGCCTTGGCCTCGCGTTCGGCGCCGAGATCGGTCCGCGCGGTCTATGGCTCGGCATGACCGGCGGTCTCTTCGCCGCCGCGCTGCTGCTGACCTGGCGGGTCCAACGGATCTTTGCCGGACCGCTGCACCGTCTCGCTGATCCAGGCTGAGCGCCAGCCGCCCGATCGGAGCCGCATGCACTCGCGACGCGCGCGCTCTGGCCTCCCGGCTCGCGGCGGAGCGGGCGCAACTCGCCCCCGTCGCTTGGTGCCGGGGCGCTCGGACCTCTAGGATGACGACATGATGGCCCGTCGCCTCGCCTGTCGTCGTCTCGTTCGTCTCGTCGTCCTCACCGTTCTTCTCCTCACTGTTGCCGCCGCGGCCCCGACGGCCGTCGCCGAGCCGGACGTCGGCAGCGATCGGTGGATCAAAGAGCGAACCGCGGCCCTGCCGGAGGCATATCAGCAGTGGCTGCGCAACGTCGACTTCATTCTGTCGGACGAGGAGCGACAGCTCTTTCTCGAGCTCGCAGAGGACTACCAGCGCGACGCCTTCATCGAGCGCTTCTGGAAGGCGCGCGATCCGTACCCCGACACCGGTCGCAACGAGTATCGCGAGGACTATCTGGCCCGCCTCGGCGAAGCGCGCCAGACCTTCGGCGGTGGGCCGTACGACGACCGCACGAAGGTTTTGTTGACCAACGGCTTTCCGCTGCAGCGTGTGCAGATCGACTGCCGGCAATACCTCTCGCCCACCGAAGTCTGGTACTACGACGGCAGCGAGCGCTACCGCGGCGAGTTCTATCTGCTCTTCTTTCAGCGCTGGCGCCAGGGACCTTGGCGCCTGTGGGAACCGTGGGACGGCGTCAACGCCCTGTCGTCTGACCAAGACACGATCACCCAAGCCGGCATCCGCCGCGAGTGCGGATGGGACGGCGAGGCGATCCTCACGGCCCTCAACTTCCTCCGCAAACAGGGCGGGACGCTCGGCGGCGGCGCCTTCATCGGCCGGCTGACACAAAGCCCCGAGCCGCCCGAGCGAGAGTGGCTGGCGAGCTTCAACGTGACGTCCACCGAGCTGCCGGAGGAGGCAGCCACGTTCGATGCCGAGCTGTCGATCGATTTCGTCGGACGGCGTCAGAATCGCACGGTGATCCAAGGCGCTGTTCAGGTCCCGCTCGCCTCGATCGAGACAACGCAGCTGGAGGGGGCCGACCTCGCCTCCTACAACCTCCTGATGAACGGCGAGATCCTGCGCGATGGGAGGCTGTTCGACGACTTCCGCTATCAATTCGACGTCGAGGCGACGGAAGCGGGCGATCCTCTGCCCCTGGTCTTCGAACGGTTTTTGCGACCCGGGGCGTACGACTTGCGCCTCCGCGTCAAGGACCTCGCGAGCGGCGCGTTCTACCGCGTGACGCGCGTTCTTGACGTCCCGCGGATCGAAGTCGACGGCCCGCCGCGGCCGGTCGACCCGAAGACCGCGAAGCTGCTCGCCGAAGCCAACGCGGCGCTCCGTGCCGGAGAGACGACGATTCGGATCCCGCCGCTGCGCGGCACCTGGCAAACCGGCCTGGTGCGCATCGATGCCGTGACCACCGGCGACGACATCGCCAGCGTGACCTTCTTTCTCGACGGGACGGCGGTGCTGACCAAGCGGCGGCCGCCGTGGAACGTTGAGCTCGACCTCGGCGACGTGCCTCGTTCGCGGGTGCTGCGCCTCGAGGCCTACGACGCCGAGGGCGTGGAGCTGGCCGCCGACGAGCGGATGCTGAATGCCGGCGACCATCGCTTCGCCGTGCGGCTGGAAGAGCCGCGACGCGGCAAGACCTATCGCGACAGCCTGCGCGCCTCGATTGACGTGCTGGTGCCGAAAGGTGAGACGATCGAACGCGTGGAGGTCTTTCTCAACGAGCAGCGGCTCGCCACGCTCTTTCAGCCGCCGTGGGAGCTGCCGATCGTGCTGCCGGAGACCGGCGCGCTGGCCTACGTCCGCGCCGTCGCCTACACCCCGGACGGTCGCGCAACCGAGGATTTGGTCTTCGTCAACGCGCCGGACAACCTGGAAGAGGTCGACGTCGACTTCGTGGAGCTCTACACCGCCGTGCTCGACCGCGATCAACGGCCGATCGAGGGCCTCGCGGAGGCGGAATTTCGCGTCCTGGAAGACGGGGTGCCGCAGCAGCTCGCGCGCTTCGAGAAGGTCGAGAACCTGCCGATCCAGGTCGCGGTGATGCTCGATATCTCGGCATCGATGAAGGATCGGCTGCCGGTGGCGCGCGACGCCGCCCTGACGTTCCTGCGCGACACCGTCCAGCCCAAAGATCGCGCAACGGTGGTGACGTTCAACGATCACCCCGACCTCGCCATCGACTTCACCAACGACGTCGATCGCTTGGCGCTCGCTCTTGCCGGCCTCGAGGCCGAACGCGGCACGGCGCTGTGGGACAGCCTCATTTTCTCGCTCTACTACTTCAACGGCGTCAGCGGCCAGAAAGCGGTCCTTCTTCTCTCGGACGGCGAGGACGAGTCGAGCCGCTACGCCTTCGACGAAGCGCTCGAATATGCGCGCCGCGCCGGCGTCGCCCTTTATGCCGTCGGCCTCGATCTGCCGCGGACGCAGCTCGACACGCGCCGCCAGCTGCGCAAGCTGGCCGAGGCCACGGGCGGCCGGGCGTTCTTCGTCGACGACGCTGCGGAGCTCGACGCCATCTACGACATCATCCGCCGCGAGCTGCGCTCGCGCTATCTGCTGGCGTACCAGTCGACCAACACGACGAACAGCCGAGCCTTCCGGACGATCGAGGTCGAAGTCGCTCGCTCGGGCGCCGAGGCCAAGACGCTTCGAGGCTACTTTCCGTGAGCCGGCGGCGCCCGCCGCGCGCCGTGCTCGGTTCGATCGCCATCGCCGCGGTGGCGCTGGCAGCTCTCTTCGCCGCGCCCATCACCCTGGGCGACGAGCCCGCGTCCGGTGCCGGCCCGGAGGTGGCGGAGCTCGAGAGCACCGGCGAGTCCGCCGTCGACCTGCTCGACGATCGCCATCGACGGTTTCTCGAAGAGGTCGAGCCGCTCCTCACCTCCGAGGAGCGAGCTGCTTTCCTCACCCTCGGCCACTCGTATCGTCGCGACGCCTTCATCCGCCGATTTTGGCGCCTGCGCGATCCCCAGCCGCGCACCTCGCGCAACGAGCTGCGAGACCTGTGGCAAGAACGTGCTCGCCGCGCGCGGGAGCTGGATCCGACGCTCACCTCCGACCCGGCACGCGCCGTCTTGCTGTTTGGCGAGCCGCGGAGCAGGCGGCCGATCTCATGCAGCGCCCTGCGCCACCGCGTTGAGCTGTGGTCGTACCCAGACGGCACGGATCGCCTCGCCGGCCCGTTGTTCCTGGTGTTCCAGCGGGTCCGCCAGGACGAGCTGCGGCTATGGACGCCGGCGCGCGGACTTCTGTCGCTCCTTTCGCTCGAGGTTCGTCCCGGCCGAACACGGGACCAGCAGCTTGCGACGTTGGGCTCCGCCTGTCTCCGAGGCGACGAGCTGATCGGTGCTTTGTCGCAGACGATCAGCGACGACCGCTTCGCTCCGGCGGTCGTCTACACGCCGCCGGGCGCCGAGTGGATCCGCACCTTCGTGGCCCGATCGACCGAGCTGCCGGACGATGCCGGCACTCTCGACGGGTCGCTTGCGCTGACCTTTCCCGGCCGCCACCAAAGTCGGACGGTCGTGCAAGCGACCGTCGCGCTACCGCGCACGGAGGTGACGGCAAGCGATCTCGCGACCCTGAACTTTGTTGTTGACGGGGAGGTGCTGCGCTCCGACGACGGCGGCGACGAGCGCCTCTTCGAGCATTTTCGCTATCGATTCGACCTGCCGGCGGCGACGCTCGGAGACCGCGTGCCTCTGGTGCTGCAGCGGCCGTTGCGGCCCGGTGACTACCGACTGATCGTGCGCGTCGAGGATGTGAATGCCGGTCGGTTCTATCGCGAGGCGCGCGCGGTGACGGTGCCGCGGGTGGAAGCTCGGCGCGTCGCGAAGACGATCGCCGAGGACGGCACAGTGCATGAGGTGGAGCTGCACTCCACCGGCACCGACGACCCGAGCGACCTGGCCGCGCGCGCCGAAGCGGCGGGCTTCGCCGAGGCCAACGCCTCGATCTCGACCGGCGACCATTCGGTCCGCCTGCTGCCGCTGTCAGACGAGCTGCAGGTCGGCCGCGTGCGCGTCGAAGCCAGGACGCGGGGGGACGACATCTCTCGCGTCGCGTTCTCGCTGGACGGCAAGCAGATCTTTGCCAAACGACGTCCGCCGTACAGCGTCGAGCTCGATCTCGGCAGTGGGCCCGACCTCCACATCGTGCGCGCCGACGCCTTCGACGCCGAGGGCACGCGCCTGGCCAGCGACGAAATGGCGATCAACGCCGGCCCGCACCGCTTCGGTGTCCGGCTGATCGAGCCTCAGGCGGGCGGCAGCTATCAGCAAAGCGTCCGCGTGCATGCCGCGGTGGAAGTGCCGGAAGGCGAGCAGCTCGACCGCGTCGAGATCTTCCTCGAGGACACGCGCCTGGCGACGCTGTACCAGCCGCCGTTTGAACAGCCGATCCTCCTCCCTGAGCCCGGCGCGACCACATTTGTCCGCGCCGTCGCTCATTTGGTCAACGGCGGCAGCGCCGAGGACGCCCACCTGATCAACGCGCCGGACGTCACCGACGAGTACAGAGTGCAATTCGTGGAGCTCTTCGTCAGCGCCATCGATCGCGACGGAGGGTTCGTCGAGGACCTCAAGCGCGACGAGCTCGAGGTCCTCGAGAACGGTGTGCGGCAGGAGATCCGTCGCTTCGAGGCGATGCGCGAGCTACCGATCCGAGCCTCGCTCGTGATCGACACATCGCAGTCGATGGAGCCGTCATTGCGCGACGTCGAGCGGGCCGCCTACCGCTTTCTCGAGGAGGTCGTGACCGAGCGCGATCGCGCCGCGGTCGTCACCTTCGCCGACGAGCCTGAGCTGCGTGTGCGCTTCACGAACGATCGCGAGATCCTCGCGGGCGGTCTCGGCGGCCTGTCCGCCGAAGGTGAAACGGCCCTGTGGGACGCTCTGCTCTTCTCGCTGCACTATATGAGCGGCATCCCGGGCAAGAAGGCTCTCGTCCTGCTCACCGACGGCGAAGATTCGGGATCGCGCTACACCTTCGATGAAACCCTCGCGTTCGCCCGCCGGACCGGCGTCGCGGTCTATGTGATCGGCCTCGGCCTGGTGAACTCGCAGCTCAGCGCCCGCGGTCTGATGACCAAGCTGGCGCGCGAGACCGGCGGCGACGTGTTCTTCATCGAGTCGTCGAAGCGGCTCGAGAAGATCTACGATCTGATCCAGCTCGAGCTGCGGTCGCAGATTCTTGTCGGCTATCAGTCGTCGCTGCCCTCGGACTCCGAGGGATTTCGCACGATCGAGCTGCGCACGGCACGCGGCGGCCTGGAGCTGCGCACAATTCCCGGCTATTTCCCCTGATCGATCGCCCGAGGAGATCCGCGATGACCGCCCCCCGACCGTTCCGCATCCCGCGCTTGGTCCTGGCCTCGGCTTCGCCGCGGCGCCGAGCCCTGCTCGAAGGCCTCGGCTACGAGCCGACGATCCGTCCGGCCGACATCGACGAGACTCCGCGCCAGGGCGAAGCGGCGGAAGCCTACGCCCTGCGCCTGGCGGTCGAGAAAGCGCACGCGGTCGACGTCGCGGCCGACGAAGTGGTGCTGGCGGCCGACACCGTCGTCGCGCTCGGTGAAGATCTGCTCGGCAAGCCCGCCGACGTGGACGACGCCGCCCGCATGCTCCGCCGGCTTTCAGGCGCGAGTCATCGCGTGGTGACCGGTGTCGCCGTGCGTCTGCCGGCCATCGATCTGGAGGCCGCCGACGTCGAGGTCACCGGGGTCGAGATCGCGCCGCTCGACGCCCGCACCATCGCTTGGTACGTCGCCAGCGGCGAACCGCTCGACAAAGCCGGTGCCTACGCCATCCAGGGCCTCGGCGCCCTCTTCGTGCGCCGCATCGACGGCAATTATTCGAACGTCGTCGGTCTGCCGCTGCCGCTCACCGCCGAGCTTCTCACCCGCGCCGGCCTCGATCCGGTGGACGTCCCGGCTCCCAACGCCAACTGAACCGGCTCTCAGGACGCCGGCGCAGCAGCCGGCTCCGCGTCGTCCCCGCGGTCGGCGCCGCGCAGTTCCCACAAAGAGCGCGCGAGCGCTCGGCGGGTCGTGTAGCCGTCGTGCACGGCCCGAACGACCGCGGCGTCGTCGAGCACCAGCGTGAAGGGAATGGACACGGCGCCGACGGCGAGAGCGCTTTCGGCCGACGCCACCGCAATCGGGTAGTCGATGCGATGACGCTCGACGAACGGCGGCACGACGCGTTGGGGATCGCCGTCGATCGACACGGCGAGCACCCGCGCTTCGCCCTCGCGGTGGAGGGAGGCGAGCGTCGGCACCTCGCGTACACAAGGCTCGCACCAGGTGGCCCAGAAGCTGAGGATCAGGGGCCCTTCACCCGGCACGTCGTCGAGGCCTAGAGGCGCGCCGTCGAGCGTCCGCAGGTCCAGATCGGGCAGCGGCGAGCCCACGTTGACAACGGTTGAAGAACCACCGCCGCAGCCCACCGACAGCAGGGCGATCGCCACGAACCACACGATGGCGACGCGAGGTGCGTCCACCGCGCGCAGGGTCATGGACCGACCGCCTGACGCGCCAGCTCGAGCTTGGCGACGCTCTCACGATGCACTTCATCAGGCCCGTCAGCAAGGCGCAGCGTACGGGACGCGGACCACATGTAGGCAAGCGGCGTATCGCTCGACACGCCGGCCCCGCCGTACGCCTGGATGGCGCGATCGAGAACGGCGAGCGCCACCATCGGCGCCGCGATCTTGATCAGCGCGATCTCGGCGCGGGCCGCCTTGTTGCCCACCGTGTCCATCATGTGCGCTGCCTTGAGCGTCAGCAGCCGCGCCTGCTCGATCTCGAGCCGTGAGGTCGCGATGTCGGCGCGAATCGTCCCCATCTCCGACAGCTTGCGGCCGAAAGCAACCCGCTCCTCGACCCGGCGGCACATCAGCTCGAGCGCCCGCTCGGCAACGCCGATCAGCCGCATGCAGTGATGGATCCGACCGGGACCGAGACGCCCCTGAGCGATCTCGAAGCCGCGCCCCTCACCGAGGATCATGTGATCGGCGGGCACGCGAACGCCTCGAAACACCACTTCAGCATGACCGTGCGGCGCATCGTCATAGCCAAAAACCGTCAGCATGCGGCGCACCTCAAGGCCTTCGGCGTCCATCGGCACAAGAATCATCGAATGGCGGCGGTGACGGGGCGCCTCGTCGTCGGCCGAGCGGCCGAGCACGATCGACACGGCGCACCGCGGATCGCCGGCGCCCGAGGTCCACCACTTTCGACCGTCGATGACGTAAACGTCGCCGTCGCGCCGGATCGTCGTTTCGATGTTGGTCGCATCGGACGACGCGACCTCGGGCTCGGTCATGGCGAAACAGGAGCGAATGCGCCCGTCGAGCAGCGGCTCGAGCCAGCGCTCCTTCTGCACGTCGCTGCCGTAGCGCGCCAGCACTTCCATATTCCCGGTGTCGGGGGCCGAGCAGTTAAAGATCTCCGGCGCGAAGAGGACGCGGCCCATGATCTCGCACAGCGGCGCATACTCGAGATTGGTCAGCCCGGCCCCTTCCTCCGCCTCGGGCAGGAAGAGGTTCCATAGCCCCTCGGCTCGAGCCTTTACCTTCAGCTCTTCCATCACCGGCTGTGGCTGCCAGCGGTCATCGGCGTCCTCGATTGCCCGGTAGTAGGCGGCCTCGATCGGCAGGACCTCTCGGCGCATGAAGTCGACGAGGCGACGGTGAAGCTCCACCGTCCGCTCGGACGGCGCGAAGATCGAAGGGTCGGTCGGCAGCGGCTCGGCACGGGTTGAGGCTTGCATGGCGCAAGGCTATCCGACCGAGAGAACGCTGAGCGGCGGATGAGCCCGCGCAAGCGATCTCCGATAGCCTCCGCCTATGTCGAAGACAGGTGTGCTGCGCCGCTGGGCCTATCCTGCAACTCTGGTGGTGGTCTACACCGGCTGGCTGGCGATCATGGTAGTGGTCGACGGCTGGCGGCTCTTCGCCGAGCTCTGGCCGATCTCACTGACGATGACGCTCGGTTCTTTCGTCGCCGGGGCGACGGCAGAGGGTGGAGCGGCGGTGGCGTTTCCCGTCTTCACGAAGGCGCTGGGCATCGCGCCGACGGACGCACGCACGTTCGGGCTGATGATTCAGGCGGTCGGCATGACCGCGGCGGCGGTCGTCATCTGGGCCCGGCGCATCCCGATTCTGCCGCGCGTGATTTGGCTGGTGACCGGCGGCGGCGTGATCGGTCAGGTTCTCGGCAGCGTCTGGCTGGTGCTGCCGAATCCCTATCCGCGGCTGCTCTTCACGTTCGTCGCGGCGGCCTTCGGCGCCGCCATGGCCCTCTCGCGCTGGCGCCTCGGCTGGCGACCGCGGCGGGCTCTCGACGGCTGGACGCCGCTCCGGCAGGCGGCGTTCGTGGCGGTCGGCGTCGCCGGCGGTACCTTCGCGGCCCAGACCGGATCGGGCATCGACATGCTGACGTTCATCGTCCTCACCCTTGCGTTCGGGATCGACGAGCGGGTGTCGACACCGACGACGGTCGTGATCATGGCGCTCAATTCCATCGTCGGCTTCGCGCTGCACGGTCTTGTCCTGCGCGAGATCGGCGTCGCCTGGAGCTATTGGCTTGTGGCGGTTCCGATCGTCGTCCTCGGCGCACCGCTCGGTGCGGCGGTCGCCAGCAAGCTGCAGCGCGACCACATCATCGGCGGCCTGCTGTTTCTCATCTTGCTCGAGGTCGTCACGACCGTCTGGCTGGTTCCGGTCGATCTGCGCCAGGCGATCATCGTCGCCGTCGCGGTGGCGCTCTGTGCGCTGTGGTTCCGCGGGCTGCTGCGGTTTCGCGCTGCGCGCGTGCCGGAGGGCCCACCCATCGGCCACGACGCCGTCCCATCGAAGGCCTCTGGCTGACCCTCGACGCTGGATCTCCGACGCCGGATCTCTGATCATCGAAACGCTCAGACGGCGCTGCGCTCCCGACTGCCTCAAGAGCGCACGCCGCGATACGCTGCCGGGAACTAGCCTCGCTCCGTCCATCGTTCGACCGCCTGCAAGTCGCCATGCCCCAACGCCCGACGCTCGCTGAAGTCCTCGACCGCCACGACCAGATCGCCGCCCGCGTCGGCGACACGATCGTCTCGATCCCGGACGCGGCCTGGCGACAGCCGATCGCCGAGGATGCGTGGTCCCCCGAGACGATCGTCGACCATCTGATCTCGACCTACGAGGTGGTGATCCGCGAGCTGCACGGCGGGGAAGGCATGCGCCCCGTCTTTCCCTGGTGGAAGCGGCGACTGCTGCGGCTGATGTTCCTGCCGCAGCTGCTGCGCGGCGGTGGGTTTCCGCGCCGCGGCGTCCGCGCGCCGACCGAGACTCGACCGGCCGAACGCTCGTTCGCCCCCTCCGAGGGCCGGCGGCAGTTCCTCGACGCCGCCGACGCAACGTCCGAGGCTGCACGGCTCGCTGGCCCCGAGCAGCGGCTCGCTCATGCATATTTCGGTTCGGGATCCCTGCGCGACGGCGTCATGCTCCTAACCCGCCATCTCGAGCATCACGAAGCGCAGCTGCAGGCGGTGGTCGAAAGGAGCGGATCTGAGACGGTCAGCGGCGGAAATGGCGCCGCAGGCTGACCGCGGTCGGACTGTCGATCTCAAGAAATCCTTGCATCGGGCCGGCATAGAGCAGCGCACCACCGTCCGAGCCGCCCCCCGGCCCGAGATCGACGATCCAGTCGGCGCGAGCGACCAGCTCGATCGAGTGCTCAACGACGACGACCCCATCCCCTCGCTCGACGAGGCGGCGCAGCGTCTCGTGCAGGAGGTCGATGTCTGAAAGGTGCAGACCGGTCGTCGGTTCGTCGAAAAGAAAGAGCGTCGGCTGCTCGCGGCGGCGGCGATCGAGAAAGGTCGCAAGCTTGAGCCGCTGCGCCTCACCTCCCGACAGCGTCGATGTTTGCTGGCCGAGGCGAAGGTAGCCGAGCCCGGCGGCGCGCAGCGACGAGAGCTTGCGGTGCAGCGCTTTCTTGTCGACGAACTCCTCGAGAGCTTCGTCGACCGTCAGCTCGAGGGTCTCGTGAATGTTGCGATCCCGCCAGCGAACGGCCAGCACCTCGGGCTGGAAACGGCGCCCGAGGCAGGCCTCGCACACCACCTCGACCGGCGCCATGAACTGCATATCGATCTCCTGCGTGCCGGTCCCGCGGCAGTCAGGACATCGCCCCTTGTCGACGTTGAATGAAAAATGCCCGGCCGTGATGCCCCGCTTCTTCGCGTCCGGCGTCGCCGCGAACGCCTTGCGCAGCTCGTCGTACGCCTTCACGTAGGTCACCGGGTTGGAGCGGCTCGAGCGCCCGAGCGGCCGCTGATCGACGAGCACCACGTCGTCGAGCGCCGCGAAGCCGTCGAGCGCGTCGTGCTCGCCCGGCTCGACGTCCACCGTGCCCTGCGCCCGCTGGTAGCTGCCGTAGATCACGTTCTCGACCAGCGTCGACTTGCCGGAACCGGACACTCCGACGACCGCTGTCAACATGCCCAGAGGGATCTCGACGTCGACTCCGCGCAGATTGTTCGCGCGGGCGCCGCGCACGCCGACGCGCGGCGCTGCTTCGGCGCGCGCGGCGCCTGCCGTCAGCTCAGCGACCGACGGTGCCGGCGGCGGATCGCGCAGACACGCTGCGGTCGGGCTGTCCGGCACCTCGAGGATCTCCGCGAGCGTCCCTTCAGCAACGACTTTGCCGCCGTGTTCACCGGCCTTCGGTCCGAGGTCAACAACGTGGTCGGCGCCGCGGATCAGCGTCGGATCGTGCTCCACGACGAGCACCGTGTTGCCACGCGACGAGAGATCCCGCAGGAGCGCGAGCAGCCGATCGCTATCGCGCGGGTGCAGGCCGATCGTCGGCTCGTCGAGAACGTAGAGCGTGCCGGTCAGACCCGCCCCGAGCGCCGAAGCGAGCTGGATGCGCTGCGACTCACCGCCCGACAGCGTTCGCCCTTGACGATCGAGCGAGAGATAGCCGAGACCCACTCGGTCGAGCGTCTCGAGCCGCTCCGCCAGCTGCTCGACCACGAGGGTCGCCGCATCCCCGCGCTCGCCGGTGCCGAAGTCGGTGGTCGCCAGCCATTGGCGGAGCGCTTCGATCGACAGCGCCGACAGCTCACCGATGTCGCGTCCGGCAACGCGCACCGCCAGTGACTCCGGCCGCAGGCGCCGCCCGCGGCAGCTCGGGCAGTCGTTGTAGGCCCGATAGCGCGCCAGGAGAATGCGCACGTGCATCTTGTAGGTCTTCCGCTCGAGGCGGGAAAAGAAGCGATCGAGATTCGTGAAGCTGCCGGCGCCGCTCCACACCCAGGCTCGCTGCGCGGCGTCGAGGTCTCGCCACGGGACGTCGATCGGGACGCCCGCTTCGACAGCCGCCGCCAGAAGCTTCGGATAGTGCTTCTCGAACGCCGGCGAATTCCACGGCGCAATCGGCCGCTCGGCGAGCGACTTCGACGCATCGGGCACCACCCGCTCGCGGTCGATGCCGAGCACGCGACCGAACCCCTGGCAGGCGGGGCAGGCACCGAGCGGAGAGTTGAACGAGAAGAGCGGTGGCGTCGGCCGCTCGAGTCGCTCGCCGCAGGTCTCGCAGGTCAGCGCGCGGCCGTAGAAACACCAGCCGCCGCTCGCCGTCCGCACCCGCAGCCGGCCGGCGGACAGCAGGTATCCCTCCTCGATCGCCGAGATCAGACGAGCTCGCGACTCGGCGCGCGGCCGAAAGCGGCCGAGCGCCAGGAGCAGCGGATCGTCGATCTTCGGCCAGCGGCTCGACGGCACCAGCCGCTCGATCTCGCCATCGTCGCGAAGACGACGCGCGTAGCCACCCCGCACCAGCTCTTTGAGCTTGAGGTCGGCCTGCCGAGGCGGCCGATCCAGGGCGGCGACGAGAGTCAGAGGCTCGCCCTCGAAGCGATCGATCAAGCGATCAGCCAGCGCCTGCGGGCCGTCTCCCCGCACGGCGCCGTCGCATTTGGGACAGGCCACCTGGCCGACATGGGTGAAGAGGAGGCGCAAGATGTCGTGCACCTCGGTGAGGGTGCCGACCGTCGCTCGCGCGCTCTTGACCGCGTTCCGCGCCTCGAGCGCGATGGCGGGCAGCACGTTCTCGACCGCCTCGACCGGCGGCCGCTCGATCTGCTCGAGAAATTGCCGCACGTAGGTCGACATCGACTCGACGAAGCGTCGCTGTGCTTCGGCGTAGATCGTGTCAAAGGCCAGCGATGACTTCCCCGCGCCCGACGGACCGGTAACCACCGTCACCTGGCCGTGCGGGACGCGACACGACACACCTTTCAGGTTGTGCGTCCGCGCTCCGCGCACCTCGATCGCGACATGCGACGGCGGGCCGGCCAGGGCGTCCTCTGGTGGAGAGAGGGTGGCCTCGAGCGGAGAATCGGTCTCGGGAGGTGAGGTCGGGACAGGCATGATCGGCGGCAAGACCGCCTGATCTTATGGCGCAGCACGCCGGACCATCCCTAAGATCTGCAGCCCCCGAGCTCGAGCATGCGGTGGTCCGTGCCGACCCGCAACCAGACGTCTTGGACATCGCGCTCAGGCGGCTGGCCCGCCGTCGTTCCGACGGATGGCCCTCTCGGCAGCAACCGGCGCCAGATGGCGCGTGCAGTAATCTCCCGCGCACAATGTCGCTGCGCCGCCCGTCGTCCCTCGCCCTCCTCGTTCTGCCCGGCCTCTCGGTGGCCGTGGCCATCGCGTTGGCCTCGCGCGGTCTGCACGGACTGCTCTCCGAACCGCTGCAGCGGATCGTCGGCGAGGTGATCTTCGCGGTGCTGCTGGGACTGGTCGTGGGCAACGTGCTGCCGCTCGGCTCCCTGTGGCGACCGGGGTTTCGCTTCGCGTTTCGGCGGGTGCTGCGCCTGGCGATCGTGCTGCTCGGTGCGCGCCTGGTTCTCGGCGAGATTCTGGCGATCGGCGGCAAGGCGCTCCTCCTCGTCGCCGCGCTCATGGCGCTGGCGCTCGCGGTGGCGCACACGCTCGGCCGAGCGCTGGGCGTGCCGCGCAAGCTCGCGACACTGATCGGGGTCGGCACGTCGGTGTGTGGCAACTCCGCCATTTCGGCCACGGCGCCGGTGATCGGTGCCCACGACGAGGACGTTTCCTTCGCCATCGCCACCAACACCCTCCTCGGCACAGCCGCCGTCTTCGCCTATCCGCTGCTCGGCCGCGCGCTCGGTTTCGACGACGCCACGTTCGGGACCTGGGCCGGCACGGCCGTCAACGACACCTCGCAGGTGGTGGCGGCGGGGTTTGCCTTCAGCGAGCCGGCGGGCGAGATCGCGACGACTGTCAAGCTGGTGCGCAACGCCCTCATGGGCGTGGTGATCGTCGCGGTGGGTTTTCTGCACGCCGACGGCGCGGCGGGCGGCCCGACGCGCTTCGCCGACCGCGTGCGTCAGTCGGTACCGCCATTCGTGCTCGCGTTCCTGGCGATGGCGGTGGCGCGCACCCTGGGCTGGCTCGATGCGGCCTCGGCGGGCCTCGGCGTCGATGTCGTTGCCGGGCTGGCAGCCACCTCGAAGTTCCTGATCCTGGTCGCACTCGCCGGTGTCGGCCTCGGCACTCGGCTCGCGGTCTTGCGCGCCACCGGACCACGGCCGTTCGTGCTCGGGCTCGCCACCGCCGCCGCGGTGTCGCTGGCCAGTCTCGCCGCGATCGCGGCACTCGGTCCGGCAGGCGGCTGAAGGCAGGCGCCGTCAGGCGGTCGACGCGTCTGCAGAGGCGTCGACCGGCGCGTCCGGCGGCGGCGCTTTCGGCGCTGCGCCCGGCCGCAGTCGCAGGGACAGCAGTCCGACCGAGAGAACGACGGCCCCGCCGATCCAGAACGGCACCGCCATGCCAAGACGATCGAAGACAAAGCCGGCCCAAATCGGTGCCAGCAAACGGCTGATGCCGCCGAACGCCTGCTGCAGGCCCATGGTCTGCCCCACCTCGTCGGGATCCGAATGTCGCGAGATCAACGACGTCGTGCTCGGGAAGAGAAACGCCGTGCCGATCGGCGCCAGCGCCATCGCGACAACGAAGAGCCACAGATTCGGCGCGAAGCCCATGCCCAGCATGCCGATGCCCAGGCAGAGCGCGCCGGAGCGCAGCGTGCGGACCTCGCCGAAGCGACGAACCGTCGGCCCGAGAATCAGCGCTCGCATGACGAATGAGGCCGCTCCGAGCCCCATGTAGTAATGGCCGATCTCGGTTTCGGTGATGCCGAAGCGCCCGGACAGATAGAGCGCCATCATGCCGGTCATCGCCATGAACGCCATCATGCCGGCGGTGTAGACCCAGATCAGCGAGCTGACGGTGCGCGTCGGATGCTGAATGACCACCGCCGCCTGGCGCCGAATGCCCTGTGGCTTCGACGGCCGCGAGTTGGGATCGCGCATCTCGCGCAGCCAAATCGCCGTGAAGACCAGATTCACCACACTGGCGCCTGCCGCGATCAGGCCCGGCGCGGCATAGCTGTAGGCGACGGTCTGCGACGCCAGCCATGGTCCGACCATGACGCCAAGACTGGTGCAGGCGGTGATCCAGCCAAGCGCCTGCGCGCGTTCCGCGGGCTCGACCGCGTCCGACACATAGGCGTTGATCGAGCCGATGCTGCCGGCGCCGACGCCCTGCAGGAAACGGCAGACGAAGAGGAGGAGCACCGAGTCGGCATAGGCGAAGACGAGGAAAGCGCACGCCGCGATCGCCTGCCCCGCCAACATCACCGGCTTGCGGCCGACGAAGTCCGAGACGCGCCCCCAGATCGGCGCCATGATCATGCCGCCGAGGGCGAACGCCGCCATCAGGAAGCCGATGGTCGTCGCCGTCGCTCCGAAGCGCTGCGCATAGAGCGGCAGCAGCGGGATGACCAGCGCGAAGCCGATCATCTCGACGAAGGCGGTCACCATCAGCACCCAGAGCTTGGGCAGCATCGACAGATCGCCGAGGATCGAGTTCTGTGCCTTGCTCACGCCGAGGCTCCCGTCTGCTCGCCGCGTCCCCACACAACGAAGGCTGCCGCGCTCACCATCATCAACAGCACGCCGTAGGCCGCGGCGACACCGAACTCCTGCACGCGCAGCGCCGAGAAGATCTCGATCGACATCGGCCGCGTCGTGAACGTGTAGAGCACGACCGAGGTGACGAAATCACCCAGTGCAGTGATGAACGCGAGACCGAGGCCTGCGACCACCGACGGTCGGACGAGCGGCAGCACCACCCGACGCAGGCTGCGGAGCGGTCCGGCACCGAGCGACGCCGCCGCCTCTTCGAGCGCGGGATCGAGCTGGCGCAGTCCGGCCAGGGCGGCCCGGCCGGTCAGCGGCAAGCAGCGCACAAGGTAAGCCAGCGGCAGCAAGATCGGCGTCCCGACCCAGACGAAGCGCAGCAGATGTGGCGCGTCGACCGAGAAAGCGGTGGCCAGAGCGAGAGCGAACACCGTTCCTGGCACCGCCCACGGCAAAGCGATCAACCCCTCGAGCAGAGCGCCGGTCCGACCGCCGGCACGCAGCGCTCGCCGCGCCGCTGCCAGGCCGAGCGCCACGGCCCCGAGCGACGCCACGGTCGCCATCCAAAGCGAGTTGAGCATCGGCCTCAACCGTTCGGCCTCCGAGAAGAGCTCGCGCCAATTCGACGCGTCGAGCTGTGGCGGCAGCAGCTCGGTCGTCCAGGTGCCGAGCGGCACGAACGAGAGCAGCAGCAGGGTCAGATGCGGCAGCAAAGCAAAAAGCGCCAGTCCCCAGCCGATCAAGGTCGCCGCCCATCGAGCGCCGCCGCGCAGCGCGCGCCGCCGACGCGGCGCCACACCGTGACCGGCCGCGACCGGCTCCGGCCCTTGAAGACGCCGGATCGCCCACAGGGCGATGAGCGCGACGCTCGCGAGCACCACCGCCTCGACCTGCGCCAGGGCGAGCTGACCGTTGACCTTCGACGCGACGATCTGGGTCGTCATCACGCGCCAGCCGCCGCCGAAGATATACGGCGCGGAGAACGAACCGAGCGAGGTCATGAAGGTGAGGAGCGCCGCGCCAAGCAGCGCGGGTCGAAGCTGCGGCAAGACCACGCGCCACAGAATCCGCGCGCGCCCTGCACCGAGCGATGACGCCGCTTCTTCCGTCGCCCCGTCCATCCGGGCCAGGCCGGCCCGACAGAAGAGATAGAAGTAGACGTACATCGAGTAGGTGTGGACCAGCAGGATGCCGGTCGGCCCTTGAAGCCGCCAAGGGGAGCGCTCGAGGTCGAAGCCCATCTGCACCAGCCGCGCCGCGAACCCACTCTCACCAAAGAGGAACAGGAAGGCGATGACGCCGACCAGCGGCGGCAGCGCCACCGGCAGGGCCAGCAGGGCGCCGAGAGTGGGCCGGCCGGGAAAGTCCGTGCGCTCGAAGAAGAGGGCGAGCGGCACGCCAAGGGCCGCCGCCAGCACGACCGAGGCGACGGAGATCCACAGGCTGCGCCAGAGCGCCAGCCATTCGTCGCCGCGCGTCGCGAAGGCGTGCAGATGCTCGAACGTGGGTTCGTCGACGCCGCCGAGCGCCTCGACGAGGGTCAGCAGCAGCGGATAGCCGACGAGCCAGAGAAGCCCACCGACCAACGCCGGGGTCGCCCATCGGGCCGCCCACGGGCCAACGCGTCGCGGCTTGCGGCTCAAGCTGGCTCGCTCCGTCGAGATCGGCCGCCGGCAGCCTCAGCTCGAGGGAACGCCCGCGGCGCTGGTACGTCTGCCCGCGGCGCTGCGGGCCTCACGGCGACGGCGTCACCCTTGTCGGCGGGATCGCCGGCAGTCCAGGCGACCTGGCAGCGCGCCCCGTCGCGCAGCTCAACGATGCCGTAGGTCGTCGGCCCGGTAAACCGGAGCTCGACGAGATATCCGGGCAGCGCGTCGGCTCGGATGGGATCGCGTTCGGTCGCCAGCTGCAGCGCCTCCGGTCTCGTGATCAGCTCGACAGCCGTGCCGGGGGTGAGGGGCTCGTCGCTCGCCCCCGACCAAGTCGCCGACGGATCGCCGGCGGCCGCCGGGGCGAGGGCATCGAGTCGCACGGTCGCGACGCCGTTCCGCCAGGAAACGACCTCGCCGCGGAGCGCGCTCGAGCGCCCGACAAAGCCTGCGACGAAGCGGGTCGCCGGACGTCGATAGAGATCCTCGGCCGTGCCGACCTGCTGCAGACGACCGGCGTCGAGGACCGCAACGCGATCGCCGACGTGGAACGCTTCTTCCTGCTCATGCGTGACCAGCACGGTCGTAATGCCGACGTCGCGTACGGCGCGGCGCAGCTCGTCGCGCGTTCGTTCACGAAGCGAAGGATCGAGATTCGACAGCGGCTCGTCGAGCAGCAGCAGGCGCGGCGACGGGGCGAGCGCCCGCGCCAGAGCCACCCGCTGCTGCTGGCCGCCCGAGATCTCGGTCGGGCGACGCGCCTCGAAGCCAGCGAGATCGACCAGCTCCAACATCTCGCCGACCCGCCGATCGATCTCGACGCGCGATCGCGCCGAGCCTTCCAGACCGAACGCGACGTTGTCGCGGACGGTGAGGTGCGGGAAAAGCGCGTAGTGCTGGAAGACCATGCCGAAGCCGCGCCGCCTCGCCTCGAGGTGCGTCACGTCGTCGCCGCCGACCTCGACCGAGCCGCGGTCCGGCGTCTCGAAGCCTGCGAGAATCCGCAGGGCCGTCGTCTTGCCGCTGCCCGACAGTCCGAGAAGCGCCAGAATCTCGCCCTCGGCAACGTCGAGGTGCAGGCCGTCGAGAACGACCGTCTCCCCGAACCGCTTCGAGACGCCGCGGATCGACAGAAAGTCGCGCGCCGCGGACGAGGGGGCGTCGGCCACGGCTCAGCCGCCGCCCTGGCCGCGAACCTCGCGATCCCAGCGATTCATCCACTCGGTGCCGTTCGCCTCGAGGAGGCTCCAGTCGACTTGGGCGACGCGCAGCTGGTCAAGCGCCTCGCGCGCCCAGACCGGCAGCTCGTCCGCCGG
Source organism: Acidobacteriota bacterium (assembly GCA_038530905.1). Taxonomy (GTDB): domain Bacteria; phylum Acidobacteriota; class Thermoanaerobaculia; order Multivoradales; family J023; genus JAUIJL01. The sequence continues at coordinate 27,600 of JBCBCF010000020.1, forward strand.
CAGATCGGTGCGGGCCGGCAGGCGGTAGAGCTCCTTCGCCGCCAGTTCCTGCGCCGCCCGGCTTCCGGTCCACTCGATGAACGCGCGCGCAGGCTCGGGATGCGGAGCGCCCCGCACCAGCCCGATCGAGTCTTCGATCACCGGCGAGCCGCTCGTCGGGAAGACGTAGGCCAGAGGCGCGCCGCGCTCCTGCTGGAAGAGGATGTCGGTCAGCTCCCACATCGTCACGACGCCCTCCTGACGCTCCATCTTGAGATGCAGCAGCGCCGGATTGTGGGCGTACTCCTTGGTCTGCCCGTCGAGTCGCCGCAGCCAGTCGAAGCCCGCTTCCGCGCTGCCGGAGTCGGCCACCGAGCGCGCCAGGATCATGCCGAAGATCGTCCGCATGGTGCCG
>JBCBCF010000021.1:0-27816 GCA_038530905.1 Acidobacteriota bacterium
CCCTGTGGCAGCGCCTGGGGCCGCGCCTCGTTCCGACCTCGGACGTCCGGGCGGCTCTTGCGCTCGCCGCCGCCGACGAGCGCACCGCGGCGATCGTGTACCGGACGGACCTCGTGGCCGATCGCAGCGGTCGGCTGCGGGTCGAAGCCTCGTTGCCGATGCCGACCGACGTGTCGATCGAGCTCGTTGGCGCCGCGTTGCGTGGCGGGCAGGTGACCGAGGCGCGCGCCTATCTCGAGTTCCTCTCGTCACCGACGGCGGCCGCGGTCGCCCGTCGCCACGGGTTCGGTGTGACCGGGAGCGACGCCTGAACGATCTGGTTCAGGTGCTGGCCTTGACGCTGCGGGTGGCGGCGGTGGCCACGGTGTGCATCACGCCGCCGGCGGTGGCCCTCGGGTACGTGTTGGCTCGCCGACGGTTTCCCGGCGCGCGGCTGCTGTCGGCCGCTGTCGGCTTGCCCCTCGTGCTGCCGCCGACCGCGGTCGGTTTTCTGCTGCTGGATCTGCTGGCCATCGACGGGCCGCTCGGACGCCGCACGCTGGGCGTCGACCTCGACCTCCTCTTGACCTGGAAAGGCGCCGCCGTCGCAGCCGGCGTGATGTCGTTCCCTCTCGTAGCGCGCACCGCCCGGGTGGCGTTCGAAGCGATCGATCCGCGGCTCGAAGCGACCGCGCGGACGCTCGGAGACGGTCGCCTGCGCGCGTTCCTGCGGGTCGCTCTGCCCTTGGCGGCTCCTGGCCTGGTGGCGGGCGTGGTTCTTGGCTTCACGCGGGCGATCGGGGAGTTCGGCGCCACGGTGATCGTCGCCGGCAACATTCCGGGCGAGACGCGGACCCTGGCCTCGGCGATCTACACGGCGCAGCAGACCGGCGACTCCTCCCAAGGGCGCTGGCTGATCGCCGTGTCGGTGGCGATCGGGCTGGTCGCCGTGTGGGTTTCCGAGACGCTCGCGCCGCGGCCCTTGAGCGGCGCGCCGGGGCCGCCGGCGGAGCGCCGATGAGCCGCTTCGAGATCGATCTCGTCTGGCGCGGTGGCGACGAGTTCGCGCTGCGCGTCGAGATCGCCGCCGACGGTCCAACCCTCGGTGTCGTCGGTCCGTCGGGCGCCGGCAAGACGTCGCTGCTCGAGGTCGTCGCCGGCCTGCGCCGCGGCGCCTCCGGCACGTTGCGGGTCGACGGTGAGACCTGGATCGACGCCGCGCGCCGCATCGAGCTGCCCGCCGAAGCCCGCGGCGTCGGCTGGGTGCCGCAGGAAGGGTTGCTCTTCCCGCATTGGAGCGTCCGGCGCAATCTGCTGGCCGGTGCACGCCGGGCGCGACGGGCCGGACGCGACCTGCCGGGCGACCTCGCACAGGTGGTCGAGCTGCTCGAGATCGGCCATCTGCTGCGGCGCTCGCCGAGGTCTCTGTCGGGCGGCGAGCGGCAACGCGTGGCGCTCGGCCGTGCGCTCTGCTCGGCGCCGCGTCTGCTGGTCCTCGACGAGCCGTTCGCCGCGCTCGACCTCGCTCGGCGTCGTCGCCTGCTGTCGTTTCTGCTCCGTGCGCGGCGGAGGCTGAAAGTGCCGATGCTCTTCGTCAGCCACGATCCGGTCGAGATTGAAACGGCCTGTGACGAGATCGTTGTCCTCGATGGAGGACAGGTGCGTGCTCTCGGGCCGGCACGGCAGATCCTGCGCACGCTGCAGCGGCCTGGTGGCGGGGTCGAGACGGTGTTCGACGCCCGGGTGGTTGCGCGCGATCTGGTCCAGCTGGAGCCGGGCGGCCCTGAGCTGCACGTGGTCGGCGCACCGGCCGCCGGGGCGGTGGTGGTCGGAATCCGCGCCGACGATGTGCTTCTGGCGACCGAGCGGCCGATCGGCTTGTCGGCCCGGAATGTGCATTCTGCCCGCATCGAATCGATCTCGCCGCACGGCATGGTCGAACTTCGGCTCGAGGGCGCCGCGTCGCCGCTTGTCGCCGAAGTCACGTCGCGCGCCGTGGCCGAGCTGGGTCTCGAGGTCGGTTCCGAGGTCTTGGCGATCGTCAAGGCCTCGGCGCTGCGTCTCGAGCCCGACGTCGAAGCCAGCGGCTGAAGGCGCCTCCGTCACGGTGGCGTTGGATGGCTGACTCGCGATCCGACCAGACCCCGATCACCGATGACCGCTCTCGCCCCAGCTCTCGACGACTCGCCGCGCAGCCCGCTGCTGCTCGGAGAATTCACCGGCACCGATCGCTTCCTGATTCAGCAGCGTCTTGGCGCCGGCGCGGCGGGCGTCGTCTACGAGGCCTACGATCGTCGCCTCGACGCGCTCGTTGCCCTCAAGGTGCTGCGCGCGCGGGACCCGGACGCGCTGTATCGATTCAAGAAGGGCTTCCGGTCGGTGGCCGCGCTGCGCCACCCCCATCTGGTCGAAGTGTTCGAGCTCTTCGCCGAAGACGGACGCTGGTTCTTCTCCATGGAGAGGGTGGCGGGCCGGGATCTGCTGACCGCGCTCGATGCCCAGACTGACGGTGGCGATCGATGGCGCCTGCTGATCGAGTTCCTGCGACAGCTCGCCGACGGCCTCCACGCGATGCACGCGCAGCAGATGGTGCACCGGGATCTCAAGCCGTCGAATGTCCTGGTCGATCGAGCCGGCGTGGTCAAGCTTCTCGACTTCGGCCTCGTCGCGGAACTCCGGCGGCGGGTCGCGGAGCAGGCGCCGGCGCTTCTCGGCACGCCGCTCTACATGGCCCCGGAACAGGCTCGCGGGGCGATGACCTCGCCAGCGAGCGACTGGTGGAGCGTCGGGGTGATGCTTCATCAGGCGCTTCTCGGCACGCCGCCCTTCGGAGGTTCGCTGGCTGAGATCCTTGCCGGCTCGAGACGGCGGATCGACCGCGAGGCTCTGCGCGCTCGCACTCCCGATGCGCCGGCGGATCTGGTGGCGCTCTGCTGTGATCTGTTGGCGCCGGAGCCGGCCGATCGACCCGATGCCGAGGCTGTCGCCGCGCGGCTCCACGCGCTCACGGTGGAGGTTGCCGCGGCTCGGCGTCCGGAGTTCGGAACGCAGGAATCGACCCGACGTCCGAGCCCAGCAGAGGACGTTGCAGCCGACGAGAGTGCGGCGAGTTCGTCCGATCGCGCGGGCGGTCGCCTGGTCGTCGGTCGCACGCGCGAGCTGGCTGTGCTCGGCTCGGCCCTTGCCGCCAGTCGTCGAGCGCCGCACGTCGTGGTGATCGAGGGCGAGTCCGGGATCGGCAAGACCACGCTTCTTGAGACGTTTCTTGATCGGCTGGCCGAAGGCATCCCGGACGCTTGCCTCCTCGCGTCGCGCTGCGATCCGCTGGAATCGGTGCCGTACCAGGCCCTTGATGGGATCGTCGACGGGCTGAGCCGACACCTGAGCGGCCTCGAAGCGGACGCGATGGAGCCGCTCTTGCCGGCCGACGTTGGCTCCACGATGCACCTCTTTCCGGTCCTCGAGCGAGTGCCGGCGATCGCCCGAGCGCGATCGATCGACGAGGCCGAAGGGCTCGATCCGCTGGTCGAGGCGAGCGCGCCGCCGCTCGATCGAAGGCATCGAGCGGTTGGCGCGCTGGCGGCGACGCTCGAGGCGCTGGCGCGTCGGGCGCCGCTCGTTGCGGCCATCGACGACGTGCAGTGGAGCGATCTCGACAGCCTCTTGCTGCTCGACGAGCTGCTGGCAGCCGGTGAAGCTCCCGTGCTTCTCGTGGTCGTCCGCGGTGAGGGCCGCTCGCCCGGACCGTCGCCGCTGGATCGGGCCCTTGCCGCCGGGCGGTGGCGTGGAGCCGAGGTGCGACGCTTGCGCCTGGTTGGTCTCGCCGCGCGGCCGGCGCGACGGCTGGTCGAGACACTCGCCGGCGAAACACTGGAGCCTGACCGATGGCGTCGCCTCTTTGACGCTTCGGCCGGCCATCCGCAGCTGCTCGACGAGTGGGCGCGGGCGCGGCGACGAGGCGAGCCGCTGGACGATCGGGCTGCCGCTGCGGGGCTGCACGGCCTCCTCAGCCAGCGCCTCGAGCGTCTCGAGGCGCCCGCTCGACGCCTGCTCGACGTGTTGGCTATCGCCGGCGAGGCGCTCGAGTCGCCCGTCGCTGCCGCCGCTGCTGACCTCTCTTCAGAGGAGGGAGAGCGAGCCTTTGCCACCCTGCGGCACCATCGATTGGCGCGCGACCGGCCTCAAACCGACGGCGCCCGGCTGGCGGTGGCGCATCGGCGAGTGCGGGACGCCGTGCTCGAGCGTCTCGACGGGGTCGCGCGGGTGCGCTGCCACAGCCGGCTGGCGAGCGCGCTCGAGATGCGCGGGGGCGGGGTCGAGCCGGCCCGGCTGGCTCGACATCTGAGAGTCGTCGACGCCCGCCGTGCCTACCGATCGACCTGCGCCGCGGCGGAGCGCGCCGAACGCGTGCTGGCTTTCGATCGCGCCGCGCGGCTGTGGCGACTGGCCCTCGAGGCGGCGCCGGCCGATGCCGACCGCTTTGCCCTGCAGTTGCGCCATGGTGAGGCGCTGGGCGCAGCGGGTCGGTCGCTGGACGCGGCCGAGATTCTGCTCGACGCGGTCGAGGACTCGAATCCCGTCGATCCGTTCGATGCGCAGAGGCAAGCGGCGGAGCAGCTCCTGGTCGGCGGTCACGTCGACCGCGGGCTGAAGCTGCTCGAGGCCGTGCTTGAACGAGTCGGTCTATCTCTCGACCGCCGGCGCATGGTGTCGCTGGGGCGGGTGTGGTGGCTCGGCACGCGTCTGCGGCTGCGCGGCGTCGCCTTTGTCGAGCGCGCCGAACAGACGATCGACCCTTTGGCCTTGCGTCGGCTCGACGCCTGCTGGACGGGCGTCGTCGGCCTCTGCTGGGTCGATGTGCTGTCGGCGTCGGCGCTCCATCGTCGTCACCTGCTGATGGCGCTTGACGTCGGGGAGCCGTCACGCATCGCCCGCGGCCTGGCACTTGAGGTCTTTTTCGGTGCCTTCGAAGGGTCGGACGCGCGGCTGGCGCTGGAGCGGGCGCGGCGCCTGGCGGCGCGGGTCGGCGGCCGGCATCTCGTTGGCCTCACCGAGCTCGCCGCCGGCATGCGTGCGTGTTCGGAAGGGCGTTGGGACATCGCGGCTCGGCGCCTGGCTCGCGCCGAGGAAGAGCTGCTCGCCAGCCGGCGCGGCAGTCCGTGGGAGCTCGACACTGTACGTCAATTCCGCAGCATCGCGCTGCTGCAGATCGGTCGTTGGCAAGAGATCTTTCGCGTCGCTCCGAGCCTGCTCGCGGGCGCTCGGGAGCGCGACGATGTGTACCTCGAGCTGCATCTCGAACATTGGGTCGAGAGTCTGCGCGCCCTGGCGATGGGAGACACCGCCGCGGCAGACGACGGCATCGCTCGCCAGCGCGCTCGATCGATGTCGCCGACGATGACGAGCGAGACCTTCCACTGGCAGCATTTTGGTCAGGCGGTCGCCAGCGTTCGGGTCGCCCTCTACCGCGGCGACGGCGCGGAGGCCTGGCGACGACTCGAGGCCTGCTGGCAGCCGCTCGTCGGCTCGCTCCTGCAGCGCATCGAGATGGTGCTCGTGATGAGCCACGATCTGCGCGGCCGAGCTGCCCTTGCCGCCGCGTTCGAGGCCGGAGCTGAGGGCGAGCGGACGGCGCTGGCCATCCGCCGACTGCGCGATGTGCGAGCGGCGAGCCGCCGGCTGCGCTCAGTCGGCTCGGACTGGGCGCGCGCCGCGGCGGCGATGCTCGAGGGCGGTGCAGCCACCTTCGAAGGTGACCTCGGCGCGGCCGCCCGCGCGTTCGAAAGCGCACGCACCGGCTTTGAGGCGAGCGGCATGACCTTGCATCAAGCGGTTGCGGCCCTGAGGCTGGCCGAGATCCATGGTGCCGAGCCGGCGGCGAGGGCGGCGGCGTCTCGGCTGCTGGGGCTCGGCATCTGCGATCCTCAGTCGATGGCGCGGGTGGTGGCGCCCTTCCGGGTGGTCGATGCCGGCGGTCGTTCTTCGATGCAGCCGGCTGCGGAAGCGAACGACGCGAGATAAGCTCGGCGCCCTCTGTTGGTTCGCCGGAGACTGTCGACGGCGACGAGATCACGATCGGCCTCGGACCGCGCGTTGGGCGTCTTCTACAACAGTCTCTGTCTTCGTGGAGATCGCTCCGCGCCGGCGCGCGCGGCGGTCGAACGCTGGCTTTTCGCGCGCGGCTTCCGTCCGTCGGAGGAGCCGAATCTCTTCGACCTGGATGCACCGTCCGAGCGCAGCGTCTTCGTCCTTTCGAACGAACACTGGACGATCCTCCTCTACAGCCATTTCGACGAGGAGCGGCGGCTGATCCGCGAGCTGCAGGCGGCAGATCTTGGTCCTCTGCTCTATCTCTGGGTCTACGACAGCGACGTCTGGGGCTACGACCTTTTCGAAGACGACCGCTTCACCGCCTCATTCGCCTCGGACCCAGCGACTTACTTCAGCTTCGCTGATGACGTTCCGTTTGGCGAGCGGCCGTCAGCGCGGCCGGCCGAGCTGTGTCGCCGCCTCGAGCTTCCCGCGGAGCGGGCGAGCGAGATCGGTCGCGTCGAACGTCGCCGGACCGCCTTCAGCGAGGAAGCCTGCGCCGCGCTGGCGCGACTGCTGGGCTGTGGGCCGGCGGTCAACAGCTATGACGAGCTCGAGCTGAGGGCGCTCGCCGCCGCTGATGGCGTCCTGGACGGCTGGAGTCTCCGACACCTCGTGTACTTCGATCCCAGGGCGGCGGGCGTCGGCGACGAACGCGCCGAATGTCCACCATTCGATCTGCACTCGCTCGAGATCGAAGGCGCGCCGGCGGATCGTCGGCACTTCGGCAAGTCGACGGCACAGATCGAGCTGTCTCCGGATCTTCTGCGCGAGCTGGAGCGGATGCGGCGTCGGGCCCGCTGGACGCTGCGCCTGCTGGCGCCGGTGTCCGCTGCGGCGCGAGCCTGGTCGCGTCTGCGCGGCGGCCGGGAGGCACCCGTGTCGGGAGCTGTCGATCGCATGCCTGTCGCGTTGCCGCCACCGGCTCCAGCGGTCGAGCGGATCCTGGAGCACCCGCGCCATGGTGTGCGGATCGAGGTGCCGAACGGCGTCGAGGTGGAGACCGTGTCGGGCCGCCCGTCATCGGTCTTCGCGTTCCGGATCGACGGCCTCTTCGTGGTGGTCAACGCACGGCGTCGGCGCTCGATCCGCGACGTGCTGCGCCGGCCGAGCCGCGCGACGGTGGCGCGCGACGAGCGCGGATGGGCCGGCGATCTTCCCCTGCGGCGGGTCGTGTTCGCGCTGCCGACTCGAGCGGGCGGTGACGCGCCGCCGAGCTTCCTCGGTTACGACGTCGTCCAGACCTTCCGTTGCCTGTTCGTCTTCTACACGCGCTGGAGCGGTGAGCTGAGCGACGAGACCTGGGAGCGGCTGGGGCAGCTCGCCGCGAGCCTGCGGCTGACTCCGGACGGCCCCCCGCGGCGCGCCGAGCGAGCCGGGATGCCCGCCTGACGGAGTCGGTCGCTCAGTCGAGAGCGCGGAGGTAGGCCTCGATCGCCTGTACGTCCTCGGGCTTCAGCCGGAACTGCGGCATCGGATACATCGTGACCTTGCCGTCGCGATTGACGCCGGTCGTCATCAGCGTCATGAACTCTTCGGAAGTGTGCTGCGGCAGGCCCGAGATGCGCGGCGCCTTGTACGCCCACTGCGCGTAGCCGTTGGGCGTTTCCACCGGAACAGCGGCGCCTTCGAGCCATTTCGACATCTGGAGGGCGCCTCGGCGATCGCGCGGCGTATGGCATTGTTGACACTGTGCGACCGCGGCGACCAGGTAGCGGCCGCGTTGAACCTCGGCGTCACCGTCGATATCGGGCGCTTCGATCGTGTCGCGGCGAACAATCGGCGCCGCGCCGGTCGACGGTGTCTCGGCCGGCGCGTCCAGCCGCGCCGGCTCGGCGTCGGCACCAAGGGCGGGCGCCGGTTCGACCTGAGTCGAGACGTCGCTGTCGGAGGGGGTTTGGGCGCTCGCCCAGGCGGTGAGCGACACGAAGACGACGAGGATGACGAGCTGGCGCTTCACGATCTCTCCTTCGACTGAAGCTTGGGGGGCGGCGTCCGGCTCCACGATGATCGGCGCGATGGTGCCGGCACGGTTGACCCCGCGGAGGTCGATTATGCCACCGCCGCACGCGCCACGACGGTCCGAGGTTCTTTTGCTGACTGTTTCGTCAGAATCCGGCGAGCCGATGCGTCAGCCTCCCGGACGAGGTTTGGATCGCTGTCGGATCGCTCGCTGCCGGATATGCTGCCGACATGTCCCCTCGCCTGTCGCTGCCGCAGCGCGGAGCGCTCATCGCGCTCCGCCTTCTGCCGAAACAGCTGCTCTCGCGACTTGCCGGGCAGCTGGCGAGCTTCCACTGGCCGCCGCCGCTGCATCGAGTGATCGTCGGCTCGTTTGCACGCGCGGTGGGTGCCGATCTCGCCGAGGCGGACGAGCCGCTCTCTGCCCATCGGTCGATTCAAGAGTTCTTCGTGCGTCGCCTGCGCCCGGGCGTGCGGCCGCTGGACCCGGATCCGCGGGCGCTGACCTCTCCGTGCGACGGCGCCTGGGGTGAGGCTGGGCGCGTGCGCGATGGTGCGGCGGTGCAGGCGAAGGGGCGTCTGTACCGGATCGACGAGTTGCTCGGTGAAGACGCTCGTCGTTTTGAAGGCGGTGCCTTTGCCACGCTCTATCTGTCGCCGCGCGACTACCATCGCTTTCACGCGCCGACCGCTCTCGAGATCGAGCGGGTTCGCTACCTGCCGGGCGAGCTGTGGCCGGTCAACCGTCTGGGCGTCGAAGGCGTGGAGGCGTTATTCGCTCGCAACGAGCGGTTGGTGATCTTCGGGCGGGTTCAGAGCGGTGAAGGCAACGGCGGCGAGGTGGCGATCGTGGCCGTCGGCGCCACGATGGTCGGCACCACCCGCCTGGCCTTCGATGACGTCGCGACCCGCACTGGGCGAGCCGCGGTGCGCGAGCGTCGCTATGCACCGGCGCACGCCCTCGCCCGCGGCGGTGAGCTCGGACGATTCGAGTTCGGCTCGACGCTGGTTTTGGTCGCCGAGCCGTCGGTGCTCGCCTTTGATCGGCCGCCCGAAGGCGGGCCGGTGCGCTGCGGCCGGCGCATCGGCTGGCTCGCTGGCGACTAGCCGGTAGTCTCGGCCGTCAGCTCAACGCGTCGAGACGCGCGCGGGCGGCGTCGCGCGTGGCGCGCGCCTCCTCCGCGTTGCGGCGCACGCTTTCGACGGCCGTCGGCGCTGCCTTGGCGAGGAAATTCTCGTTGGCGAGCTGCCGGTCGAGGCCGACCAGTCGCTTCTCGATGTCGGCGAGCTGCTTTTCGAGCCGCCGCCGCTCGGCCTCACGATCGGCGGCGCCGAGGCGCACTGTGACGCGGAAGGCCGGATCGACCGCCACCGCGGCGCCGTCGTCGCTAGCACCGCCCGCTTCCTCTTCGACGAAACGCAACGCCTCCGCTCGGACCAGTCGCGCGACGATTGCTTCGGCGGCGCGCAGCGACGGCGCATGGTCGAGCGCCTGCACGTCGAGCTCGATCTTGGCGCCCGGTTCGAGTCCTTGCTCGACGCGCACGCCGCGCACCGCCGCCACCAGCCGCTCGACCGCCGCCACGCCCTCGGCCTCGCGCTCAAAGCGATGGTTCTCGACCGGCTCGGGCCACGGCGCGCGGATCAGCAGGTCGTCGCCGTCAGTCGCCAGGAGGGCTCCCCACAGATATTCGGAAACGAAGGGCACGAACGGGTGGAAGAGCCGCAGATAGGTGGCGAAGGCGTAGCGCAGGGTCTCGGCGGTCTCGCGCTCCGAGGCGAGCGGCTCGACCTTCACCGCCTCGAGGTAGAAGTCGCACAGCTCGCCCCAGAATGAGCCGCGGACGAGCTCGGCCGCGTCGCCGAAGGCGTAGGCCTCGAGCCGTGCGTCGACGCGTTCGACGAGCGCTCGCACGCGCGCAAGAAGCCAGCGATTGACCGGATGCTCGACGTTCTCGGGCGGCGCCGGCAGGCCGCGCGCCGTGGCGTCGTCGCCGAGGATGCGTTCGACCGTCGCCTGCATCAGCTTGGCGGCGTTCCAGATCTTGTTGATCAGTCGCTTGCAGCCCACCATGCGTTCGGGTGTCAGCTTGAGATCGACGCCCGGCGCGTTGCCGATCAGCATGGAAAGGCGCAGGACGTCGGCTCCGTGTTCCTCGATGACCTCGAGCGGATCGACCGCGGTTTCTGGATGCGACTTCGACATCTTGCGACCGTGCTTGTCGAGAATCAGACCATGCAGGTAGACGGTCTCAAACGGCACCTCGCCGGTGGCATAGGTGGTCATCAAGATCATCCGGGCAACCCAGAAGAACAGAATGTCGTAGCCCGTCTCCATCACGTGCGTCGGGTGGAAGGCGCGATAGTCCGGGCTGCGCGCCAGCAGCTCGGCGAGCGATGCATCCGGATCGGCTGCCGCCTCCGGATCGACGAGCGTCGACCACGTCCAGAGCGCCGACGAGAACCAGGTGTCGAGGGTGTCGTCGTCCTGACGCCAACCGTCACCCTCCGGCGGCCGATGGCCCACATAGATCTCGCCATCGCCGCGGTACCAGACGGGCACGCGGTGACCCCACCAAATCTGCCGCGAGATGCACCAATCGCGCAGATTGTCGATCCAGTGGAAGTAGGTGCGCTCCTGATGCTCGGGCAGAATGCGGATGTCACCCGACGTGACCACCTCGCGCATGACCTGCTTGAGAGACAGCTTGCGACCGCGCCAGTCGACCGCCGGCTCGTCGACCGAGATGAACCACTGCGCCTTCGGCAGTGGCTCGATCGGCTGTTTCGAGCGATAGCAGATCGAGGCGTTCTGCGAGTAGTCCTCCACCGACTCGAGGAGGCCGGCGGCGTCCAGCTCGGCGGCGAACGCCTCGCGGCACTCGAGCACCGTCATGCCGGCGTAATGCTCGCCGGCAGCGGCGGTCATGCGGCCGTCCTCGCCGATCACCTGGATCATCGGCAGACCATGGCGCTCGGCGATCTCGAAGTCGATCTGCGAGTGAGCCGGCGTCACGCCGAGCGCGCCGGTGCCGGTCTCGGGATCAACACTCTCGTCCGCCACCACGCGGACGGTGATCGTCGGGCCCTTGGGCCAGGGCACTTCGAAGGTCTTGCCGATCCACTCGGCCCACCGCTCGTCGTCGGGATGGACGGCGACGGCCGTGTCGCCCAGCTTCGTTTCGGGGCGGCTGGTGGCAACCAGGAATGGGCCATAGCGCAGCGTGTAGAACTTGGCGCGGCGCTCAACATGCTCGATCTCGTCGTCGGAGACCGTGGTTTGGAGCGACGGATCCCAGTTGACGATGCGCGGTCCGCGATAGATCAGGCCGTCGCGGAACATCTTGCCAAAGACCGCGGTGACGCAGCGGTTGAGCGCCGGATCCATCGTGTAGCGCTCACGCGACCAGTCGCACGACGATCCGACAGCGCGAATCTGGTGGCGGATGGTGTCGCGGCTACTCTCGACGAAGGCGGCGATCTCCGCGATCAGGCCCTCGCGGCCCAGCGCAGCGCGCGGATCCGCCATTCCGCCGTCCTGCAGATTTTGAATCACCCGGCTCTCGGTGGCGATCGCAGCGTGGTCGGTCCCGGGGACCCACAGCGCCTCGCGGCCCTGCATGCGACGCCAACGGATCATCAGATCCTCGATCGCCAGCATCACCGCATGGCCGGTGTGCAGCGTGCCGGTGGCGTTGGGCGGCGGCATCGAGATGACGAACGGCTCGCGCTCCGAGGACGCGTCCGCCCGGAAGGCGCCGGAGGCTTCCCAGCGGCGATAGATTTCGCGTTCGTGCTGCGTTGGCTCGAAATAGCGGTCGAGCGACGTGGCGTCGGAAGACGAAGGGGTGGTGGGCGCAGACATGACGGCTCCTGACGGCGATCGAGACGTTGGATCGGACGGCGCTCGAACGGGCGGCGAGCATAGACGACGCGTCGGGGCCTCGCCACCGCTCTTGTTGCCTCGCGCTGAGACGTTCGGCCGGCGGTTGGTCCGAGCGGCGGCGCCGTCGCTCGTGTTGCCGCTGGCTGCCTTGGGCCGGCGCTGGCTCGACGCGGAGATCGAGCGTCTAGAGCCGTCGTCCGGTCGCCTAGCCGACGTTCTAACGCCGCGCGAGCGGGCGCCGCTCGAGCCCTGGTTCGAGCCCGCGACGCTCGAACGAGCGCGTTTGGTGGCGATCCACCGCCTGCGCGGGCCGCGGCCGCTGCGCTGGGCCCGAGCCTTGAGACTGCCGGTCGATCTTGACTTCGCCCGCGCCTCAGGCGTGGCCCTTGACCATCTGATCGCGCTCACCGACCAAGGCGGCGGATTTGCGTGCTCGCCGGCCCTCATCTTCCACGAGCTGGTGCACGTGGCTCAATTCCGCCTGCTTGGGCGCCGCGACTTCGTCCGTCGCTACGTTCGGGGTTGGCTCGACAGTGGCGCCTACGCCCGCATTCCGCTGGAAGCACAGGCGTTCGCCCTTGAGGCAGCGTTCCGACGCGGCGAGCCGCCGCAGGCTGTCGAGGCCCGGCTGCGCGCCGAGCTGCTCGCTCAGCCGCGGACGCGATGAATGCGGATCAGGTTGGTCAACGGCCGGTGGATGATCGGATCGCCCATCAGAATGACGATCGTGTCTCCCGGCTGAGCCAGGTCGCGCTCGACGAGCATGCGGTCGACCACCTGAACGACCTCGTCGTGATGCTTGACCTCGTGCTCCATGAGCACCGGCTGAGCGCCCCAGACCAGCTGAATGCGGCGCGCGACCTCGATGTTGCGCGTGAACACGGTGATCGGCGTCATCGGGCGGTAGCGGGCGATCATCCGCGCCGTGAAGCCGCCCTGCGAGAAGGCGACGATCTGGCGTGTGTCGAGGTTGCGGACCGCGTGAACCGCCGCCGCGGAAACGACTTCCGGGATCTCGAGATGACGGTCCCGGCGCGGGTTCAGGTAGCGCTCCTCGGTGGCGCCGGGGTTGAGGTGCTCGACGCGGTCGCGGGTCAGGCGGTAGCCCTCGGGCGGCCGATAGGCCTCGGCCTCCTGAATCACCCGCGCCATGGTGCCCACCGCCTCGAGCGGGAAGTCGCCGGCCGCCGTCTCGCCTGAGAGCATCAGAGCATCGGCTCCGTCGAAGACCGCGTTGGCGACGTCCGAGGTCTCGGCGCGCGTCGGCCGCGGTTGAGTCATCATCGACTCGAGCATCTGGGTCGCGACGATGACTGGCTTGCCGAAGCGCTTGCCGGCCTCGAGGATGCGTTTCTGCATCACAGGCACCCGATGCGGCGGCACCTCGACGCCGAGGTCACCGCGCGCCACCATGACGGCGTCGGCCACCTCCACCGTCTCGTTGAGGCGGCGCATCACCGTCGAGCGTTCGAGCTTGGCGATCAGCGGGATCAGCCCGCCGTGCTCCCTGACCACTTCGGCGACGGCGCGCAGATCGGCAGGGCCGCCGACGAAGCTGACCGCCAGATAGTCGACCTTCTCCTCAACCGCCAGCGCGATGTCAGCGCGGTCCTTGTCGGAGATGGTGAACGGCAGCTCGGTGTCGGGAAGATTGATGCCCTTGCGCGTCGAGACCATGCCGCCGTGCAGCACTTCGGCGCGCAGGCGGCGCTGCTCGACGCTGACGATCTTCAGCTCGACGAGGCCGTTGTCGACGAGCACGCGCTCGTCGGCTTTCAGGTGGTCGAGAAATTCGTCGTCCTCAACCGGCAGGTCGACGCCCTCGGCGGACGCGGCGCCGAGCACGATGGACTCACCCGCCTCGAGGCGGCGAGGTTCGAGCTGACCGAGCCGATGGCGCGGCCCCATCAGGTCGACGATGATCGGCACGAAGCGCTGGCGCGCCTCGGCTTGGCGACGCACGGTGCGCATGACCGCGCGATGCGATGCGTGGTCGCCGTGCGAGAAGTTCAGGCGAACGACATCGACGCCGGCCTCGAGCAGATCTCCGAGCATCTGCTCGGAGCTCGAGGCCGGGCCGATCGTGGCGACGATCTTGGCTCGTTTGTGCACAGGCGGAGCTTAGCGGCGATCGAAGAAGGTCGAGTGAAGACGCCGAGAGCCGTGGCCTGGGGCCGTCGCGTCGCGCTCAGCCGTTCGAATCGACCGCCTCGAGGTCTTCTTCCGAAGGATCGTAGGCCGAGGCTTCGTTCTCCTGCTGCTCGCTCTCGGGATCGTTCGCCTCGTCGTCGTTCTCGACAGTGCCTTCGTCGACGACCTCATCTCCATCTTCCGGCGGCGGCTCGGTGTCGAAACCAGCGTCCTCGGGCGGAATCTCGACTTGTTCGAGATCCGGAGACTCGGTTTCGGTCTCGACCGTCACCTCGCCACCGCAGGCGGTCGCAAGCAGCAGGGCGGCGGCGAAGAGGAGCATCGAACCGAGGGAACGGAGTGGGTGGAGATGAGATCGCATCGAGAGTCCTTTCATGGCGCGTTGGCGCATCGTTGCGAGCTGGCCTAGACTGGGCAGCCGGAGATTGGTGCCCATCCGGACCTCGGCATCGATCGTGCCCAACATTCCTGCACGCTCGGGAAAGCTCCCAGCGTCGAAGTCTGCGGGCGTCCGGTTTGGCTCGCTGATCGGCTCAGACTAACGCATCG
The DNA here is from genome assembly GCA_038530905.1 of Acidobacteriota bacterium. Taxonomy (GTDB): domain Bacteria; phylum Acidobacteriota; class Thermoanaerobaculia; order Multivoradales; family J023; genus JAUIJL01. Next base: position 14,618 of record JBCBCF010000021.1, read on the forward strand.
CCGTCGTTTCGACCCGCGACCGGCGTTCGGAGACTGTTTCTCATGCTCGACGGACTGCAAGATCGACTGCAAGGCGTCTTCAAGCGCCTGAAGGGTGAAGGCACCGTCTCGAAAGAGGTGCTCGACGCCGCGCTCCGCGAGATCCGCCTGGCGCTGCTCGAAGCCGATGTCAACTATCGAGTCGTCAAGACGTTCGTCTCGCGGATCCGCGACCGCGCCGAAGGCGAGGAGGTGTTGGCCAGCCTGACGCCGGCGCAGCAGGTCATCAAGATCGTCCGCGACGAGCTGATCTCCCTGCTCGGCGAAACGCAGGGTGAGGTCGAGACCAAGGGCTCGCCGGCCGTCACGATGCTCTGCGGCCTGCAGGGGTCCGGCAAGACGACCACGGCCGGCAAGCTTGCCCTGCGCCTTCGCCAGCAGGGACGACGGCCGATCCTGGTCGCCGCCGATCTGCAGCGCGCCGCAGCTGTCGAGCAGCTGGTGCAGGTGGGTGCGCAGGTCGACGTGCCGGTGCTCGTGCCGCAGGCGGGCGATGATGTCGTCAGCCACACGGCACGGGTGCGCAAGATCGCCCGCGAGCGCGGTCATGACGTGATGATCGTCGATAGCGCCGGCCGTTTGCACATCGACGAAGCGTTGATGGCCGAGCTCGAGCGCGTCCGCGACAACGTGCGGCCGAACGAGACCTTCTTCGTCGCCGATGCGATGACCGGCCAGGACGCGGTCCAGAGTGCCAAGCAGTTTGGCAAGACGATGAATCTCACCGGCATCGTCTTGACCAAGATGGACGGCGATTCGCGCGGCGGCGCGGCGCTGTCGATCCGTGCCGTCACCCGCACGCCGATTCGCTACATCGGCACCGGCGAGAAGCTCGAGGACTTCGACCTCTTCCACCCCGACCGGCTGGCGTCGCGCATCCTGGGGATGGGTGACGTCCTCTCGCTGATCGAACGCGCCGAGCAAGGCCTCGACGCGAACGAGACCGAGCGCTTGGCCAAACGCATGGTCAGCCAGGAGTTCACGCTCGAGGACCTGCGCGATCAGCTGCGACAGATCCGTCGCCTCGGGCCGCTGTCGCAGATCATGGAGCTGATGCCGAAGGTCGGCCCGTTCAAGCATCTCGACGGTGCGCAGGTCGACGACAAAGAGCTCAAGCGCGTCGAGGCGATCATCAACTCGATGACCCCGCTCGAACGCAACCGGCCGCAGGTGCTCAACTCCAAACGCAAGAAGCGCATCGCGGCCGGCTCGGGAACGCGTGTGCAGGACATCAACCGCCTGCTCAAGCAGTATCAGGGCATGCGCAAGATGATGAAGGGCGCGGGCGGCAAATGGCTGCGCCGTGCCATGGCCGGTGGCGGCGAGATGCCGAAGGGCATGCCCAAAGGGCTGCCGGGCGGCGGCGACCTGCCGCCGGGCCTCGGTGGGATGCCGAAGTTCTGAGACCCGGGAACCGACGCTTGGCTTGAGCGCCGAGCGTCTTTCTGCTACCTTCAGCGGCTCGGTGCCGCGCGCACTCAACTGTCGCCGTGCGCCCGCTCGCCGTCATCCGCATTTGCGACGATCGCGATCCAACGATCGCGACAGATTTGGAGGAACAGTTCACATGTTGACGATTCGGCTTCGCCGGATGGGCAGCCGTCATCGGCCTTTCTACCGTGTCGTGGTCTCCGACTCGCGCCGCACTCCGCGCGCCTCGGCCCTCGACGAAATCGGTCATTACGACCCGCGCCGCCAGCCGGCGGCGCTGAGCCTCGATCTCGAGCGCTTTGACCATTGGGTCGAGCGCGGCGCCAAGCCATCGGATACGGTCGCGCGTCTCTCGAAGAAGGTGCGCAACGGTTCCGAGCAGCTTGGGGACATTCAATCAGCGAAGTTGAGATCCGGGCGTCATGGCGTCGGCGGCGATCTCGCGACTGCGGCCGCCGCAGAGACCGAGGCTGAGGCGCCTAAGGCCGCGGCTGCCGAAGAGGCGGCGGCGGACGAACCTGCCGCCGCGGCAACCGACGCCGCAGCGGACGAGGCGACGGCGGAGGCCAGCTGATGGGCTCGCCTGAGATTCCGGACGACGCCCTCGGCGACGATCTCGCTCAGCTCGTGGGCCTGCTGGTCGACGAGCCGGAAGACCTCAACCTGCGCGAGGAAATCGGTCGCTCCGGTGATCGCGTGTTCAAGGTCGAGGTGCCGGAGCATGACCTCGGCAAATTGATCGGTCGCCAAGGGCGGACCGCGCGGTCGCTGCGGGCCTTCCTCGAGACGCGCGGCAAGCTCGATGGGCGTCGTTATGCCCTCGAGATCCTCGAGGTCTGACGAGCGGGTTCTCGTCGGGCGCGTGCTGCGCCCGCACGGTGTGCGCGGCGACGTCCGCGTCGAGAGCCACAGCGACGTCGAGGGCCGGTTCAGCGCCGGGTCGACTCTTTGGGTCGTCGGCGCCGACGGTTCGGCGCGGCGTCGGCGGATCGAGCGCAGCCGCAGCGACCGCGGCGCCTGGCTCCTCCGCTTCGAGGATCTTGACGATCGAGAGGCTGCCGCCGACTTGCGCGGCGCGCGGCTGGAGGTCGACGAGGCCGACGTGCCGGAAGCGCCCGATGGCTTCTACTACCACCATGATCTCGTCGGCTGCGTCTGCGTGGAGCGCGGGGGGTCGGAGGGCGAGCGGACGCTCGGCCAGGTCGTCCGGCTGCACGAAGACGGAGGTGGCTGGATCTTGGAAGTCCGGCGCAGCGGCCAGACGCTGCTCGTGCCTTTTGTCGACGCGTTCCTGCGGACGGTTGACATCGCGGCGCAGCGCATCGAGGTCGAGCTGCCGCCGGGATTGGTGGACACATGCACGTCCAGATCCTGACGATCTTTCCAGAGCTGTTCGGGCCGTTTCTCGAGACCAGCCTCGTCGGCCGCGCTCGGACCGACGGTCGGCTGATCTGCGAGGTTGGGGACCTGCGCCAATTCACCGACGATCGGCATCGCAGCGTCGACGACGAGGCGTACGGCGGCGGTGGCGGCATGGTGATGACGGCGCCGCCCTGGCTGCGCGCGGTGCGCGCGCTCGCCGAGCGAGCGCCGTCGCCACCCTGGCGGGTCTTGATGTCACCGCAGGGACGTCGTCTGGACGAGTCAATGGTGCGTGAGCTGGCGCGGCGGCCGTCGCTGCTGTTGCTGTGTGGTCGCTACGAGGCGATCGACGAGCGGGTGATCGACACGGTCGTCGACGAGGAGATCTCGATCGGCGATTTCGTCGTTTCCGGCGGCGAGCTCCCTGCGATGGTGCTGGTCGAGGCGCTGTCGCGGCAAATTCCTGGCGTCGTCGGTCTCGCAGACTCGGTGGAGAACGACAGCTTCCGCGATGGGCTGCTCGACCATCCGCACTTCACCCGTCCTCGAGAGGTGGAGGGGCGGGAGGTGCCGGCGGTTCTGCTGTCAGGGGATCACGCCCGCATCGCGGCATGGCGACGGCGCCAGGCGCTGCGGGCGACGCTCGCGAAGCGGCCCGACCTGCTGGCCTCGGCCTCGCTCGACGCGACGGATCGAGCCACTCTCGACGAGCTGCGGCTTGAGGCCGAGGCGCCTCGGCGCCAGGGCGACGACCACCTAAACGCAGTCAGGGTTGAAGTTTCGCACGGAGCAGACTGAGGCCGGTGGGCTTGCAACACCGGCGATAGATCTCGATAATTACCAGGAGAGTCCGCGTTTTCAGGTCCGAACGCCGACGGCGGGTCGTCTCGTCTCTCGAGGCGACTCGGCCCGGTCGCGAGCGACGACCCTCCGGCCGACGCCCTCGAGCGCCGAGCGCGAGGGTCGATCGAAGGCCAGGGACTCCCGAGAGACAGCGGCTTGAGCCGCTTGAGGATGATGGACATGAGCCAGCTAGCACAAGTTGAGCGTTCCCACCTGCGCGACGACGTGCCCGAGTTCCGGGCCGGTGACACGGTCCGCGCTCACGTGCGCGTGGTCGAGGGAAAGAAGGAGCGCATCCAGGTGTTCCAGGGCGTGGTGATCGCCCGGCGCGGTGGCGGCACGCGCGAGACCTTTACGGTGCGCAAGATCTCCGGCGGGATCGGGGTCGAGCGCGTCTTCCCTCTGCACTCGCCCGTGCTCGATCGCATCGAGGTCGTGCGCCGCGGCAAGGTGCGGCGGGCCAAGCTCTACTACCTGCGCGAGCTGCGCGGGAAGGCGGCGCGGATCGAGGAACGGCGGGAGGTCTGACCCGCGTCGGCCGCGCGCCGACGAGCACGGAGAAAGCTTGACGATCACGTTGGGGCGGGTCTTCGCGGAGGCCTACAGACTGCGACTGATGCGCGGCTTGGAGGAGCGCCTCGCCGACGGAGGCTTCCTGCGTGTCGCAGGCGTCGACGAGGCCGGCCGAGGCGCTCTGGCCGGCCCGGTCGTCGCCGCCGCCGTGCTTGTCGAGCCCGGGGTCCTCGTACCGGGCGTTGACGACTCGAAGCACGTCGCCCCGGCTGCTCGCGAGCGCCTCGCCGCGGCGGTTCGCCGAGCGCATCCCGTGCATGCGGTCGTCGCTGTCGACGCCGACGCCATCGATCGTCTCGACATTCTGCAGGCGACGCGCCGCGCCATGCGCCTCGCCGTCGCTCGCCTCGCGCCGGCGCCCGATCTGACGCTGATCGACGCCGTGCGGCTCGATCTCTCGATGCCGTCTCTGCCGGTCGTGCGTGGTGACCAGGTCAGTTACGCCGTCGCTTGCGCCTCCCTGCTCGCCAAGACCGAGCGCGACGCGCGCATGGTCGAACTCGACCGCCGCTATCCGGCCTACGGATTCGCCGCTCACAAGGGCTACGGCGCGCAGGCGCATCGGCAGGCCCTCGCCGCGGTCGGCCCCTGTGCGGTTCATCGACTGACCTTCCGCTCGGTGCTGCCGCGCCGCGCCGAGGCGAGCGCCCGCAGGCGGCGCCCGAAGGTCGCCTCCGCTCCGGCCGGACGAGCGCGGGCCAGCTGATGGTGTTTCGCCGCGAAGCGTCGGTGCGGTCGGCCGAGAAGTACGTCTCGAAGGGCAAGCTCGAGGCGGCGATCAAGGAATACAAGAAGGTTCTCCTCGAGAACCCCGACGACATCAACACGCTCAACCGTGTCGGGGATCTTTACGCTCGCATCGAGCGCTACGACGAGGCGGTCAGCCTTTTCTCGAAGATCGCGGAGCGATACACGCGCGACGGCTTCTTCGTCAAAGCGATCGCGATCTACAAGAAGATCATCAAGCTCGATCCGACCGCCCTGGCGGTCTACGAGCGGCTTGCCGAGCTGTACTACAAGCAGGGCCTGCTGAACGAAGCGAGGACGCAATACCAGGTCCTCGCCGACTACTACCAGAAGCACGACAACGCAACGTCGGCGATCACGATTTACCAGCGCATGTCGGAGATGGAGCCGGACAATCCGAGCTTCCATCTCAAGCTGGCCGAGCTCTTCGAGAGCCAGCTCCTGATCGACAAGGCGCTCAAGGAGTATCGCGCGCTCGCCGACCTGCTGATCGTCGCCGGCTCGGTCGACGAAGCGGTGCAGGTCTACGCCAAGGCGCTCGAGATCGGTGCCGAGCAGCCGGCGTTCGTCCGCGTTGCCGTCGGCGGGCTGCGCGAAGCAGGGAATACCGATGCAGCGCAGCGCGTGCTCGATCGCGCCCTCGAGCTGAATCCGGAGCTCTCTTCGCTCGCCTCCGAGATGGGCCTCGGCGCCGACGATTCTTTGGCTGACGACTATTCGGACCTGCCGGCCGACGAGGCGCCGGCTGCCGGCGCGGACGGTGCGTTTGATCTGCCCGCCGAATCGCTCGGCTTCGACGACCCGTCGTATTTCGAGGTCGATCCGGCGGCGCCCGACGCCGCCTTCGACGCGCCGGTTGAGGTCTTCGAGGCGCCGGCCGAGGCCTTCGACGTGCCGGCGGGCGACGACGCGAGTTCCGCTGTCGATGCCTTCGACTTCACGCCGGATCCGACGGCCGCCGGTGACGCCACGGTCTTTGCCGGCTCCGACCTTGGCGAACCGGCCGACGACGGCGCCTTTGTTCTCGACCTCGACGACGACATTGCGCCCGACAGCCTGGTGCAGCCGCCGCCGGACATGGCCGCCGATGCCGACACAGGCTTCGGCGACGAGACGCAGCCGACCGGCGAGCTTCCCGAAGCGGCCGATGACGTCTTCACCTTCGAGCTGGACCTCGAAGATGACGAACCGGCGCCGACGCAGATCGACCCGGCGGCGATCGGAGCGGAGCCAGCGCCAGCGTTCGACGCACCGAGCGCCAGCGGGCCGGATCTCGAATCGGGGGAGCAGCCGTTCGAGCCGCTCGAGGATCTCTCGTGGGATGAAGACGCAGCGGCCGGCACCCAGGAGGTGGGCTCCCTGGCGGCCGACGGTCCTGCCGATCTCGAGTTCGATCTCGAGTTTGACGATGCTCCGCCGCCGGCCGACGACCTACCGAGCGAGCTGCAGCCGGAGGCCCTTGGCGACGGCTCGACAGCGCCGTCTGAAGAGCTGCCCGAGCTGGAGCTGGATCCGGCGTTCGCACTCGAGGACGGGCTTGCTGCTCCGGTATTCGACGAGCCGCTTGCCGACGCTCCGCCGCTCGACGATGCGCCGCTCGACGCTCCGCCGCTCGACGCTCCGCCGCTCGGTGATGCGACGGTGGCGGCCCCGGTGCCGTTGGACGACGTGCCGCTCGACGATGCGACAGTGGCGGCCTCCGTTCCCGTCGAGGAAGAGGAAGAGCCTCCGCCGGCGGTCCGTCGTGAGGAAGATCTGGTCGCTGAGGCGCGCGTTTTCCTTAAGTATGGTCTGCGCGAGAAGGCCGCCGATCGGTTGGAGGAGCTGCTCGGAGCTCATCCGGACCACCTCGAGGGTCTGGCGCTGCGCACCCGCCTCGATCTCGAGTCGGGCCATCTCGTCGAGGCGATGGCGCGGGTCAATGAGCTCTCTACGCATTCCCAGGCGCGCTCGGACGTCGGGCATTGGAAAGAGCTGCGGCGCGACATGGCGGCGCAGGGTTTTCGTTTTGAAGGCTCGCGAGCGATCGGCGTGCCGGGCGAACGGCCGCCGCAGGACGATCGGATCGCGCAGCTCCTCGAGGATCTCAGTCTCGACGCCTTCGAACCGACCGGCACTCCCACCGCCGCCGGCCCGTTCGACGCGCTGCTCGAGGAGCAGGAGGCCGAAGCAGCGGCCGCGCAGGCGGCCACCGACTCGGGTTCCGCCGCTGCCGCACCAACACCTCCGGCCGCCAAGCATGATCTGACGTCCCTGGTCGATGAGCTCGGCCTCGACGACGACGAGCTGACGATGCCGACCGCGGCGGCACCTTCGCCGGTGGCCGATAGCGCGCCGGCAGATGCCGCGCCGGCTCCAACAGATCTCGACGAGACCGGCATGAGCTGGCTCGACGATGCGCCGGCCGCTGCCGACGTCGAGGCCGGCGCCGCCAGCGACGCCATCTTCGACGAAGAAGACGACTTCTTCGACCTCGCCGCCGAGCTCGAAGCGGAGCTCGACCTCGACGCCGTCGACGCGGATCTGGCGACTTCGATCGAGCCGCAGGAACAGTCTCTCGAAGAGATCATCGAAGGCTTCAAACAGGGCGTCGCGGAGAACCTTTCAGCCGAGGATTACGACACGCACTTCAACCTCGGCATCGCCTATCGCGAGATGGGCCTGATGGACGAGGCGATCGGCGAGTTTCAGCTGTCCTCGAAGGATCCCCGCTACTTGGTCGAGAGTGCTTCGATGCTCGGCATCTGCTTCCTCGAGAAAGGACTGCCGGATCTCGCGGTGCGCTGGTATAAGCGCGGACTCGCGGCGCCGAATCTTGGCGAGGAGGCCCAGCTCGGCCTTCTCTACGATCTCGGTGAGGCGTTCGTGGCCAAGGGAGACGCCGACTCCGCGTACCGCACCTTCGTCGAGGTCTACGGCCAGAACACGAATTACCGAGACGTTTCGACCCGCCTGCAAGAGCTCGCGCCGCAGGGGACCTGAGCCGCCGCCGGCCCGAGCCGATGGAGAACCGCCTGTTCTGGCTGGTGCTGGTGGTGTTGATTGCGGGCGCTGCGTTGCTCGTGCTGCAGCCATCGATCGAGGAGTCCGTGCTGCCTTCGCTCGAGACCGCCTGGGTCGCGATCGAAGTCGAGGGGGATCCGGTGGCTCGGGTCGACCGCGTGGAGATTGCCGCCGGCACGCCCTTCACGCTGCACGCGGTCGTCGGCGCACGGCGCGACGACGCCGCGCCGTGGGTCTATTACACCGACGCAGAGCGTCTGGCCTTCGCCGACGGCGCCGAGGTGGCTGCCGATCGACTGAAGCCCTGGAGCCGGAGCCGACCGGTTCAGGTTCGCTGGTACACCGTCGAAGGGCGTGCGCCCTTCGTATCGCTGGCGGCCGATGGAGAGCCCGAGCTGCCGCGCATGGACGAGCTGCTGCGTGCCGACTGGCCGAATGCCTGGTCGGTGGCCGGGACCGTCGCCTCCGCCAACGACGATCACCTCGCCGACGCGACCTCGGCCGACGACACCTCGACAGTCCGGCGGAGCTTCGGCACGCAGCGCTTTCACGCGCGGGTCGAGATCTACGAGTTCGAGGACGATTTGCTGCCGCGTCAGACGATCGCGTCAGCCGGGGTCTCGGAGCTGATCGACGATCCAGCCAGCTTCCCGACGGTGGTCGCCTTGCTGCCCGGGCCGTCCGGGCCGGCCTCCGCCGTGTTTGGTTTGCCGCAGGTCGGCCTGCCGCCGGCTCCGGCGCCCGAGCTGGCCGCGCGGGTCGCCGGCTGGGCCGACGACCGACTGACCTTCACGCTCTCGTCCGTCCTGCGCGATCAGCTGGCGGCGGCTGACCGCCGCTATGCCGATCTCGACTGGCGGATCACGGATCTCGGTGGCGAGACCAGGTGGTCGACCGGCGACGGCCCGGGCGCTGCGGCCGGCGATCTCTTGCGCGTGGGTGACCGCGTGGTCGTGCTGCACCAGGATCGCGGAGTGCAAGGCGTTCTCGACTACGACGATCTCGCCTTCGACTACGTGCGAGGCGCTGAGATTCGGGCGTTGCACAACATCTGGAGTGGCGAAGGGTTAGCGGTCGAGATCACATCGCTCGCCGCATCGGCGGCGGCCCGGTCTCCAACGCCTGCAGCCGCCGCCGACCCAGGCTGAACCGGCTTCGTGCGCCGTCGTCCCGCCGGTTCGCCCATCAACCCTCTCGACCGAAGCATCGACGAACGACCACCCGACCCGTGCTTCTCGACGAGGAGCAGGGTCTTCGAGGAGCGACCCATGAGTCAGACCATCACCCTTCTTCGCGGCGACGGCATCGGTCCGGAAGTGGCCGACGCCACGTTGCGGGTGCTCGACGCCGTAGGTGCCGATCTCGAATATGAAGAGCATGCGGTGGGCCAGGAGGCCATCGACCGCGGTGACGAGCCACTGCCGCAGAAGGTCCTTGACTCGATCGAGCGCAATCACCATTGCCTGAAGGGGCCGGTGACCACTCCCATCGGACGCGGCTTCCGCTCGATCAACGTCGCCCTGCGCAAAGAGCTGACGCTCTACGCCAACGTCCGTCCGGTCCGCACGATCCCCGGCCTGCCGACGAAGTTTCCAGGCGTCGATCTGGTCATCATTCGCGAGAACACCGAAGGGCTGTACAGCGGCATCGAGCACGAGGTGGTGCCGGGCGTTGTCGAAAGCCTGAAGATCATCAGCGAGAAGGCCTCGACCCGCGTTGCGCGGTTCGCCTTCGACTATGCACGCAGAAACGGCCGGCGCCGCATCACCGCCGTGCACAAGGCCAACATCATGAAGCTGGCCGATGGTCTTTTCCTCGATTGCTTCCGTCGCGTGGCGGAAGATCATGACGACATCGAGGCCGACGATCGGATCATCGACAATATGTGCATGCAGCTGGTGATGTATCCGGAGCGCTACGACATGCTGCTGCTAGAGAATCTCTATGGCGACATCGTCTCGGACCTGGGCGCCGGCCTGGTCGGCGGCCTGGGCGTGGTGCCGGGCGCCAACATCGGCGACACGGCGGCGGTCTTCGAGGCGGTCCATGGATCGGCGCCGGACATCGCGGGGCAGGGCGTGGCGAATCCTCTGGCGCTCATGCGGACGTCGGTCCTGATGCTCCGTCATATGGAGCGGCGCGACGCGGCGGAGCGATTGGCGGGCGCGCTGCGCCACGTCGTCGTCGAGCAGGAGATCCGCACCCGCGATCTCGGTGGCCAAGCCTCGACGGCAGAGTTCACCGACGCGGTCGTGCGAGCGCTCGAGGCAGGAGATCTTGCGGAGGATCGGCTCGGAGAGAGCTGAGATGGCGCGCACGCTCTTCGATCCGCCCGACGCGAAACCCGATCCTGCCGTCGAGCGACCAACGCGGACGTCGTCGTCGGCGCGCCCCGGAACGCCGCTGGCGGAGCGTCTGAGACCTCGAGATCTCGACGAGATGGTCGGTCAGCAGGCGGTGGTTGGCGAGAGTGGGTTTCTGCGTCGGGCCATCGCCGAGGATCGCGTGCCGTCGATGATTCTCTGGGGCCCGCCGGGGGTCGGCAAGACGACCCTCGCCGAGATCGTCGCCCGGCGCACCACCTGCCGCTATGTGCCGTTCTCGGCGGTGACCGCGGGCATCAAAGAGGTCAAGGAGGTCATGGCTGGGGCTCGGCGCTTCCGCCAGGCCGACGGCCGCCGCACGCTGGTCTTCATCGACGAGATCCATCGGTTCAACCGGGCGCAGCAGGATGCATTTCTGCCCTACGTTGAGAGCGGCGACATCGTGCTGGTTGGCGCGACCACTGAGAATCCATCGTTCCAGATCAACGGCGCCCTGCTCTCCCGCTGCCGCGTGGTCGTCCTCGAACCCCTGTCCGAAGACGACGTGCGGCAACTCGTTCAGCGAGCCCTCGCCGATCCGCGTGCGCGTCTGCCCGAGGAAGCACCCCTGCTCGCCGACGAGGCGCTCGAAAGCCTGGCGCGTTTCGCCGGCGGCGATGCGCGGCGGGCGCTCAACCTTCTCGAGGTGGTCCTCGACGACGCGGCGTCGAGCGGACGGTCGAATATCGACCGATCGACGGTCGAACGCGTCGCACAGCGCAAGATCTTGCTCTACGACAAGTCGGGAGAGGAACACTTCAACCTGATCTCGGCGCTTCACAAGAGCCTGCGTGACAGCGATGTCGACGCCTCGGTCTATTGGCTGGTGCGCATGCTCGAGAGCGGTGAAGAGGCGGCCTACATCGCGCGTCGGATGGTGCGGTTTGCCAGCGAAGACATCGGCCTTGCCGATCCGAACGCCTTGCGTCGGGCCCTCGACGGCTGGCAGGCGTTCGAGCGACTGGGCTCGCCCGAAGGCGACCTCGCTCTCGTGCAGGTGGCGATCTACCTCGCCGCGGCGCCGAAAAGCGCCGCCGCCTATCGCGCTCACAAGGCGGCCCGGCGCACGCTCGCCGAGCGACCGGCCGATCCCGTGCCGATGGCGATCCGCAACGCTCCCACCGGCCTGATGCGCGATCTCGGCTACGGCGCCGGCTACGCGTCTGGCCATGACGAGCCCGAGGGGACGGCGGGTCTCGACTGCCTGCCGGACGCTCTTGCCGGCACCCGCTTCTACGAGCCGACGACAGCTGGCTTCGAGGCCCGCCTTGGCGAGCGCCTCGACGACCTCGCTCGCCGACGGAGCGAGGCGAAACGGCGCCGGGGCGGCTCGTAGTTGCTGGAATTCGCCGCTCGCGCCGGCCACCTGCTCCGAGATCGGATGACGCTAGACTGATCGGACGTCAAGGAGGTTTCGATGAAGCTTGAGATCGAACGCCGGATCGAGGCGCCGCCGTCGCTCGTGTTCGACGTGGCCAGCGACTTTCGCCGCGCGACCGAGAATCTAAGCGCTGTCGAGTCGCTCGAGCTGCTGACCGAGGGGCCCATCGGCGTGGGCACGCGCTTTCGCGAGACCCGCATCATGTTCGGCAAGGAGGCGACGGAGGAGATGGAGATCACCGCCTTCGATCCGCCCCGCTCCTACACGGTGGAGTGTCGATCTCACGGGACGCACTATGTGTCGCAGTTCCGCGTCGAGCCAGACGGCACCGGGACGCGCTATCGATTGATCTTCGACGCCCGCCCGCAGTCGCTCGTTGCCAAACTGATGACCCCTCTTGCCGTGTTGATGCGCGGGACGCTCGAGAAGGCCCTGCGCGTCGACTTCGAGGACGTCGCGCGCGTTTCCGAGGCGCGAGCCGCCGTCTGAGCGGAGGCGAGGAGAGCCGGCGCTCCGTCGCGGCTCAGCGACGCGGCGGGCGGTTCGAACCGCCGCCGAGCTGAACGAGCGGTTGCGCCGCTCGCGTCGCGCGAGCGCTGGCCGCGGCGCCCGAGGCACAGCCGCCGCATGCCCCCTTTGCGTCGCGCGGCGCCACCTCGCGCCACAGGCGCCAGACGCCGACGACGGCCGCAGCGGTCACCAGGTAAAACTGCGGATCGGTCCAGGGCATCGCTACGCTCCCGTCCACATGCGGACGGCTTGGAACGTGGCGAAGGCGAAGATCCAAGCCAGCCCTGACATGTAGACGAGCTGCACCACCGCCCAGCGCAGCTCGCCCGTCTCTCGGCGCGTGACGGCGAGAGTCGGCAGGCATTGCATGGCCAGCACGAAGAACACCAGCAGGCTCGCGGCGGTCGCCGGATCGAAGAGCGGGGAGCCATCGTCGCGCGTGGCGCTGCGCACCTTGGCGATGATCCCCGCCTCATCACCCTCCGGATCTCCTTCGAGCAGAACCGCCATCGTCGACACGAAGACCTCGCGCGCCAGGAAGCTGGTCAGCACGCCGACGGTGAGCTGCCAGTCGTAGCCGAGGGGCGCGAACACCGGCTGCACCGCCCGGCCGAGGCGACCGGCGAAGCTGTGCGCCTGCGCCTCGCGTGCTTCCCGGATGTCGGCTTCGGCGACAAGATCCGCGCGCTCTTCGGCGTCCTCGAGCGTCGCCGCCTCCGCCCGCATCGCCTCGACCGCCGGTGAGGGCTCGGCCTGCGGATATGCGGACAGCCACCACATGACGATGCAAATCGCCACGATGACCGTCCCCGCCTTCTCCAGGAAGCTCTTGCCCTGATGCGCTGCCTGGAAGAGCGCCGAGCGCAGCGAGGGAATCTTGTAGGACGGGAGCTCGAGCACCATCGGACGCGAGCGACCGCGCAGGAAGCTGCGGCGGAAAAGGAGCG
>JBCBCF010000022.1:0-26707 GCA_038530905.1 Acidobacteriota bacterium
GCCACGTGGCGGACCCCGGCCTGCAGCGCAAAGGCGCCGAGCCAGGCGAAGATCAGGGGCATCTTCTTCGTGAAGCGGGTGTTGAGGAAGCTTCCCGAGCAGACGATGACCACCGGCAGGATCCAATTCTGCCAGCCGTAGAGGTTCTCCGTGAACATATACGGCGCCGCGATGCCGACCCAATGGAAGGTCACGAGCGTCACGGTGATGCCGAAATTCGACGGATTCAGGAAGTGGCGCAGGCGGCCGCCGTAGGTCATCCGGAAGACGTACTTCGAGGCGATGGCGACCGCCGCGGCGAAGGCGATCGGCAGGAAGGTCGCGTTCGAATACAGCAACATGGAAACCGCCATGGCGGAGATATGTGCCGGGAGCAGGAAGCGCACCAGGCCCATGACTCCGTCACCCTGCCAGCGGGGGGCGCGACCCTTCGACCAGGCGTCCACGCCTTCGAGCAGCAGCTCGGTCGCGTAGGCGGCGGCGAGCGCCACGAACGGATGGAGCCAGGCCTGCTCGAAACCCAGAACGGTGTGGCCGATGAAGTTGAAGGCGGTGATCGCGGCCGCGAAGCGGTAGAGCGCGGCATATTTCGGATGCGCCCGGTCGGCGCGGGCCGGCGCGGTCGGCTGAGTGCCGGTCCAAGATGCGGCGGTCGGTGTCGAGGCGATGGCGGTGGCGGTCATGCGAGGCTCCGTCTGGATCTCAGGGTGCGGGCGTCGTGGGCTCGGGTTGGAAACGGTCGAGTTGGGCGCTGCGGTCAGGAGGAAGCAAGAAGAACGACGTGGCGTCCCGGGATGACCTCGAGGGTCTCCTCCCGAATGGCGCCGCTGCGATCACGCCAGGCGAGTTCGACCTCGAGCTGCGTCGAGGCGTCGAGCTCACCGAGGCCGAAATGCAGCTCGGGGGCGCGGACGCCGGAATGGCCGTTGCCGCCGTCGACCTGGCCCTGCAGCACGCGGCCGTCTGGCAGCCGGATGACAGCTCGCGCGCCGATCGCGGCCCGCCCGATCGCAGCTTCATCAGCCGAAAGTTGGCGGGTCGTCGTCGCCGGTGCGTCGGCCGTCGGCAGCAGCAGATTCAGCACCAGACCGGCGCGCTCGGACGACTGGTCGTTGCGGTAGAGGAACGAGTCGTCCCACTGGTTGGCGACTGCGAAGTCGAGATCGCCGTCGGCGTCGATGTCGGCGGTGGCGATGCCGCGGCTTACTTGCGCGCGGTCGATGCCGAGGTCCGGCGCCAGGTCGAAGTAGCGGCCCGAGGCCGAGCGGACGAAGAAGGGGTTGTGGAATCGGCCGCTGAGATCGTCGCCGGGCTGGAAGCGTGGCCAGCTCGCAGGATCGCTCAGCAAATCGTCGTTGCCCATGGCCAGCTCCTGCAGCTCTGGCCAGCGATCGATCTCGCCGCGAACGAAGCCGGTGGCCTGCATCGTCTCGAGCGTGCCGTCGTTGTCGAAGTCGCCGACGCGCGCCTCCCAGGAGAAGGCGCTGCGCGACAGGCCCATCGGCTCGCTGTGATCGCGGAAGGGCGCGACGTTGCGGCGGGCCATGGCGTCGACCTCGCCGGTGTGCAGATACGCGTGGTGGCTCTCTTCGAGCGCGAACTCTTGCGCGATGTTGGAGACGTAGATGTCGACCAGGCCGTCGCCATTGAGATCGCCGAAGTCGACGCCCATGCCCTTGAACGAGTCGCGGCCGAGGATCTTCGAGGTCGGCATGTCGAACGTGCGCTCGCCCTCGACCAAGACCAGCTCGATCTCGCCCGGCCGCGAGCGGTTGTGCATGAGGCGGTCGGGGCCGAAGTCGTTGGCCATGAAGATCTCGGGCAGGAGATCGCCGTCGAGGTCGATCGCTCCGACCGCCAAGGTCCAGCCGCCAGCGACGTCGGCGGAAAAGACGTCGTCGAGGTCCTCGTAGCGCGGTGTCGGCAGCCCGCCTTCGTCGACGATCTCGCTCCAGCGCAGGATGCGGTTGATGCCGCCGTTCGTGGCGCGCGACATCGAGGAGTGCATCTCGACGTGACCTTTGGTATCGAGCACCGAGGTGCCGTCGGCAAAGTAGTTGGTGATCACGAGGTCGAGGTGACCGTCGCCATCGACGTCCGCCTGGGTCACGCCGTTGGTGTGCCAGATGGCGCCACCCGGAACCAAATCGACCGCGCGCCAGGCGTCCGGCGTGTCGACCGGGGCGTCACCGCGCAGGAAAGCGATCGGCGTGCGGCCCCAGTAGTAAACGAGGAGGTCGAGGCGGCCGTTCTCGTCGAAATCTCCCGGCACGCAGCCGATCGGTGCCATGGTGTCGTGATCGAACGCGATCGGCGCCGGGTCGAGCGCGACGAGACCGAAACGATCGCCGGTGCCCGGCGCCGGCGCCAACGTCACCAAATTCGAGCGCGGGTCGACGTGGCAGAGGTCGTTCGGCAGGCCGTCGTCGTCGAGATCAGCGAAGGCGACCGCGGCTCCTGTCGCCGAGATCCACGACGAGATGTGGTCGAAGTCCGGATGGACGCGCCGCACGATGCGCGGTGTCTCCATCTCGACCGCCGGGAGGGTCATCTGCTCGAAGTCGAAGCGTGCCGCGAGCTCGGCGCGCTCTGTGGTGTCGAGCTGCGGTAGGCGGGTGAAGCCATACAGGCAGCCGAGCGCGACCAGCGCAACGATCGCGGTCGCGTGGCGACGAAAGAAGGACGGATGCTCGGGCGATCGGGATGTGGTCGTCATCGGGGGCTCCCGACGCGGAGCGCGGCTCCGCCGGATGAGGTGACGTAAGCGGGGGTCATCGAGGGCGACATCATTGAAGTCGGGAGAGGCGCCAGGCCGGTGCGTGGCTCGGTCGCCAGCGCTTCTCGGATCCAGCGCCGCCAGGTTTGGTAGAGCGTGTCGCCAGGAGGCACCGTGGCATCGAGGGCCGGCCGGGTGGTGTCGGTGATCGTTGCGGCTTCGCCGACCGGTAGGCCGGTCAGGATGCGACAGGCCATCTCGCTGTGCTCGGGCACGAAGCCGCCGCGCCGGCGGGCTTCGGCGGCGAAGGTGGCGCCCTGGGCGAGTGAGACGCGATGGTCGCCGGCAGCTCGCCGCAGGGCCGCCAGCGCCTCGTGGTCAGTACCGCAGGCGTAGCAGGCCGCGAGCCCGACGCCGCTCCAGAGATCGTCGCGTCGCGACGGGTCGAATCCCTCGATGCGCTCTGCGACGCGACGTGGATCGGCCACTGAAGCGAACCAGAGAACCCGTCCGAGGCCCTGGTCGAATGCCTGCCGTGCGGCCGCCGAGCGGACCCGTCGCGGACGGCGCTGCGACTCGAAGGCGTCTGCCGTGTCGAAAAGGCCGTAGTGGAAGCCGAAGCCGTCCACCGCCAGCCAGCCAAAGAGCGGATGCAGTCGGTCGGCCATCCGATCGACGTCGATCGGCGGCAGGCGGTGCAGCACGCCGCCGGCACCGACGATCGACATATAGAGGTAGGGCTCCCCCGGGCCGTCGAGGAATCTCCGGAACCGATCGGCGGCCAGCGGGCCGCGTCGGAGCCGGATCGGCAGGGGCAGCATCTGCGGTGCCGCGTCGAGGGCGGCGAAGGCCATGGCCGCACCCTCGACGGCGAAGCCGCGATGCGTGTCGTCGACCGCAGCGATCGACTGCGGCAAGTGTTCGGGCGCGTCTGCTTGAAGGCCCGCGTGGTAGCCGGCGAGGAAGGTGGCGGCGATGTGCTCGAGGCGCGCGCGAACCGCCGGCGTCCCACCGACGAAGCCGCGTCGATCAAAGGACACCTCGCGGGGCGAGACGCCAAAGATGGCCTTTTTGAACGTTTTCGCAAGTCGCTGCGACCGGCGGATGGGGCGATCGTTGTGGACGCTTTGGCCGGTTCCGAAAGATATTTCGGAGGGCAGATGCGTCGATCGTGGTGAAATCTCGAAATTCATCGTCGATCTTTCACGTCATGACGCATTGAAACGTCGTTTCGATGCATCTTGACGCGCTGTTGAAGATCGTCAAAGTCATTCAAAACGACAAGATCGGTCGAACCGCCGGGGCCGTTTGTGCAGTAACGCACGGCGCCGAGCGGTCGAGATTTCGGCTGCTCGTGCCCTTCGCGGGTGGCTGGTGTGGATCCGTCAAGTCGCATGATTTCAGAGACTTACGTCGCTCTTGTCAGTCAGCTCAAGATCGCTTCGGCGGCGTTCGATCGCCACGGCCAGGTGCCGGTCAACGAGATCGCTTGACGACCGACGCATGCCCTAGATCTATCCAGGAGCGGGTGATCCTTTCGATCGCACGATCGCTGAAAGTCAGGTCAGAATCATTGCACGACATTGCCGAGCTGTCAAACAATTCAGCGCGAGACCCGTCGCGATGGAGGTCTTTGGGGCGATTTGAAAAATCTTGTTGACGATCTCGGCACGACGAGGATAGACTCGATGCCAGTTCCCGAAAGGACCATCCGATGAAATCAAGTCAGAGCTTTCCAACAGCGAAGTCAACGTCGAAGACGGTGGCGGTCTCCCTGGACGGCGCGGGTTCGGAATTCTCCGGACCGGTTGAGTTGCGCCGGACCGTCCCGACCCCCGACGCCCCCCAATCCCCTGCGGCTTCCACGACTCACTCGGACACGACGTCTCACCCGGAGACCTTGGCGCTGCAGGCCGAGCTCCGGGACAGACTCTCGATCCTCCTGGATCTGCCGCCCGAGTCGATCGCCGACACGACGCTCTTCTCCGACATCGGCGTCGACTCCATGATGCGGCTCGAGCTTGTGGCGATGGTCGAGCAGCACGTGGGCTACGAGTTGCCGGAGCAGGATCTCGAGCAGCTTCGAACGCTCACATCGATCGGCACATACGTCGACGCCCGGCGCGACTGCGCCTGAACGGGCGGTGATGTCCGATCGCGCCGCGCCGGTCGGCGAGCATCACTCGCGCCGCGAGCAGGCGGGCGACCAACACCTGCCGGTGATCACCGGCCTCGGAGCGATCAGCTCTGTCGGTGTCGGGGTCGACGCGCTTTGGGACGCGATCGACCATGGCCGCAGCGGCGCTCGTGAGGTTCGGTCGTTCGATACCTCGGCCATGCGCAACCACGTCGGCTGCGAGGTCGACGATCAGGATCTGGAGCGCGCCGTCGATCAGCTGGGCGGTGCGCCGGCCAGCGGCGGCAGCTGGCACGACCTGCCGCGCGCCAGCCGATTGGCCTGTGCCGCAGCCGGCGAGGCGATGCGAGCCGCTGGTCTCGAAGCGGCCGACCTCGACGCCTTTTGCCTCGGGACCACCACCGGAAATCTGCTCGAGATCGAGGATGACCTCGTGGTGGCCGATCCGTCGCGCGGTGATCGCGTCGCCTCGGTGATCCACGACAACTTTGCCCAGGCCGTGGCGCGCGCGCTCGGCGTGACGGCGCCGGCGACGACGGTCGCCACCTCTTGCTCCGCCGGCAATATCGCGCTTTCGCAAGCGGCCGACCTGGTGCGCCAGGGCCAGGCCGAGCGGGTCGTCGCCGGCGGTGCCGATGCCTTCTCCCGCTTTGCATTCGTCGGCTTCGCGCGCATGCGCGCGATGGCCACCGAGCGGTGCTCGCCGTTCTCCGAAGGCCGTCAAGGCATGATGCTCGGAGAGGGCAGCGCTTTCCTCGTTCTCGAATCGGCTGGCTCAGCAGCGGCGCGAGGTGTCGAGCCCCTCGCCGTCGTGCGTGGCTACGGCCTCTCTTGCGATGCTCACCACATCGCCACTCCGCAGCCTGCCGGGCGCGGCGCCGCGGCCGCCATGACGCGGGCATTGGCCGACGCTGACCTTCCTCCCGAAGCCGTCGGCTATGTCTGCGCCCACGGGACCGGCACGATGGCGAACGACATCGCCGAATCCAAGGCGTGCCGCGCGGTATTCGGCGAGCATCGGCCTTATGTCAGCTCACTCAAGGCCCTGCTGGGCCACTCGCTCGGCGCGGCGAGCGCCCTCGAAGCAGTTGCGTCGATTCTCAGTCTCCGCCATCAGCGGTATATTCCGGCTTGGCATCTGACCACCCGCGACGAGCGTTGCGACGTCGACCTACCGACGGCGGAAACGGTCGTCGACCGGCCGTTTCGCGCGGTGCTCAACAACGCACTGGCTTTCGGCGGCAACAACTCCTGCGTAGCACTGACGCGGGCTTGATCCGGCACCGCCGAGCGCCGATCTTTCGACCGTCGCTTCGACCTTGAACGCAGCTCCCAAGCGTCCGATCCAGGTCCGAACCTGGTCCTCGCCGGTCGTCGTGACCGGCTGGGCCGGCGTGCTCGATCAGACGCTCGCGGACGACGCGCCGCACGAGCCGGCGGCGCTGGCCGCGGCGCTCGATCTGCCGGACCGTGCGGTCGAGGCATTCGCGCTCGGTCCGTTCGACGTCCGCATTCCGCTCGTCAACCAGCGGACGCTCGGCGCCAAGGTGCTGATTCTGGCGCTGGCGCGTCTTCTCGAGCACGCCGACTCCGACACCCTGCCGCCGGCCGAGCGCCGCGCGCTCGTCGTTGGAACCCGCACGGCGGCGCTGGGTGAGACGATCCATTTCCTTCAGCAGGTCGACGAGATCGGACCGACGCTGGTCAATCCCGGTCTGTTTCCCTTCACCGTCATGAACGCGCCGGCCGGTATGGCGGCGATTCGCCATGCGTGTCAGGGAGCGAATGTCACGCTCAACAACGGCGCCACGTCGTTGCCCGACGCGCTTGCCAGCGCTGCCGACATGGTGGCAGCCGGCCGCGAAGAGATCGCCTTCGCCGGCGCTTTCGAGGCGCTCGGCCCTGCCGCCGGAGCGAGCGTCGGCCGGGACCGACCGGCGCTTGCGGCCTCCGTGCTGTTCGCTCTCGAGACGGCTGCCGGCGCCGCCGCGCGCGGCGTGCGGCCGCTCGCCGAGCTGCGGGCCTACACGCGCGGCGAGCTCGCCGCCACCGACGGCGCTCGCGAGGAGGTCGTCAACGCCGCGGCTGAGGCCTCAAGCGCGCCGGCGGCGGCGCTCGAGGTGCGCTCGACGCCCGGCGCCGCGGGAGAGCGAACGCGGGAAGAGCGGGTCCTGTTCGACGCCGCCGAGGCCCTTCTGGCGGCGAGCGACGGCCGGCCGGCAGCGTTCACCGCCGGGTTCGAGCATGGGGCGGCCGGGTCAGGAGCGGCCGTCGTCCTGGCACCGCCTGCCGACAGCGAAGCATGAGTGAGAGCACCTCGGCCACGCCGGCCGAGAACCTGGTGCACCTGCTGCCGCATCGCCCGCCGATGCGGTTCCTCGAGCGCGCCTGGATGGACGGCGAGGCGCTGCTCTTGGCTCGGCAGACGATTCCGCCGGCCGACGATCCGATCTTCCTGGGTCACTTTCCCGGCCATCCGATGTGGCCTGGCGTTCTGCTGCTCGAGGCGATGGCTCAGACGACAGCCGTCTTTATGCTTCATCATCGCGGTGGTGCCTCGCCCGATGCGTTTCCGGTCCTCGGCGCCGCCGACACGCGCTTCTTGAAGCCGGTGGGCCCGGGCGACGTCTTGCTCTACGAAACTCGGATGGTCCGCGAGTTGGGGGACGATGCTCTGTTCTCCGTGACCGCCCGTTTCGCGATCATCGATCCCGGCTCCGATCGGGTCGAGGTGTCGAGTGACCTCGCGGCGCGCACGCGGGTCACCGTTGCGATTCGCTCGCCGCAGGAGACCTGAGCCCGTGCGCTACGCGGATCACTCGGCGCTGGTCGTCGGCGCGAGCGGCGGTGTCGGTCGTGCCATCGCCCGCGAGCTGCTTGACGACGGCTGCGATGTAACCCTCGGCTACGGCCGCCGACGCGACGCCCTCGAGCCGCTCCTCAACCACGCTGAGACGCTCGGTCGCCGGGCGACTCCTCTCCAATTCGATCTCCTCGACCGTGAAGCGGTCCGCGCCGCATGCGTCGATTTGCTAGAGCGCTTCGGGCCACCTTCGATCCTCGTCACCTGCGCCGGTCGCTTCGCCGATCGGCCGTTGGCACAGATGCGCGACGAGGATTGGTCGGACGTGATCGGCGTCAACTTGTCGGGGGTGTTCTTCGTGCTTCGCACGTTGGCACCGGCGATGTCGCGCGGCGGCGGGCGGATCGTCGTCGTCTCCTCCGTCTCCGGCATCCATGGCCAGCCGGGGCAAGCCAACTACGCCGCCGCCGAGGGCGGTTTGATCGCCATGGTCAAGGCTCTGGCACGTGAGCTTGGTCCCCTCGGCGTCACCGTCAATGCGATCGCGCCGGGTTTCCTCGAGACGACGATGACCGATGGCGTCGCGGAGGCGACCCGCCGTCGCCTGCTGCAGCGCATCCCGCTGCGCCGCTTCGGTGCGCCGGCCGATGTCGTGCCGGTCGCCCGCCTGCTGATGGCGCCCGACGGCGGCTACGTGACCGGCCAGGTGCTCGTCGTCGACGGGGGCATGACCGCATGAGCCCGCCGGCGGACGACGCCGCGAGCCGTCGCGTCGTCGTCACCGGGGTCGGCACGATCAGCGCCGGTGGGTTCGGTCTCGACGGTACCTGGCGACGCCTGCAAGAGGGACCACTTCGGCCCACGGTCCACCGCCCGCCGGCGCCGGCGGACAGCCTGGCGTTTCACGCCTTCGAGGTGCCGGACTACGAGCTGGCTGATCTCGGTGTTCCCGCGCGCTGCCTCCGCTGGCTTCGCACCGAAGGGCTGGACGGAGCGCGCGACCTCCGCCACATGTTGGGAGCCACCGCCCTGGCGCTTTCCGACGCGCGGCTGCCGCTTCGGCTCGAGGGTACCGATCCGCCGGTGGCGGTGATCGTCGCCGACGAGAGTCCCGGCTTCGAGCAGCTGTCGCGCGCCTTGTTCGAGCTCGCCGCCGACGGGGCGACCGGGCAAGCCGCCCCCGATCCCTCGACCGAGGCGATGTACGAACACTTCGTCCACGAGTTCTTCCAGCTCAACACCTTTCTCCTGCCGTTCTACCTTGCGCGGGCATTCGGATTCGAGGGCACGGGCCTGTTTGTCAATAGCGCCTGCACGTCGGGCCTCAACGCTCTCGAGGTCGCGGCGCAGGAGATTCGCAGTGGCCGCTCGCAGGTCGCGGTGGTTTCGGCGGCGGATGATCCGCTGTCGGCGGCGAAGTACCTCTGGTTCCGCGGTCTCGGCTTATATGCCGACGATGGCGTGCTGCGTCCATACGACGCCGAGCAGCGCGGCACCGTCTTCGGCGACGGCGGTGCGACGTTCGTCCTCGAAAGCCTGGACAGCGCCCGCCGCCGGGGAGTTGAGCCCTACGCCGAGCTGGCTGGCGTCGGCTTCGCGCAGGATGGCTGGAAGATCGCCTCCCCGTCGCCGATCAAGGCCAAGGCGTCGGCGGCGATGCAGGGCGCCTTGGACGCTGCCGGTCTCGAGCCGGCGGAGCTTGATCTGATCGTGCCGCATGGCGTGGGCGCGCCGGCCTCGGATCAATATGAGGCGATGGTTCTGCATGCGCTGCTCGCCGATGTCGAGCCGTGGCCGGCGATCAGCACTTTCAAGCCGCTGCTTGGACACAATTTGGGCGGCTCCGCTCTCCTCGAGTCGGCGCTGCTGATGCAGGCCATGCGCACCGGCTGCGTGCCGCCGACGCTGCACCACGCGACGCCGTATCCGCGCCGTGCCCTGCCACTGGTCGACCACTGGATGCCGCGCCAGATCGAGCGGGCGCTCAAGCTCACCTGTGGCTTCGCCGGTTTCTACGGCGCCGTCGTCTTCCGTCGCCCCGAGGACCTTGCATGACTGTCGATCCGCTCCTCAGTTCGCTTCAGGATGATCTGGACCAGCAGCTCGATGCCGACTATCTGGCGAGCTTCGCCCTCGCTGAGCGGCTGGTCGACGCGCTGACGCTCGATGCTCTTCGCCGGGTTGGCCTGTGGCCCTCGCCGGCCGGATCGTCCGCTGAGTCGCTGGGCGCCCTTGCGGACCGCCTCGGTACGCCGGCCGATCGTCAGCACGCCCTGGCCTGGCTGCTCGAACGGGCTCGCGCTGTCGGACACCTCGAACGGGGGGCAGACGGCGCCTGGCTCCTTGGCGAGCCTCCCGCGGCGGATCTGGTCGCTCGCATCGAAGCGACGCTGGAAAGCCCGGAGCTTGCAGAACGTGCGCGCCTCCTCGGCACCTCAGGGCCGCTCTTGGCTCACTGCGCCGCGCGGTTTCCGGAGTTTCTCGTCGGCGAGCGCTCCGCCGCCACGATTCTCTTCAAGGGCGAGGGTTTGCGACTGTGGAGCGAGTATTTCTCCGCCGGCAACGGTCTCTACGAGCCGCACAACGAGCTGGCGGCGCGGGCGGTGGCTGCCTTGGCAACCGATCTCGGCCGGCCGCTGCGCATTCTCGAGCTCGGTGCCGGCAGCGGTGGCGGCAGTGCAGCAATCCTCGCTGCACTCGGCCCGGATCGCGTGGCCGAGTACGTCTTGACGGATCTCGCACCGTCTCTGTTGCTGGCGACTCAGGAGCGGATGGCTGCGCTCGGTCTGCCTCCGACCGGGCGGCGTCGCCTCGACTTCGGGCGGTCGCTCGTCGAGCAGGGAATCGAACCGGCGTCCTTCGACCTCGTGGTTGAGGTCAACGCGCTGCACAACTGCCTGGATCTCCAGGCCAGCCTGCGCTGGATCGCCGAGATCTTGCGGCCGGACGGGGCTCTGGTCCTTTCCGAGTCGCTCTGCCCGCACGACCGTCAGGTGCACCAGGATCTCGTGTTTCAGCTCTTTCCGTTTCACGACGGCGCGGATACGCGCTCCCGGTTTGACTCGATCGAGGGCTGGCGGGCAGCGTGCGCAACGAGCGACGCCGTCGCGGCCGACTGCCTGGCCAACCGGACCGGGCCGGCTCTTGCCATGGTCGCCGTCGCGCGACCGCGCCCCGGCTGAGCGCACGGTCTCCAATCCTGCGACTCGAAGCGCTCAGATAAGAAAAGGCCCCCGGATCTCTCCGGGGGCCTTTCGCATTCCGCAGGGGATGGATCAGATCAGATCGTAAGGATCGATCGCGCGGAAGCGATCTCAGCGACCAGCGTTGGCGTTCGCCGGAGCGTCAGCCTGCGCGTAGGTCGACATCGGAACGTGCATCGGGGCACCCTTCTCGAGGTGCACACGCTTCACGACCTCACGGAACTTCACCACGCCGGACTCGAGCGTCGCGACCTTGCGGCCGTTGTCGACGAGGGCGATCGGCTCAACCGTCACGGAGCCAACCTGGCCACGCGGCGGAATGGTGTCGACGACGGAGTACCACGTGGTGGCCTTTTCCGTGGTCAGCTCGAGGCCAAGGTCGACGAAGATGATGAGACCATCGATCTCGGCGCCACAGAAGACCGGGCGATTGCTCGTGTCGGTGGCACGCAGATCCTGCTCGATCGCCTTCTGCTCCTCAGCGCTCATCTGACGGATCGGCTCGACGCCCTCCGGCAGACCCTGGATCACGCGCGAACCCTCGAGCTTGAAGCTCGGAGCCGTGACGCGAGCCTTGCGGCGATCGGCATCCTCTTCGGTGGCGGCGACGACGGCTTCGATATCGATGCCGGCGGGCAGCTTGCCGAGGGAGGCGAGGCGCGGGATGGCCGCACGGACCTTCTCGCTAAGCTGGATCTGACCGACCTGACCGACCGACGGACGATCGAGGTTGAGCTTCACTTCGACGGCGCCGAAGAGGTCGCTCTCACCCATGAGGTGCATGCCGACGAACTCGGTGTCGTAGACGGCCGTGTCCCAGCGCAGCTCGGTCTCACCCGCGACCGGGCGAGCATTCGAGTGCTGAACGGCGATCCAGCCGTGCAGCTCGACGGTGTCGCGGCCGATGCCGTCCACCGTGTAGGTCTCCTCGACAACGGCACGCATGACGTGCACGGACGAGTCGGGCAGCTCGTAGGCCTTGATCTCCACCGGCTCGAGGGAGGCAAGGTTGTCCATGCTCATGTCCTCGAACTCCTGGACGAGGTGAGCGATCTTGAACGCGTCGGACTTGAGGGCGCCCGTGGTTTCCTCGGCCGAAGCGACGCCGGCGAACGCCGTCGCGGTCAGCATCAGGCACAGGGCCAGGATGAACTTACGTTGCATCTGTATTTCTCCTTTGAGGGGTCTGGAAAGCTCGGTGACTTGGAATCGAGATCCCGCGATCACTTAGTGACCGAGGCCTCGAGGTCGCGAAGGCGGGCGTCCGGCGAGCGGCCGTCATCCACGAAGAACGAAAGATGCTCGTGGAAGATGTACCAGTTACCGTCGGAAGCCTTCTCGAGAGCGACCGTCCAACGGGCAGGCGAGCCGCCCATGATCTGGCCGTCCGGAGCGCTGATCACGCCACGCGGAGTGGCGAGAACGACAGCGAGCTTGCCGTCCTGGTAGATCTGCATCTCGCCGAGCTGGATGTCGAACTTGTAGCCGGCGTCAACATAGGCCTGGTATTCGAGCTCGGAAGCGCGAACGTAGGCCTCGGCACCCTTGACGACAGGCACGGAGTTGGTCGCGAAGTAGAACGGCAGCTGGCCAACGGCGTAGCTGCTGTCCGGACGATGCGCCTTCGCGCCGATCTCGATGCGGTTCTCGAGGGAGAGCGCGGCGGTCGACGGGTTGTTGGAGAGGTCGATCTGACGCTCGATCAGCTGCTGGATCGCGTCCACATCGTTGGGCTTCGTGCCGAGCGAGTTACCGGCGGCTTCCGCCGGAACCGTGCTGGATCCGAAGGCCACCAGCGCGGCGATGGCCGTCGCACCGGCAAGGTTCAGGAGACGTTTCGGCGCCATGAGGGGTTCCTTTCTGTCATTGACGACTCGACTCCTCTCGCCCTGACGCGTCGCGTCGAGGCTCCGCCGGCACACACCGGACGGAATTGATCTGGTGACCTCGAAGAACGAGCAAGACGATCGTTCCGATCGATCAAATCGGCCGAAACGATCGTTTTCACCTTTCGATGAACGATCATTTGAACTGGACCGATCAATCCATCGAAAACGTTCATTTCGACCGCTTTTCGCGACTCTATCTTCAGCACGCCTAGCGTAAGCCACTGAAAACAAAGGGCTGGTGCGGTCATGTGTCATGCGCGTTCCTTGGACACAACGTCAGATGTCGAGGCGAGAGCTTTTACGCAACCAAGCTAACACAAGGGATTCGAGGAAACAAGCCTCGATCGTCGATATCGGATTCAAAGAGAAAATTCTGAGCGATGAGGGTGCTGCGGGGCCGGCGGAGAGCCGGGCGCTCGGCAGTAAGCTCGCGACGAGGCGCCGACCGAGGGGAGGAGTCTGCGGGGGCGGGGAGGGAGAACGAGGCGAGGTGGGGCGGAGCGGGCGCGGGCCGCCGCCGGCGGCCCGCAGGAGCGATCAGCCGCCGCGGTTCTTGCCGCCGATCGCGAAGCCGATGGCGCCGCCGATCAGGCCGGTGACGCCCGAAGAGAACGGCGCCATCGTGAGGAAGATCGGATCGGCGGCGGAGTCGCCGAGCGCGACCGACAGCAGAACGCCGATCAAGGCGCCGACGATGCCGACGATGAAGGCGCCGAGCAGCGCCCAGGTCCAGTTGGGCGCAGACTTCATGCCGTACCAGAGGCCGATGATCAACGGGATCAGAGTGCCGAGGATCGCGGTCATGCCGAGAACGGCCGGGACGAAGTGTGCGACGACGACCATCGCAATCTGGGCCACGATGCTGGCGATCAGGTACTTGAGCGGAATGTGGCGCATGGACGGAGTCTCCTTCGATCAGGGGCAGGGGAGGGGAGGCCGAGAGCCGAGCACGCCGCGCCCGCTGCGGCTCTCGGGCATTCGAGCGCCGACATGGTCCGCACGCGGGATCGATCGAAGCGAGCGAAACCCTCGCTCACCAGCTGACCTCGGACGTTTGCGGAAACGTTAGCACAACGTCTTGGTGCCTTCCGGGGCCCTGCGGCGCGTTCCGGGAGGCTCGCCGCCGAGGGCGCGAAGACCGGGTTCAGTCCGCTGCCAACTGGCGGCAGTCGAGATCCAGCTCCGGCGGGAGGGCGCCGTTGTGCTGGCGTAGGAAGGCGACGATCTCGGGCAGAGCGGACGCCTCGAAGAGGCCGGCGGGCCAGGGCTCGACTCCGAAGCGGGCGGCGTCGAGCGTCAGAAGGCTGCGGCGGTCGGCGTCGACCTGCATCGTCATCCGCCGCGGGGTCCAGGCGCCATCGGCGTCGGTCCAGCCCTCGATCTCAAGCCGCTTCGCTGGTGCCGTGCCGCCGTCGACGAAGTAGCCGACAGTCTCGAGCAGGCCATCGTCGCGGAACCTGGAGCGGGTCGACGACCAAGCGGTGGCGGCGCGAGCTCCCTCCGTGGTCGCCCGCGAGATGACGACACGCGGCGACGCGTCGTCGAGCAACAACTCGTGGCCACCCATCGGCAGGCGCCAGAGCAAGTCGCGATACCCGAAGTCCGAGCCGAGGAGACCCTCGTCGAACCGACCGGGCAGGATCTCGAGGGGAACCTTGCTCGACGCCAGCTGCAGGAAAACGCGCATGCCGGCATCGAGCTGCAGATCTTCGATCAGCAGGTAAGAGGTGCCATGCAGGCCATCGGGGCGCTGCAGGAGAACCAGCGAACGGATCTCGGCGTCGAACCGCTGCCACAGGTGCGCGATGCGAAAGTCGCGAGTCAGCGTTTCACCGTCGTAGAGGCGCAGCCGGATGCAGCGCTTGCCGGGGTCGCCGATCTTGCGGGCGTTGTACGTCTCGATCAACGCCTGTGCGGTGTCCGCTCCCGGCGCAGGTGGCTCGGCGGTCATGCGCCACGTTGGCAGCACGATGATCAGCAGCGCAAGCGCGGCGATCGATCGCGCGCGCGGGAGATCGACGGAGGTGAGAGAGCGCATCATGGATCGGCAATCAGCAGGAGAAGGTCGAAGAACGTGAGCTCAGGAGTCGCGCCGATTCTCCGTCATTGCGCCCCCGAGCGTCGAGGCCGCCGGGATGAAGACGAGCGTGGCGACCGCGCAGACCAGCATGCTGAACGAGATCAGCAGACCAAGTTGCTGGTTGGGCAGCACCTCGGAGAATGCAAGGAC
Source organism: Acidobacteriota bacterium (assembly GCA_038530905.1). Lineage (GTDB taxonomy): Bacteria > Acidobacteriota > Thermoanaerobaculia > Multivoradales > J023 > JAUIJL01. Next base: position 14,979 of record JBCBCF010000022.1, read on the forward strand.
GAGGAAGCCGGCGGAAATGGCCGCGGCGCTGGTGGCGATGGCCGGGCCGGTGGCTGCCAGCGCCCGCCAGACTGCCTGGTGACCGTCGGGGCTGGCGGCGCGCTCCTGACGGATATAGGCCACGAGGTGGATCGAATAGTCGACGCCGATGCCGAACGCGATGGCGGCGAACATCGAGCTCGCCGTGCCGACGGCCACGCCGAGGGCGCCGAGCGTCCCGAGCACCGTCAACACCGCGAAGACGACCGGTGCCACCGCCAGCGCTGCGGCACGCAGCGAGCGGAAGAGGAGCGCAAGGAGGAGGAGGTCGCAGAGAAGCGCCATGCCGATCGACCGCGCTTGGCCGACCACCAGCAGGCGAATGGTCGTGAAGCCGACCCAGCCGTCGCCGAACGGCAGGAGGTCGACACCGGCGCGAGCGGCGGGCTCGCCGGCCTCGTCGAGCGCTTCCAGAGTGGCGGCCACGGTCGAGTAGTCCGCTGACCGCAAGAAGAGCGTCGCCCGCCCGGTCTGCGCATCGGCGCTCAGGCGCTCAGGCAAGGGTGATCGTTGGAGCGAGTCGAGGAGCAGCAGGGCCTGCTCGATCTCGATCGTCTCGAGCTGCCGTTCTCCGTCCAGCAGCCGCTGGCGCAGGACGCGAGCGTCCGTCTCTTCGAGTCCGGCGATGAGCCGGCCGATGCGCGAGAAGGGACCGTCCACGGCCGCCACTTCAGGCGTGGCGAGCATCTCCTCCTCGAGCGCGCCGAGTGCGGCGAAGGCGTCGGCGCTCAGCAGTCCCCGTTCCGTTTCGCTGCGCAGCTCGACGTCGAGGGTGTTGGTGCCGGCAAGCAGATCGTTGATCGCGCGATCGTCGAGCACCACGCGGCTCGACGCGGGGAGGTTGCGGACCCAATTGTCGTCGATCCGCAGATGTGCGGCGCCGAGCAGGCCGAGCGCGGCGACGCCGGCCAGTGCGGCAAGCGTGCGTCGCGCGATGCGTGGACGCAAGAGGGGCGCCCAGCGATTGGCGAAGCGTCGGCCGCGGCCGTCGGCCGCCGTCTCCGTCGTTTCTCCCGCCCCTCCTTTGGCCGCCCGCAGCGGCAGGCGTGGGGCGAGAAGCACCAGCATCGCCGGCACGAGGGTGAAGGTGAGGAAGGTCGAGAACACCACCGACAGCGCCCCGAAGGTGCCGAACACGCGCTGCGGCTCGAGCTCGGTGAAGTTGAGGCACGACAGGCCGAGCACCGTCGTCATCGCCGTCGTCACGAGCGGGCCGCGGATCTCCTCGAAGGCGGCGAGGGCGGAGTCGCCGGCCGATTCATCGGCGGCGCGCAGCCGTCGGGCGGCGAAATGCTCGAGCGCGTAGACGTCGTCGGACACGCCGATGACCACCAGGATCACCGGCAGAGCGAGCGTGGTGACGAAGACCGGCTGTCCGAGCGCTCCCATCACGCCGAGCGTCGCCACCAGGCTGACGCCGACTTCTGACAGCGCGACGAGGGGGGGCAGAGGATGGCGAAAGGCGATCGCCAGCACCGCGCCGACAACCAGCAGGACCAGCGGCACGAGGCGCAGGAGGTCGAGGGCGGCTGCTTCGCCGAGCGCCGCCTGCACCAGCGCGCTGCCGCTGGCGTGGACGCGCACGCCGGCCGGCGGACGATCGACCAGCTCGCGGATCGCCTCGGCGAGGCGTCGGCGGTCGGCCTCGGGCTCGACGAGTGCGTAGAGGCCGGCCGCGCGGCCGTCGTCAGCCGCCAGAATGCCGTCGTCGAGCCCCGTGACGGCGACTTCGCGCCACAGCCGCTCGACCAGCGCGTCATCGAGCGGTGCGGTGCGGTCGCCTCGCGCTAGGAGAGGCTTGAGGTCGAGGACCCCATCGCGCACGACCAGCCGGGGGACCGTGGCCAGGCTGGCGACGGTGTGGCGTTCGACGCCCTCGATCTCGCCCAGGCGGCGGCCCATGTCCTCGAGCCAGCCCAGCGACGCGGCACCGAGCCGTTGACCGTCGTCCGCCGCCAGCGCCACGACGACGACGTCGCGGAGGCCGAAGCGCTCGGACGCCGCGTCGCTCGCGCGCATGGTGGGATGTCCAGCCGGAATCAACGACCGGCCATCGAGGCGCAGCTCGATGCCGGGCGCCAGCGCGGCGCCGACGATGGCGAGGCCGGCGCACAGCCACAGAACGAGCCGGGGGCGTCGAATCGAGAAGCGGACGAGAGAAATCATCGTTCGAGAGGGCGAAAGATAGGGATTTCGAGGTTCTTGACGGCCCAGAGGTCCGGTCCTACACTCCTGGCTCTGCCCTCGTCAAGGAGCCAGTCGAGAAGATTGGTCTTTCCGCGATCTGCGTCGACAGAACGAGTCGACGGAACGAGAGGAACGCTTCGATGTCTTCCGAGTCCCCGACCCCCTCCGCAGGCTCGCTGCAGCCGACCATCGATCGCCGCCGCGTCGCCTGGTCGCTCGGCGCGATCTTCCTCCTCGCTCTCGTCCTGCGGCTGTGGGGCATCACCTTTGGCCTGCCGTATCTTTACCAGGTCAGCGAGAACATGTACGTCGTGTCGGCACAGGCCGCCGACACGGACGGTCAACTCGATTCGCTCTTCGGCTTCTACCAAGCCGTGCTCTGGGTCGAGTTCCAGCTCGTCGAGCTGCTGCGCCCGCTGTTCGACAGCCTGCCGCTGTCGGCCGCGATGGAGGCGACGCTGGCGGACCACGGCGCGGCTTTTCACTTGCTCGGTCGCCTGACCAGCGCGTTCGTCGGTGCCGCTACGGTCTTTCCCATGTTCGCTCTCGGGCGTCGGCTCTGGAACGCTCGAGTCGGGCTGCTTGCGGCGCTGCTCTTGGCGGTCGTCTTCATGCATGTCCGGTCGTCCCACTACGCCAAGCCCGAGATCGTCGCCTGCTTCTTCATGGTCACCGCCGCCTGGCTCGGCACGCGGCTGGTGGCGCGGCACTGGCCTTCGTATCTGCTGGCCGGTCTGGCCGGTGGCTTGGCCGTATCGTCGAAACAGCTCGCCTGGCCGATCATGATCGCCCTCTTCATGCTGCACTGGCGGGCAGTGGCTGAGGCGGCCGGTGCCGCAGGCGTCGTCGGCTGGCTGCGTTCGCTCGGCCGGGCCGTCATCGACCCGCGCTGGTGGGCCTGCGGGCTGGCATCGATCGCTGTCTTCCTGGCCTTCTCGCCGCAGGCGATCACCGAGTTCGAGTCGTATTACGCCTTCTGGCTGTGGGTCGGCACGATCGGCGAGGGCGGCGGCATGGAGCGCTTCGACCTGCACGAAGGCCGTGCCGCCTGGCAGGTCTATCTGCGAGCCTTCGGCTGGGGCGTCGGCGGCGTCTTGTCGGCGATCGGCGTGCTGGGCCTGCTTGATCTGCTCCGCCGTCGCCGGCCGGTGGCGATGGTGCTCCTGCTGATCTTTCCGGTGCTCCTCTTCGCGTTCTTGCTGCGTCCGCAGCATGCCGCCCACGAGCGCTACATCCTGCTCTCGATTCCCTTCCTGCTGTTGGCGGCGTCCGCCGTCGTGGTGCAGCTGAGCGCTCGCCTGCCCGGTCCCGCCGCCCGCTGGGCGTTGCTGGGCGTCGCGACGCTGCTGATGATGGCGGAGCCGACTCTCTACAGCGTGCAACACAACATGCTTCTGGCGCGTGAGGACACCCGGACGCAGGCGAAGCGCTGGATCGAGGAGAACATCCCGCAGAACTCGGCGATCGCCCTCGAAGCCTTCTTCTACAGTCCACAGCTCTTGTCGAAGCAGTGGAACGCGCCGCTCTCCGATCGCTTCTATCGCGTCACCAACAGCGGGCCGTACGGCCTGAGCGAGGCGTCGAAGACCTCGGGAACGCAGCGCAACCGAGTGCAGGTCATGGGCTACATCATGCAGGGCTTCGACTACGTCGTGACCGATGGCCACACGGCGCAGATTCCGCGTCTCGACGACTACGAGCAGGAGACGGTCGACTACTTCTACGCCGACCTTGAGAAGCGAGGGACTCTGGTCAAGGAGTTCTCCCCGCTCAAAGAAGGGCGAGAGGCACCGCCGTACTACTTCACGAAGGTGTACGGCCCGGCGATCGATCTCTGGGACTACGAGCGCAACGGCCCGATCATCCGGATCTACGAGCTGCCGAAGATTCGCTGAGGCCGATCAGCCGTCGAACCGAACTCTGGCCTCGGGCGCCTCGACGTAGGTCACCGAGTGGCCCGGGTGCCACTCGCCGTTGACCTTGTACTCGGCGCGCGAGACGAAGAGGCCGTCTTCGGTGATCTCACCGATCGACTTCACTTCGGTCACGCCGTTCTGATTGCCGGTCACCGCCTCGAGACTAGAGAAGCTCCCAGCCTCGAGATCGAACTCGCCGGTCGTGAAGAAGCCGGCGGTCGTGAAGTAGTAGTAGACGATCGCTTCCTTCTCGGCGTCCCACACGACGATGGTCTCGCCGCCGTACTCGCCGTCATTCACCGAGTGCATGATGCGCACGGCCTGACCCTTCAGGATGCTCTCCCACTGCTGGACGTCGAACTTCGGCTTCTCAGGCGTCGAGTCGGCGAACTCTCCCCGCCAGGTCTTGCCGACGAACGGCGCCAGCGGCTGAAGGTGCTCGTTGAGCTTCGGCTGCGCATCGGCCTCGTGATGCATCGCCGACAGTTCTTCTGAGCCCGGAGCCTCTTCCGAGCCCGGGACCTCTTCCGAGCCCGGGGCGTCCGCCGCGTGGGAGCTCTCGCTCTTCACGGACGCGTCCTGATGACCATCTTGTTCCTGCTCCATTCCAGCCTGTTCAGGCTCGGTCGCGGCGTGGTTGGAGTCCGACTCCTGGGCGATCACGGGGGCGCCGAGAAGAGCGGCGGAAAAAAAGAGCATCCAAAAAACGGAGAGGGGGCGAATCATGTGGCAACTCCTTGAAAGTCGCGCTCGGTTGCTTGATGACGATCGATTCAGATGCGTCGGATGCGCCGGGTCAAAGGGTCGAAAGAGTTTAGCGACCCACCCGCGACGACACCAACCGCACCGGCCGAATCGCCGGTTGTTGACGACGGAAGGACAGTCCTTCGGTCGGCAGCATTGAGAGCCATGCTTTGCGGCAGGTCTCAGCAGCGGAACCCCTGAATTGGTGGCGACAATGGACTCGAACCTACATCGTGTGGCATCGACCCTTCGACGGTCAAATTTCTCCCTGCGCAGGATCCTCTGGATCGCGATCGCAGTGGGTCTCCTCTCGAGTCCGGTCAGCGCCGAGATGCCGGAGGACGAAACGTTCACCAGCGTCGTCGTCCGCCTCGATGCCGAGTCTCTAGATCTCGCCGCCGTTGCCGGCTGGCATGCGTTCGGCGCATCGCAAGGCGAGCTCGACGCGTTCTACGGCCAGATGGTTGCCGCCGGCGCACAGCGCGTCGAGCCGGTCGTTCCGAGCGCCGTTCACCGCCCCGAATGCGCGCCGCGCCCCTTCGAAAGCTACCTTCGGGTCGTTCTGGCCGAGGGATCGACCCGCGAAGACGCGCGCGCAGCGGCCTCGACACTCGCCGCCATCGACGGCGTCGCCGACGCGTATTCAGTGATCGAAGCAGCCCACGTTCCAGGCCATTCCGTCGCGCTGATGGACCGCACGGGCCACGAGCTGCCGATCTTTCCGCACGCCAATAGCGGCCTCGATCTGGCAGACCGAATCGTTCGAGCGATCGATCGCTCCGCCGACGGTGAGGTGATTGTCGTGCGCGCCCTCGCCGGGCTTCACGATCGTCGGCCGGTCGACGTCCGGCCTGCCGTCGCCGACGCGATTCGCTACGCCCGCTGCCTCGATCGCGAAGTCGTCGCAGCGGCGAGCGTCGCCACGCTCGATCGGCATCCCTCCATGCGTTCGGGCGTCGGAACGGTCCTGGTGCCGGCGCACGAGATTCGCTGGATCACCGCCACGAGCATCTCGCAGCTTCTGAGCGACCTCGTGCGCGGTCCGGGCCAGCTTCTGACCGCGCCGGCAGATCGGGTTCAGGACAATGTGCCGAGCAGGTTCGACCGGCAGCCTCAACAGGCTGCAGACCTCGCCGGCAGCAGCGACGCATCAGCGCCGCAGACCGCCGAGCGCCGCCAGCTGACGCCGCCAGCTGTGGCAACAGCTTCGCTCAGCCCCGACGATGAATACTTCCGTCGCCTCGAGACCGAGGTCGAAGAAAAGGCCGAAGAGGTCGCGGAGCGCGCGAAGGGCACTGACAACCAGCCGCCCTACGCCGAAGCCGACTATTTCGAGGTGATCGACGGCACGACGAGCTTCGAGATCCCGCACGCTGCCCTGCTCGAGAACGACGTCGACAGCGACGGCGACGCTCTGGTGATTCTCGGCTACCCCTCGATGCCGACCAACGGCACGCTGCGCAGCGGCATCGGCCGATTCATCTACGAGCCGCTGCCGGAGTTCTTCGATGGTCGCGGGGACGCCTTCACCTACACCATCCGGGATCGCGGCGACGGCACGGGCCTCGAGTCCACCGGCATCGTCTACCTCGAGCTCAACAAGCCGCCGAGCGCCAACCACGACCGTCTCGAGGTACCGATCTACGCCGAGCAGGTGTCGATCCCATTCAACACGCTCCTGCGCAACGACGGCGACCCGGAGCGGGACGAGCTGTCGATTCTGAACGAGGTGGTGGAACCTTCCGAGCGTGGCGTTCTGGAGCGGCACGAGTCGAAGTTCGTCTTCTACCCCGGTCCCGAGATGTGGCGCTTCTGCGAAGACCACTTCACCTATCGCGTGGTCGATCGCGTTGGGCCGGAGGCCGTTCCTTCGGGTGAGGCGCGCGTCGATCTCGTCTGCCGCCGGATCTTTGCCGACACGTTCGAGACGGGCGACAGCAGCGCCTGGTCTGCGTTCCGCATGCGCGGCGGCGCGAGCTTCCGCCCCGCGGCAGGCGACGGCGATCGACAAGCTCTGGCGGTCGACATTCCCGACGCGGTGTCCGACGCCGCGTGGCTGACCGATCGCCTGCCGGATGGCGAAGAGGTGTATCGCGCCCGCCTCGTCTTCGACGCTTCGGATCTGATGCTCGTCGAAGGCGCCACGGTGCCGATCTTCAAGGCTCACTCGCAGTCGGACAACGGTCCGCTGATCTTCGAGCTCGTCCTGAACCGAACGGACGGCCTCGACCAGATTGGCGCGGGCGTGGCAACCGGCGCCAGGTCTTGGCACGAGACGCCGAAGGCACCGCTCGTCGGCCGGACCCTGGTCGAGATCGTGTGGTGGGCAGGCTCGCCGGAGCGCGGACCGTCCGGCGCCGCCGTGTGGGTCGACGGGGAGCCGCTCGACGAGCTGACGCTCGATCAGGTCAGCCCGCTGCGAGTCGACGTCGTGCATCTCGGCCGTCCGCCGAGTGAAGGCTCGGAAGCTAGCGGAACGCTCGTCTTCCACCATTTCTCCAGCTACCCGGATTGACCGTCCGGCCGCGGTAGTCTGATCGAGCCTCGCCGAGGTTCGCTCATGCCGTCCGACGTGCCGCCATCCGATCCTGCCGTCCCGGAGTCGCCCGAAGACGCCGCGACCCTCGCTGTCGCCGCCCTCTCCGATCCCGGTGCGACGTTCGATCCCCGCGGCCTCGGGCTGTCGCTCGATCACACAGCGCGGTCGCCGGTGCGCCCGCCCACGCCAGCCCACCGCGAGGTGCCGCCTTCTGGCGGCGACGAATTCGAGTTGATCGAGCCGATCGGCCGTGGAGGATTCGGCGACGTCTGGCTGGCCGAGCAGGTGCCGCTCGGCCGCCGGATCGCGGTCAAGCGCCTCCGCCCGGAGCTGCTGCAGGCCGATGGTGGGACCGACAGCCGCCTGCTCGAAGCGATGTTCCTCGGCGAGGCACGCATCCAGGCGCGCCTCGAGCATCCGAACATCGTCCCGGTCTACGATCTCGACTTTGACGCCGCCGGGCGCGCGCTGCTCGGCATGCAGCGGGTCCGCGGGCAGCCCTGGCAGGAGTGGTTGGACGAAGACCTGGCGCGCCCGCTCGACGAGTTGCCGGTGGCGGATTTCCTCGATCACCATCTGCCGGTTCTCGTAGCCGTCGCGCAGGCCGTGGCCTTCGCTCATTCCCGCGGGGTAGTGCATCGCGACCTCAAGCCGCAGCAGGTGATGGTGGGCGAGTTCGGCGAGGTCCTTCTGATGGACTGGGGCCTGGCGATGCTCGTCGAGCCCACTGGTGCGCAGGGCCTCGAGCTCGATCCTGAACAGCAGGAAGGCGTGTCTGCCGATCCAGGCCCCGGGCCGTCGCTCGAGGGCGACCGCGCCTCGACCGCGGCATCGGCTGGGACAGCTCGGCGCACCGGCGGCACGCTGGTGCCGGCCGGCACGCCAAGCTATATGGCCCCTGAACAAACGTCGAGCGATGCCTCGCGCCTCGGTCCCTGGACCGATCTCTACCTGCTGGGTGGTTGCCTCTATTTCCTGCTGACCGGCACGCCGCCGCATCGCGGCGCTCGAGGGATCGACGCCTTCGTCGCCGCGCGCCGCGGCGAGATCGAGCCAGCGGAGGATCGCGCGCCGGATCGCAAGCCGCCGGCCGAGCTGTGTCGCCTGGCCGAGAGCCTGCTGGCGGCTGATCCCGACCACCGCCGGCCGGCGGACGCTCGGTCGGTCGTCGAGGCCTTGCAGGGGTATCTGACCGGAGCCTCCCGCCGTCGCCGCGCTCGCGGGCTGGTGGACCGCGCCGCACGCGACGGGAGATCTGACTACGACAGCCTGACCCGCCGCCTCTCGGCGCTGCGCGAGGCGGAGCGGCTGTGGGGTGAGCATCCGGACATCCCGCAGCTGCGGGTGCGCCTGCTGTCGACCTATGCCGACGCGGCGCTCGAGAAAGGAGACCTGCGTCTCGCGGCCGTGCAGGCGGAGCAGATCGAGGACGCCACGGTCCGCCAACCGATCGAGGAACGGGTCGAGCGCGCCGTCGGTCGCCGCCGCTCGCTTCGCCTGCAGCGCCGCGCGGCTCTTCTCGCGAGCCTGTTGTTGCTGATCGCGGTGGTCGTGGTCGGTGCCGCCTCGACCTCCGAGCTGCGGCGTGAGCGCGATCGTGCCCGCTCGGCACGGGCCGAAGCGGAGGATCTGCTGACGTTCCTACTGGGCGATGTGCGAGATGAGCTCGAGCCGATCGGCCGGCTGGCGGCGCTCGAGCCGATGGCGCGGCGCGCCGAGGCGTATTTCGAGCGGCGGGAGCCGGCGCCGGCGGGGAGCGAGGAGGAACGTCGGCGCATCGAGGCGCTCGATCTGCTCGCGACGACGCTGGCGGTGGGCGGCGACGTACGTGGCGCCATCGAAGTTCGTGAGCGGGCGGTGACGATGAGCCGACGGCACGACACGGCCGGCGGTGACGCATCCGATCTGCGCGTTCTGCAGCTCCTCGCGATGACGCAGCATCGATCCGACCTCGGGCGGCCCGAGGACGCGCTCGCCACTCTCGACGCCCTCGATCGCGAGATCGATCAACGGCTCGCGGTGCGGCCGGACGACATCGACTGGCGGCTGCATCGGCTCGAAGGTCTCGATCTTCGCGGCATCGTGCTCTTCGACCAGGGACGCTTCGAAGAGAGCTTCGCAACCTACGAGCGTCTGCTCGAGGATGCTGAGCGCCTCCCCGACGAAGAGATCGATCCCGCGTTGATGAGCTTCAGTCTCGCGCGCTTCGCGGTCCTCGCGGGCGAGACCGACCGCCCTGAGGCGGCGCTCGAGGCCACCGCGCGCGCACTGGACCTCGGTCTCCAGGCGGAGCCGCCGCTCTCTCCTCGCGATCAGGCGTTTCTCGAGGCCATCCGAGGTTCGGCCCTCATCGACGCCGGCCGCCGCGAGGAGGCCGGCGACTGGCTCGCGCGCTCGCTGAGGCGGCTGCGCACGGCCGTCTCGGAGGATCCCGACAACGCCGAGAACCGTCTCGGCCTCGGCGACCAGCTGCGCACGGCGGGCGACAATCTGCGGGATCTCGGACGTTCGGCGGAGGCCCGCGCCGCCTGGGAAGAGGCGGTTAAGGTGCTCGAGCCGGCGCGCGAGACGACATCGAATCTTCACCTGCTCGACGTGCTGTCGCGCTCGCTCCTGCGTCTCGGCCGGTCCGACGAGGCCCGTCCACTGGTCGAGCGACTCCTCGCCGAGGGCTGGACCCACCGCGGCTACCGGCGTGACGTGGCCGACTACGGGTTCTCGTCGCCGGCCGCCGAAGACTCGCCGTTCGCTGCGCCCTGATCGGGCCGCGGATTCCACAGCGCGATCTCCTCGAGCCCCTTGCGCTCGATGTCCGGCACTTCGGCGTCGGGGGCTGGATAGCCGATCGGAAAGAGGATGAACGGTTTCTCGTTCCTCGGTCGGCCAAGGATCTCGGAGAGGAACTTCATCGGGCTCGGCGTATGGGTCAGCGTCGCGAGGCCCATGGTGTGAAGCGCCGCGATGAAAAGGCCGCAGGCGAGGCCGACGCTCTGAGGTACGTAGTAGTTCTTGCGCTTCGAGCCGTCGGGCTCGATCCCGTAGAGCTCTTCGAAACACACCACGATCCACGGCACCGTCTCGAGATACGGCTTGCGCCAGTCCGTGCCGAACGGGCGCAGCGCCTCGAGCCACTCGTCGGGCATGCGGCTCTCATAGGAGATTCGTTCTTCGTGTTCAGCCGCCTCGCGGATCCGGCGCTTGATGTCGGGCTCGGAGACCGCCACGAAGCGCCATGGCTGACGGTGGGCGCCGGAAGGCGCGGTCGACGCGGTGCGGATCGCGGTCTCGATCAGCTCCCGGGGCACGGGGTCGGGGGCGAAGTGGCGGACGCTTCGGCGCGCGTCCATCCGGCGGTAGAACCCGTCGGCCAGACGGCGCATCTCGCCAGGATCCGGACGTTCGGGACGATAGGGAACGAATGCGGCCTCGGCGCTCATGTTGCTGAGTCCTCGATGGCTAGGCGCCGGTCGCCGGCGCGGGTCCGGTGGCGCCAAGGCGGTCGGCGACCGCGCTGAGCAATGTCCAGGCGGCTTCGACATGGTGCGCCTCGGTGCGCAGATTGGAAACGGCGAGGCGCAAGGCGCGCCGGCCGGCGACGTCGGTGTGGCTCAGGAAGATCGAGCCGTGGCGATTGATCTCGGTGAGCGCTCGGTCGTTGAGCTCCGTCAGGCCCTCCTCGTCGAGGTCCGGACGGACGAGCCGGAAGCAGACCACGCCGAACGGTACGGGGGCGAGGCGTTCGAAGCGCACATCGGCATCGATGCGTCGGGCGACCTCGCGTCCCAGGGCGACATGGCGCCGGAGGATCTGGCGCAGCCCCTCCGCACCGAAGGCTCGCAGCACGAACCAAAGCTTGAGCGCACGGAAGCGGCGGCCGAGCTGCACACCGTAGTCCATCAGATCGACCTTGGCCGGGTGCGGATCGGTGCGCAGGTACTCGGGCACGATGGCGAAGGCCTGTCGGAGCCGGTCGGCATCGCGCACGAAGAGCACCGAGCAATCGAGCGGCGTGAACATCCACTTGTGTGGGTTCACCACGATCGAGTCCGCGCGTTCCCAGCCGGCGAACGGCGCGCGCAGCTCCGGACAGAGCGCGGCGGTGCCGGCCCAGGCGGCGTCGACATGCAGCCAAAGGTCGTGCTCGGCGCAGATGTCGGCGACTTCGGCAACCGGATCGATGCTGGTCGTCGACGTGGTGCCGAGGGTGGGAACGACGGCGATCGGTCGCCGCCCGGCCGCGAGATCGCGGGCGATGGCGGCGCGCAGGGCCGCCGGGTCGAGCCGCATGGCGTGGTCGACCTCGA
>JBCBCF010000023.1:0-26688 GCA_038530905.1 Acidobacteriota bacterium
ATCTGCGGCTCTTCGAGAATCGCGTCCTGACGCAGGACCAGCACTTCCTGAAGCGGCGGCGGCACCACTTCGGCGAGCGAGACCAGCACGGTTCGCGGCACGTCCCGGCGTCGCAAGACGGCTTCGGCAACGCGCGCGTTCGGCACCTGACCGAGGTACAGCAGCTCGCGGTCGCGCGCGTGCTGGTTGACGAAGTCGATCAGCAGCTCGGTGTCGCCCTCCGCCAGGCTCTTGGCGGAGGCGGTGGAGATTTCCGCGTCCGGGCTTTGGGTCAGCGCAATCTGAATCGGCACCAGCTGCTCTGGCGCCAAGGGCACGAGACCCTGGGCCGCCAGCACCTGCAGCTTGCGGTTCTGGCCGGACAAAATCGAGCCGAGGAGATCGTTCGGCTGGTCGCTCATGCACCGGCTCCCGGGAACGAGACGATGGGCTCCGCAGACTCGCCGTCTGCCGCCGCGGGTAGCTCGACCCGCAGGCGCCGCACGGCGCTTCCGCCCGCTGCCGAAGCAAGCTCGAGCAGCTGTCCGTTGAGCGTCGCCGCAACCACTCCCACGTCACCAACCTTCAGCTCGATCGATCGCTCGGCAACCAGGCGCAGCGACTCCCCTTGGATGTGGGTGCGCGCCAGCCGATCGTCGGCGTCGACCGTGGCCTCGACCCAGCACTGGCCGGAGAAGTCGAGAATCAGCTCGAGGCCCTCGACCTCGGGCGCCTCCTCCGCCGCGTCGCCCGGTCCATTCGCCAACTCGACGGTCGGCGTCGATGCACGACTCGGCGCGTCGAGTGCCCCACCGCCCGCAGCCGGAACGCTCACCGTCGGCTCGCCACCCGGCGCCGGCGCCTCGTCGGAGACTGCGACCACGCGTGACAGCAGCCAAACCAGGGCGAGGAGAGCAACGGCGAGCAGCAGAACCAGGATCGCCACCCGGGCGTTCGAGCGCGTGGAGGTGCGTGGCCGGCGCCGCGCGACCTCGACCGCCGCCGCCTCATCGTCCGGCTGGTCAGCGTCGCGCGCGGCGAGGTAGTAGTTGATGACTTCTTCCGCATCGAGACCCACATAGCGGGCGTATTGGCGCAGGAATCCTTTGGTGAAGACCGGCGCCGGCAGCACGTCGAAGCGACCTCGCTCGAGCGCTTCGAGATAGCGGATGCCGATCTTGGACGAATCGGCGATCTCGCGCAGATCGATCTCGCGCATCTCGCGCTGACCGCGCAGCCAGGCGCCGAAACTCTCACCATCATCCACTCGATCGGTGGACGCGCTGTCCACCGGCGGCTCGTCGGCCGGCGCGTCGCGATTGGCTCTGGCTGATCGTCGTCTCGCCATATCGTCCGTCTCGCCGTCCTGCGCTCGGATCGTCAATCGCCCGAGGTCGCGGTCCGGCGGGGGAAGCTTCCGAATCTCCGTGCGCGTCGCCGCCGGTCCGGGGCCTCGATCACGGGAATTCGAGATTATCCCCCAAGTTTAGCCCGTCGGAGAGATCCGACGCGTCGTCGCCATCGCGGGCCGATAGATGCTCGCTGGCGCGCGCGCGGAACCAGCGCGAGTGCTCCTCCACCGCGACGACCGCCTCGAGATCCTCCCGGCGCAGCCGAGGCAGAGCCGCCAGCAGCACGCGTGCGGGCGTCATCGGGTGGCGAGAGAGGGCGACCTGCACGTCGTAGCGCGGGCCGAACCGCTCGTCGGCCGCCACCAGCTCGAGCCAGCGAGGCGTCGAGCGCAAGCTGAACGCGCGCAACAATCCCTCTTCCGTCAGCCGCGGATTGCCGAACGCCGCGCGCACCACACGGGCGGACGGATCCGCGACGAGCCGCGCGACGATGGACGAGGGCCCGCGGCGCGCGAGGGCCACCCGCTCGCCCACTGTCAGCCGCTCGAGGCGCTGCAGCAGGTACTTTTCGGCCACGCGGCGCACCGCGGCGCGCACGCGAGCGTCGAGGGCAATCTCCATCAGCTCACGCCAGAACAGACCGGCGAGAAAGCGCATGGCAACCGCCTCTGGCGTGCGGCGATGGCGTGCGACGACGGCCCGCGCCTCGTAAGTGACCATCAGCCGTCGGACGCTCGCCAGCTCCTCGAGCACCGCCGCGTCGACGAAAGGATTGCGCACCACTTGACGCACCTCGCGCAGCCCGAAGCGCAGAGCATGCTCTCGGACCAGCTCGAGCAGCTCCGCCGCCGGCGCCACGCGCAGGCGGCGCGCTACCTCGGGGGAGAGATCGTTCGATGCGTGCTGACGCGGGCGACCGCCGGACATCTCGCCTATACTCTATTTCCCGTCACACGACGTCGATGCCTGCCGCTGATCCGCCGGAGAATCTGCCGCGCGCGGAATGCGGCGTTCATTGCCGGCGCCCTCGGCGTTCACCGCCCGACGCGCGCTGCATCGCCGACGTGCAGCCCACTTCTCAGCCTGCTGGAGCCCGCCTTGAGCTTGACCGAATACGTCCCGGATGACATCCGCACCAAGATCGACGACGGCGCGATGACCGAGGTCGAAGACGCCTGGTTGGCGCGCGTCGACTCGGCGCCCGAAGACTTGGGGTATTTCCTCGGCGTCGGCAAGGCGCTCGCCGAGCTCGACCGCGACATGGCGATCGTCTTGCTCCAAACCCTCGACGACCAGCTCGAGGAACGGAGCCTGTGGGCCGAGCGGATCGAGCTGCTGCGCCGCCATGGCGACGAATTGATGAAGCCGGCGCCGCTGCACAAGGCTGCGAGCACCGCCCTGCGCGGCCTCTACGGCGACCGTGACCACTTCGATGCCCTCTACGAGAAGGTCGGCCTGGACAAGGCCAAGGACGACATCCCGAAGACCTGGAAGAAGGTCGACCGTCTCGACAACCTCATGACGTTCGCCCCGGGCACGCCGGTGACGATGGCCGGGAAGGGCGCCGGCACGGTGAAGGACGTCAATCTGCAGCTCGAGAGCTTCCTGATCGAGTTCGAGAACGGCCTCGAGCTGCGCGTCGGCTTCGGCGGCGCCGGCAAGCTGATCCAGCCACTCGACGCGGACCACATCCTGCGCCGCAAGCTCGAAGCGCCGGAAACGCTCGAGAAGCTGCGCGACGAGGATCCGAGCGAGCTGCTGCGCATCGCGCTGACCAGTGAAGATCGACCGCTGTCGGGCGCCGAGGTCAAGCTGCTGCTCGCCGGCATTGTGCCCGAGAGCCGCTGGACCCGCTGGTGGGCCACGGCCCGCAAGCATCCGCAGGTCCTGGCCGACGGGCGCAACAAGCGCGCCTACACCTGGGCGGCGACCGCCGCCGACGCCGACGAGGCCGTGTGGGGCACCTTCCAGCGCGCCAAGCCACGGCGCAAGCTCGAGATTCTCCGCCGCGATGCCGCCCAATCTCCCGAGCTGCGCGAGCGCATGGCGGAGAGGCTGGAACGCAAGGCGGCCAAGGTCGTCGCCACCGATCCGGGCCTGGCGGTCGAGATTTGGATGGCGCTCGAGCGCGCCGACCTGCGGGTGAGCGACGACGCGCCATCGTCTCCGAAGCATCTCGTCACCTCGCGCGACGATCTGCGGCCGGTCCTCGCTGGCGTTGAGGACCGCATCGTCCGCGAGCGGCTCTACCAGGAGATCCGCAAGCATCGCGACGACTGGCAGACGCTCTACGAGCAGGCGCTCTGGCAGGAGACCGACGCTCGCTCGCTCGACTCGCTGGCCGACGCCCTGCAGGAACACTCTCCCGAGCTCTTCGAGCAATTCTTCGACAGCCTGGTGACGCAACCGCGCAAGAATCCGGCCGCCTTCACCTGGTTGGTCGAACGTGCCGCGGACCGGCCGGCGTGGATGCAGCGCAGCCCGCTGCGTCTCGCCACCCAGCTGCTCTTCGCCATCGGCTCGAGCGACTTCGCGCAGGTGCGCGCCGCCCGCCTGGCGCCGCTGCTCGAATCCGGCGGCACGCTGCCGCGGCTGCTCGACCACCTGCCGCCCGAGCAGGCGGCCTCGGCGCTCGACCTGGTGCGCAAGTCCCCTTCGCTCGAGGACTACCATCGCGAGCCGCTGGCCAACGCCATCCAGCTCCGCTTCCCCGACCTGCACGAGGAAACCGAAGCGCCGCTCTACGCCACGCCAGCGCAGATCGCGGCCAAGCGCAAAGAGCTGAAAGAGCTCACCGAGCAGGAGATCCCCGAGAATCGCGAGGCGATCGAGTCGGCGCGCGAGCTCGGCGATCTGCGCGAGAATTTCGAGTACCACGCGGCCCGCCGACGCCACGAATTCCTCGCGGCGCGCGCCGGCAAGCTCGACGAAGATCTGCGGCGCGTCCGCCCGATCGACCCGGAGCAGATTCGAGGCGACGAAATCGCCATCGGCGCCCGCGTCACCTTCCGCGACGCCAACGGCACCGAGTGCAGCTACACCATCCTGGGGCCGTGGGAGAGCGATCCCGACGCCGGCATCCTGTCGAACGAGAGCGAGCTGGCTCAGCGCCTGGTCGGCAAGAAGGCTGGCGACGCCGTCGAGCTGCCCGATGGCTCGTTCACCGTCGCCACGATCGCCCCGGCCGAGCTCTGAGCCGACGCCGCCCGCTCAGCGACCGACGCCGAAGATCAGGGCGAGCGCGAGGAACGCCAGCAGGACGAGGGCGAGGGCGAGGGCATTGAGGCCGAGCGCCCAGCGGGCGGCCGAGCTGGCGGGATCGCGCCGGCGGGCGATCCAGGCGGCAACGATGCCGACGGTCGAGAGCACGAGGATCGCCATCGCCGGCACGAGCGCGCGCTGAGCCGGTAGATCGAGGTGGATCGGCAGCCAGCGGGTCCAGGCGCGCGCCGGCAGGCTGAGCAGAAAACAGGTCCACGAGACGAGCACCCAGCTCGGCCGGAACGAGACGACGGCGTATTCGCCACCCAGCGGATCGTCGGCCGCGCGGGGCCGCGCGAGGCGTTTTGCCATCGAGAGGCGCTCAGTCCTCGGGACGCTCGCCCGCGGGCGCCATCTTCACCAGCCGCGGCAGGAACCGGCCGAGCGGCTCGACCAGGTCGCGCTGCGCCGCCATGACGTCGTCGATGTCGCGATAGGCCATCGGCACTTCGTCGAGACCGGCCGACAGCAGCTCGACACCCCGCTCGGCGAGGAGCTTCTTGGCCTGCGACCAGGTGAAGCTCTCCTTCGCCTTCTTGCGGCTCATCACCCGCCCGGCGCCGTGCGACGCCGATTCGAGCGACGCCGCTTCGCCGAGCCCGCGCACGACATAGGCCGGATGCGCCATCGTGCCCGGGATGACGCCGAGCGCACCCTCGCCCGCAGGCGTCGCGCCCTTGCGGTGCACCACCAGCTCCTCGCCGCGATGCATCTCCTTCCAGGCGAAGTTGTGGTGATTCTCGACGCCAGCGAGCGCGGAGCCGCCGAGCGCCTTGACGATCGCACGATGAATCTCCGCGTGGTTAGCGGCGGCGTAGCGCCCCATCAGCTCCATGGCGGCCCAATATTCGGCGCCGTCGGCCTCGTCGAGATCGAGCCAGGCGAGGTGCTTCACCTCGCGCGGTAGATCGGGTTGCCGCGCCGCCGCCACCTTCGAATAGTGAGAGCACACCGTGGCGCCGGCACCGCGTGATCCGCTATGCGACAGGAGAGCGAGGTAGCGCCCGGGCTCGAGATCGAAGCGATCGGCGCCGTCCACCGCCCGCGGCGCCTCCGGCGAGCGCGCGAAGACCTCCAGCTCGCCAAATTCGACGAAGTGGTTGCCGCTGCCGCTCGTGCCGAGCTGGCGCCACGCCTTGTCCTTGAGCTGGCGCGTGATCGGCGTCACCGACCAGTCGTCATCAAGCACCGCGTGCTGACGGCGCTCGCGGAACTCGGCGCCGATGCCGAAGCGCGTCTCGCGCTCGAGCGTTTTCTTCAGGCGATCGCGGGCGCCGTCGATCTGGCCGGCCGGCAGATCGAGCACCGTCATCTTCATGCGGCAGGCGATGTCGACCCCGACCGCATACGGAATCACCGCGCCGCGGGTCGCCAGCACGCCGCCGATCGGCAGACCGTAGCCGACGTGGGCGTCGGGCATGAGCGCACCGGCGACGGCGATCGGCAGCCGGCAGGCGGCGTCGAGCTGGCGACGCGCCTTGGCGTCGATGCCGTCCTCGCCCCAGATCCGATAGTCGACCGGCTCCTCACGCAGGTCGATCGGCACGTCGTGGCCGTCGAGCGGCGCGGCCGCCAGCTGGCGAGCCAGCTCGGCGAAGTGTGCGTCGTCGACGAATCGCGACGGATCGCCGATCACGTCGCGCACGCGCTGACGCAGATGTTTCTTCTTGACGCCGGCGAGGGCCGCGGAGCGGACGGCAGCGAGACCGAGATCGCTCAAATCTCGCCGGCCAAGGCCCAGGTTGATCAGCTCGCGTCGTTTCATGACCGACTCCCGTCGGAGGTCGCGCGCGGCCGATCGAGACGGTCGGCGCGCAGAGACCGCGCGCCGAGCGAGGCTCAGCCCGCGGTGGTGTCTTCGACTCCGGCACCGGGCGCGTTGGTGCGCACCGACGCGATGCCCTTCTCGCAGCTGGCGGAGGTCTTGTACATCTCGCTGTTGCCGATCACCTGCGAGTTCGCCGCCTTGAGCACGAAGTAAAGCTGGCCATCGGCCGCGTTCTTGCGCTCGAAGCGCTCGTCGTGCTGCGAGTTCGTGCGCACCGACTCGATGCCGTTCTTGGCGCCCGACTTCGCGGCGTAGCCCTGGCTCGAAAGGATCGCCTGGCCGTTCTTGGCCGTGAGATGCCAGTAGATCTTGCCGTTCTTGCCGGTCTTGAGAACGAACTTCGGATGCTTGACGTCGCTCATCGAGAACTCCTTCCAGCGGGACGGTGCGCCTCGGCGACGAAGCGCGGCCAGGGACGCCTCGAGGCGACGGTCACGGGTCGCCGGACGGGCGCCATGCGGGCGAATCTGTGATCGAAGCGAATAACGGCGCGACTGTAGCAGAGAGATGAGCGCGGGAAGACGAGCCTGCACCGGGCGATCGGCCGCACCGAGCGGGCGGCTCAGAACGCGCCCACCTGCACCTCCGCATCTTCGCTGAGGGTGAGCGTGAGGTTCTGCGGCTTGTCGCCGTAGCGCCGGCGTGATTTGAACGACACGAGCGGCTGACCGGGAAGGCGGAGATCGCAGCCGTCAGCCTCGACCTGAACGCCATCCAGCTCACCGTCGGCCTGGACCTGCACGACGCACGGAGGCTCGAGCTGAACGTCGGCCGTGCTCAAGCCCAAAAGGCGCAGCCGGGTCGTGCCGCGACGGGGAACCGCGCCGAGGTCGAGATCCACCGTCGAATCGACCACCTCGAAGGCGACGATCTGCGCGATCCCGGATCCGGTCACGTCCAGCTCTTCGCCGGTGACGCCAAGCTGCCGGACATCGTCGACCCGTAGCACGCCGCGTCGCATTTCGAGATCGGCGCGCCCGACGGCGGCCAGCTCAAGATCCGAATCGTCGCTCTCGAGGCGCAGCCGACCGGAGATCGCCCGCATGTCCGCCTGCACCTGCTCGCCGAAGCGGGCGACCGCATCACCCGTCAGCGTGTCGACGTCGAGATCGGCGACCGCGACCTCGAGATCGAGTCGTCCCGTCCAGTCGGCGATCGCGACCCGCCCGCCGGTGGCTTTGATCTTCGTGCCGCGTGCCGACTCGATCTCGCGCAGCTCGAGGTCGCCGTCGGTCGAGTCGACCGTCGTCTTCCCCACCCAGCGCGTCGCGCGGACGATGGCACCCGCACCGGTGAGATCAAGCGTGCCCCGCGCGTCGTCGAGATCGAGCGTGCCGCCCAGAAGATCCGCTTTGAGCGGTCCGTCGAGGCCGGAAACGCTGCCGCGCGCGTCGGTGGCCAGCACGTCCACCGAACCGCGGTGCCCGACGACGTCGAACGAGCCACCGTTCACCGTCAGCTCGGCGCGGTCGCCACAGCGGTCGAGCCGCACCCACGAGCGATCTGCCTGGACGACCATGGCGCGCCCGCCGAGCACGTCGAGCTGCGATTCGCGCAGCTCGAGCGTCAGGATGCCGCGCGTCGGATCTTCCGGCTCGTCCTCGCGCTTGTCGTCTTCGCGGTCGCGGAAGCGTTCGCCCTCGAGCTCTTCCTCGAAATCCTGCAGGCGCTCCTCATCGGCCGGCAGCAGCGGGTCCTCGATCGTCACCTGCAGATCCCCGCCGACCACGGTCAACGCCTGCCGCGGATCGAGCCGCAGCTCGAGGCGCAGACGCGGTGTCGGGCGCGCGGCGGCGCGACGCAGCGTCGGGACCCCGTCAACCGAGTCGATCTGCAGCGACGCCGCCCGCGGCCGCCCCTCGGCGTCGACCTCGAGAACTTCCGCGCGCAGCGTCGGCGGCCCGTCACGGACGGTGCGCGCTTCGATCTCGGCGCCGTCGAGCTCCAGACGCAGCGCGATCGCGTCGTCGAGCGACAGCTCGGCCGGCAGGGCCAGCTCTTCGCCGGCGAGCGGTAGCGCCCACGCCATGAGCGCGAGCGCCACCAGGCAGACGACATCGCGCGACGCCCGACGTCGCCGGCCCGCCGGCGACGTCGACGACCGCTTGGCCTTCAAAAACCGCCGAGCCCTCAGAGAGTGCCTAGCCTTCGACACCTGCGCGCTCCTGCATTGAAACTCGATCAGCGGGTGCAGCACGGTCGGATTCTACGCTCGCCGCCTCATCGCGGACGGCCGACGACGACCTCGAGTGCGTCCGGGCGCAGCCAGCGCCGAACCGCCCGCTCGATCTCCGCGGCGCTCAGCCGACGCACGCGGTCGGCCAGCCAGTCGCCACCGTCCGCCGCGAGGCCGTAGAGCTCGGCTTCGGCCAGACGATCGGCCTGCTGGCGCACGGTTTCGCGGCGGAATGGCTCGCGGCCCAGCAGGTATGCGCGCGCCGACTCCAACTCCTCCGGATCGATCGGCGACGCGACGAAGCGCTCCAGCTCGTCGCGCACCGAGCGTTCAGCCTGCTCGACGCGCTCGGGCGACGTGCCGACATAGAGCATCAGGTGGCCGGGCGCCAAGCCCGCCACCGACGTCGTCGCCACGCCCACCGAGTAGGCCAAGCCCTCGACCTCGCGCACGCGGGTCGGGAGTCGGCCGGCGATGCCGGCACCGGCCCCGAGGATGACCCCCGCCAGCTCCAGCGCCGGCCGATCCGGATGCGATCGCTCGACGGTCGGGTGGCCGAGAAAGAGGTGGGATTGCTCACCGCCAACGACGAGATCGCTCGGCTCCTCGCCGGACGCCTCCAGCGGCGGCCCGCTTCGGGAGTCTGCGGATGACGAGTCGGTGAAGGCGCCGAAGCGCTCGCGAATCGCTTTCTCGACCGCCTCGACCTCAATCTCACCAACCACCGCGAGGCAGCCCGGAGTGTCGAGCGTCCGGGCATGGTGAAGCCGACACTGCTCGCTCTCGATCCTGCGCAACGACTCGGCGTCACCGTGCGGTGGGCGCGCGTACGGATGGGTACCGTAGAGCCGGCGCAGAAAGGCGAGCCGCGCGCGCGCGTCGGGCGGATCGAGCAACCCGTCGAGCTCGGCCGAGACCTGGCGACGAATCCAGGCAAGGCGGGACGTCGGGAAGGAGGGCTCCAGTGCAACCTCGGCGAGCAGATCGAGCGCCTCGCGCCAATCACCAGCGAGTGCGTCGAGACCGACGCCCAGCAGGTCGTGGGAGGCGGTCGCGACGAGCGACATGCCGCGCGACTCCAGCTCGGCCGCCAGGCGATCCCAGCTCCGCCGGCGACTGCCCTCCGCCAGCATGCGACCGGTGACGAGGGCCAGCCCCGGCTGCGTCTCGATCAAGGCGCCGGCACGCCACCACAGGCGCAGCGTCACCACCGGCAAACCGGCGGTGCGCTGCACACGCGAAACGATCGCGCCGCTCAAGCGTCTCGCGTCCGCTTCGGCAACGACCAGCCGACGACCGACCGACTCGGCGTTCCGAGCCACCGACGCGCCGCATCGGCAACCGCCTCGGGCTCGGCTCCGAGCAGACGCTCGAGCGCCACCGCCGGCTGCTCGAGATCGAAGAGCGTCAGCGAGCTGGCGAGCAAGAAGGCGCGTCGATCGGCCTTCTCGTGCCCGAAGAGCCACTCGGAAAGGATCAGACGGCGGACCCGCTCGATCTCTTCGACCGTCGGTGGGACGTCCACAACGCCCTGCAGCTCGGCCCGCACGGCCGCCTCCACCTGCTCGGGAGCAACGCCCGGCAGCACCTCGGCGGCGATCGACAGACTGCCGGGCGCGACGGTGTCAGCGAGATCCACCGACACCCAGACGCACAGCTGACCGTCGTCGACCAACGCGCGATGCAGTCGACTGGCGCGGCCGTTGGCGAGGACTCCGGCCACCAGCCGCAGCAGCGCATGATCGGGATGGACGGCGCTCGGCGCCTCGAACGCCATGAGCAGGCGCGCCAGCTCACCGGCGCGCCGCTCGACCCGCCGTTCCTCCCGGGGCGAGCGGGCGACAGCCGGCGGCACAGGGTCGACCTCGGCACGATCGGTTGCGGCACGATCGGTTGCGGCACGGTCGGTTGCGGCACGGTCAGCTCCCGCACCACCCGGGACCTGCAGGTCGTCGAATGCGGCGTGGGCCCCGGCGATCGCCTCGTCGACCGCGACATCGCCGACAATTACCAGCTGAGCGTTGGTCGGGGTGTAGAGCCGACGATGAACGGCCCGCAGCTCGTCGGCGCCGAGGCCAGCGAGCGATGCGCGGGTGCCGAGCACCGGCCGGCCGTACGGCGCGTCGCCAAAGAGCGACGCCGCGACGGACTCGTCGAGAGCGTCCCACGGTTCGCCCTCGTACATCGCGATCTCCTCAACGATCACCTGCCGCTCGCTCGCCACCTCGCGGGGATCGAGCGTCAGGCCGCGCATGCGATCAGCCTCGATCTCGAGCGCAGCCGGCCAGCGATCGGCTGCGAACGAGAAGTGGTAGAGAGCCAGGTCGTGACTGGTGAAGGCATTGTTGGCGCCACCGAGAGACTGCGTCAGCCGATCGACCGCGCCGGCCGGATAGCGGGCCGAGCCCTTGAACATCATGTGCTCGAGGAAGTGGGCGGCGCCCTCCTCCCCCGCCGCCTCATGGCGGGTACCGGCAGCGTAGGCGATGGCGGTCGCCGCGACGGGCGCGCGCTTCGAGGACGAAACGCAGACGGTCAAGCCGTTGTCGAACCGCTCGACGTGAGCGTCGCGCAGGAATGCGGTGGCGGCGCGCGCCTTGTCGGGCCCGGCTGCGGCGAGAGCGGCCGGATCGAGGGTCGAGCGTGGAACGCTCATCGACCGCTGGACGCAGTGCGGCCGCGCATCGAGACCTGCAGCACCTGCGCCGCAGCACCCTGGCCGGCGCGCGCGTCAAGGCGCACGATCACGTCGGCGTAGCCGTCGCGGATGAAGTACAGGAGATAGTCGCCGTCGATCGGGAGCTCCAGGTCGCGGGCGTCCCGCTCGTCGGCCTCGAACTCGCTCGCCTGTCCCTGCACGATCGAGCGCTCGCCGCGCTGGCGGAACTTGATGACCGTGTCGTCGGGTTCGACCTCGAGGCGCAGCCGACGGCCGGTTTCGAAGCTGGCCACAGCCGTCTCCGCATCTGCGATGAAGCGCTGTTCGGCACGAGAGAGCGTCGGTTCGGGCGCGACTGCGGTCGTCAGCTCCGGATCGGCCCCTCCAGGTTCGCTCCGCAGCGAAGGTGGCGGCGGCGCGGCATCGCGCATTGGGTCAGGCCCGGGTGTGTCGATGCCAGGTGTGTCGATGCCTGGCACCGTGTCGACACGCGGTTCGGCTGCCGGTGCCGACGGAGGGGGTGTCCAAGCCGGCGGAGGCTCAGCGGTCTGCTGGGTGCTATCTGGCGAATCGCCGCTCGGTCGTTCCCGATCCGGCGGAGCATCGTCCGGCAAACCTGCCTCGGAATCGGTCCTCGAGGCCGGAGCGGCCTCTTCAGCGCCCGACGACCGATCGTCGGGCGGCGCGTCGACCGGCGACGAGAGATCGGCGATCTGTGCCGAGGCGTTGTCCGAGAGGGTCGACGAGGTCGACAGCCGATCCGCCGAGCGCTCCGCGACCGGAGCGCCAGCGGCCGACGCAGGAGACTCGACCGCCGGCGGCGTCGACGGTGCGACGTCGGCCACGCGGTCGGGCGTCTCCCGACCGCGCAGCGCCAGGAAGAGAAGAGCGGCGACCGCCAGGAAACCGAGACAGCCAACGGCCGCGAGCCCGATCAGCCAGGGCCGCGACGACCGAGGCTCCGGCGTGCGATGCGGTAAGGCTTGGGCGGCGGGAACGCCCATGGACGATGGCGGAGCGGCCGGCTGGACCGCGTGGGACGCCGGGGCGGCGACCTGAGGCCCGGACGCAGGCGGCGGAGACGGTGGCGGGACCAGCGGTGACGAGGCGCCCGTCGGCGGCAAAGGTGGCGGTGTCGGAGGCGGTGTGGACGGGCCGACGCCTGCGGCCGCCCCCGACCCCACAGCCGAACCGCCGAGCGGGCGCTCGGCAGTGAGCGCGCGGGCGCCGGCCGAGGCCACGCCGCTCGACGGGATGCGCTGCGTCAGTGCGTCGCCCTGATCGGCAGCCGCCGAGTCCAGGCGATCGGCCGGCGTGTCCCGGAGCACGGCGTCGAGCGCGTCAGCTAGCTCGCCCGCGGAGGCCGGCCGGTCCGCGGCTTCTTTCTCGAGAGCCTGATGCACGACGCGGACGAGCCGCTCGGGCACCGCCGTCAACATCGAGTCGAGCGCCGGCGGCTCCTTGCCGAGGATCTCGAAAACGAGGGTCGAGAGCGTCTCGCCAGCGAATGGACGACGACGGCTGAGCAGCTCGTAGACGACGACGCCCAGAGAGAACACGTCCGATCGGCCGTCGAGAGCGTCGCCCCGCACCTGCTCGGGCGACATGTACTGCGGACTGCCGATGACCATGCCGGTTCGGGTCAGCTCGGTCGCCTGGTCGTACAGCTTGGCGATGCCGAAATCCGCCACTTTCGCCGTGCCGTCCTCGCCGAGCAGGATGTTGGACGGCTTGATGTCGCGATGCACGATGTTGCGCCCGTGGGCGTAGTGCAAGGCGCGGGCGACGTCGCGTCCCCAAGTCAGGGCTTGGCGCAGGGTCGGTGGTGGTTCCGTCGCCACGCGCTTGGCCAAATCGGTGCCCGGGACGTATTCGAACGCCAGGTAGAGGACGCCTTCGACCTCGTCCGCGTCGAAGAGCGTGACGACGTGCGGATGGAGCAACTTGCCGGCCGCCTTCGCCTCGCGCAGCAGGCGCTGCTTGCGCTCCGCCACATCCTCGGGCGTGCCGGCCAGGACGCGCACGGTCTTGATCGCCAGCTCACGATCGATATGCGGATCTGTGGCCAGATACACATCGCCCATGGCGCCCGAACCCAGCGGGCGGACGATGCGATAGCGACCGATCGTGTCGGGGTGTCGGGAGTCGCTCACGGTTGGCTGCGCGGGTCGGAGACCGGGCCGCGACGGCCGGTCACCGGCCGCCGCGTTGAGTCGGCAGAGTCTACCGCCTGTCTAGGGCGTCAGCCGGAGCAGGACCTGCAACAACCGCCCCTGCCGCTTCGGGGTCAAACGCGCCGAGGCTCCAGCCCGGGCCGCCGCGCGGAAACACGTGGCGAGACTGCTCGTCGAAACGCTCCGCGTCCGGCTGCCAGATCAGATGACGCACGAGATGGTGCCCGTCGTGGATCTCGATCCAATTGCAGGTGTTGCGACGCCGCTCGCAGCCGCGGCCGCGGCCCGACGTCGTCGTGCCGCTGTGAACCAGGAGCACCGGCCGCCGACCGCTCGGATAGTACTGCTCGGTCGTTCCGATCCACGTCTGGTGCAGGTGGCCCGACAGCACCATCTCGACCTCGAAGTGCACGAGGATCTCGATCGCTTCGCGCGCCCGCTCCGTGACCCGCTGGGTGTCGAAGCGCGGCGGCGGAATGAGGTGATGGTGCGCGACGACGATCTTGGCTCGATCGGCAGGAGCCGCCTCCAGCTCCCCGAGCAGGCGGCGCAGCCCGGCGCGCGAATACCGGCCGTCGCGGATCGTCCAGTTGAACGCCGTGTTGACGCCGAGGACATAGATCTCGTCGTCGACGAAGATCGGCTCCATCTCGTCGGCGAAGTGTCGGCGGTACACGCCATACGGCGCCAGCACGCGCTCCCAGGCCCGATACATCGGCACGTCGTGATTGCCGGGCACGGCGATCCAGGGCACCGGAAATGCGTCGACCCAGCGACGCGCGTCTTGGAACTGACGGATCTTGGCCCGCTGCGTCAGGTCGCCCGAGATGACGACCAGATCCGGGCGTCGATGCTCGATGAGCGCCGAGACGCCGGCCGCCACGTCAGGGCGGAAGTGCGGACCGAAATGAATGTCGGAGACGTGGAGGATGTGGCGCACAAGGATCGGGCCGGAGGCTGAAGAGGAATGCCGAGAGCGATCGCTGGCGTGAAGACGGGCGTCACGGGCGCCACCGGGAAAACCGGCGTCAGTCGTCGTCGCCGAGACGCTTTGCCAGCTCGCCAGCGACGAAGCCCGAAGCGGCGGCGAAGATGCTCAGTCCGCGACTGCGGCCGATCCAGAAGCCAGTGGCAGCGGTCGCCAGGACAGCGAGGCGTGGATGCTTCACGAGCAGCGGTCGCCATTCGATCTCGCTCGGGACCACCCGATCGACCAGGTCGTCGAGCAGCGGATCGTAGGGCGCGCGGCCGGGCAGCGCGTCGGTGATCGCGCGCAGCTCTTCGCTCTGCTCGCTGCGGTTCACGAACGATCCTCCGAGTGGTCCTCGCCCGCGCCGAGAATTAGGCCGAGGATCCAGCCGCCGACGGCGCCGACCAGGAGAGCCCGCCCGGGATGGCGACGGATCCAGCCCCCCAAATCGTCGGTGCGGCTCTCGAGCGTCGCCCGCAGATCGTCGTAGCCATCGCGCAGGTCGGCGGCTTTGTCCGCGGAACTGCGGGCGTGAGAGCGGCCGGCGCTCGAGGTGTCGGAGTCGCGGGAATCGGTGGACGTCATCGGAGGTCTCCAGGAAGGGCGACGCGTGAGCGCCGATCTTACCAACGGCGCGCCGCAGGCGATCCGATATCCTGACGGCACTTCCCCGCCGCTGACATTTCCGCTCGCCGTCCGCCTGCCGTGCCGACCCAACCGCCCTCCGACGACCCCTCGAGGCCGCGGCCCGATCCGACCACGGCCGCCGACGCCAACAACGCGCCAACGCGCCCGCTGGCCTGGCAAGGGTGGTCGGATCTCCGTCCGTCGCGCCTGGCTCACATCGCGCGCCAGGTCACCAAGAACGCCAGCGAGGACTCGATCACCACCCAGAGCGCCGCGCTGGCCTTCGTCACGCTGCTCGCGCTGGTGCCGTTGCTCGCCAGCCTGAGCTATTTCGGCGCCGCCTTTTACCTCGACGAAGAAGACGCGCTGATCGAATTGGTCGGCCGCCTCCTTCCCTACTCGTCGGAGGTCGTCGACGAGACGATCCGAGGCTTCGTCGAGCAGTCCCAATCGCTGCGCGGCTTCGGATTCGTGGCATTTCTTTTCACTGCGGTGGCGGCGTTCTCGCTCATCGAGACGACGATCAACCGCATATGGAACGTCACCACGCGCCGCAGCCTGCGCAGCCGGCTGAATTCCTTCGTGCTCGTCCTCTTTTGGGGACCGGCTCTCATCGGCCTGACCTATTCCGGCCTGTTCCTCCTGCGCCGGGTGCCGGCATTCGACGCCTTCTCGTGGTCGGTGCCGGTGCAGATGGCGCCGCCGATCGTCACCTTGATCGGGCTGACGATGCTCTATTGGCAGGTGCCGGCGACCCGAGTCGACTTTCGCGCGGCGTTCACTGGCGGCGTCGTGGCGGCGGCGACCCTCGAGGCGCTGAAAGCCGGCTTCGCCGTCTACGTCGCCTACGCTCAACAGGTCTCGGTGGTGTACGGCAGCTTCGGCGTCGCGATGTTTTTCATCATCTCGATCCAGCTGTCGTGGCTGATCGTCCTCGGCGGCAGCGAGATCGCCTACGCGGTGCAGAACTTTGGCTATCTCGACCGTCCTCGCCAGGCGGCTGCGACGATCGAGGGCAGCTGGATCGGCCTGGCGGCGGTGGCGCTGGTGATCGAGAGCTTTCGCCGCCGGCAGCCGGTCGTCTCGCACGAGCGGCTTGCCGGACAGCTCAACGTGCAGCCGCCGGAGCTGGAGCGCGTGCTGGCGCCGCTGGTCCGAGGCGGCCTGCTGAAAAACCACAGCGGTGAGAGCGAGGGCTATCTGCTGAGCTGCGACCCTTATCGGGTGACCGTCCGCGAGCTGCTCGATCTCTACGAGGGCGAGCAGCAGACGATCCTGCAGCCGCTACCCCGCGACGTCGCCGAGCCTCTTGGTGACCTGCGGCGCCGGCTCAACGAGCACCGGCATCGAGCGGTGGGTGAGCGGCGGCTGGTGGATCTTCTCGACGACGATCCTGACGATTCACCGATGCCAGCAGAACGGCTCGCAGCCGGCGCTCCAACCGACGGTTGACTGAGGTTGGCCCTGTGAACCTCGTCGCTGAACGGTTCCTCATCGGAGCGCCGTCGGCACCGCGGACGCTCGGTCTTCGCACCGGCACGGAGTCAGGTTGCGCGCCGCCCTCTGAGCCGCTACAATCCGCCGCCTCGGCGGGGCGGTAGCTCAGTTGGGAGAGCACCACGTTCGCATCGTGGGGGTCGAGGGTTCGAATCCCTTCCGCTCCACCATCGCCGACTTTCCAAGTTCCGGACTTCAGGTCCGCGCCGTGCGACCGCTCGCGGTCAGCGCGAATCAAAACAGCCCGCCGTGTTCGGCGGGCTGTTTTCTTGGAGCGCTTGCCGGCACCGATCGAGGCGGGCCGTCGCGCCGCAGCGCGGTGCCTCGTCTTAGCGTCGGCGATCGACGCGATCCAGCAAATCGAGTTCCCGCTCGTTGCGCTCTTCGTAGAGCCGGGTGTCGACGAGATTGCGGCCGAGCACCTCGCATGCTCGATCGCGCCCGTCGAGGCAGGCTTCGAGATCTCTCAGATCCGCACGCCAATCCTTGCCTGATGGGCGGTCCGGGCCATAGAGATCAGAGTAGATCGCCTCGAGGAGCCGATCCGCCTCGGCTCCCGACGAACGGGCGGCCCATGGCGTCCTCGGGATCGCCTCGCGATGGAATTCGGTCGACTTCAGGAGTTCGCCCGCAACGTCCTCCAGCCCGGAGCGACCGACCTCGAGGACATGGTCCACGTAGGGCAGGTGGACTGTGCCCGGCTCGTCGCGGCGCAGCAGCCCGACATAGAGATCTTCCACGAGGACGAAGGCGACGCGATCGCCGCGACTGTAGCGGGAGCGGTCATCATCATCGTAGCGGCCGCCGCGACGCGAGCGATCGGGTCGCTGACGACCGACGATGTCGTCATCGAGGGAGGCGCCGGGGCGCCGCTGCGTGACGCCCGAACCTCGTCGGCCGCTCAGCGCCGCGGCGCTGCTCACCACACGCATTTCGATCTGATCGGTCCGACAGGCCCCCGGCAGCTCGGTCACCTGGCCGCCGTTGATGCGCTCGATGCGGTAGGCGATGCGGGTCGAGCCGACCTGGTCGGCGCGAAAGCTGATCTTGCCCTGGGAGCGATCCTGCGCCGTCTGCTCGCGCATCCGCACGTGCTTGACGACATCGAGGGAGCGGGTTCCGCTGAAGCCCAGAGCTTTCGGATACGCCACCAGTGCACCGGTGGAGGCGGGGACACGGCTTCCCCGGTCCACGTGGATGTAGAGATCGGCCGAGGTGCCGGACACGATCTCGACGGTCTCGCCGTGCTCGAACCAGCGCTCGTTGCCGTCCTTCCACAGCCGATAGTGCACGCGATCACAGCTTTGCGCCGTTGCCGTCGCGGGCGCCAGCGCGGCGAGAAGAAGAAGACCGACCGGCGCCGCCGCCCAGGCGCGCCAGAAGGATCGGAAAGACAGTTGCGGGACGGGGCGACTCATAGCGACTCCTCGCGAGGACGGCGTGCCGTCGAACGACACGCGACGATGAGACGAACGATCAGGGGACGAACGCAGCCGATCGAGGCGGAACCGATCAAGCAGTCCGTCCGAGGGACGCTCTAACGGTGAACGATCCGCGGCCGGTTGGCGCCAGCGATCGTTGCAACCGAGAGCGCCGACGGGCCGCGTCATTGGGAAGTTGCAAACTTCTTGCCGCCAGTTCGGCGCTGCACATCCGGCGCGGAGAAGCCCTTGGGCGGGCTCCCGAGCATCAG
Source organism: Acidobacteriota bacterium (assembly GCA_038530905.1). Classification (GTDB taxonomy): domain Bacteria; phylum Acidobacteriota; class Thermoanaerobaculia; order Multivoradales; family J023; genus JAUIJL01. The sequence continues at coordinate 18,217 of JBCBCF010000023.1, forward strand.
GTGCGTCGGTCGGACGTTTGACGAAGGATCGCACGGACGCTCAGGAAGCGCGAGCGCAGCCTGGAGATCGAATGAGCGGTCGCTCAGGACGAGGTGCCCGGCGCCGCGGCGTCACGGGGCTCAACCGTCGTCCCTTCGGCCTGCATCTCATCCAGCAGCGCCCGTGCTTTGCGACCGCTCGACATCGGCGAGGTCGCAGCACGACGGGCTAGTTCGATCGCCCGATCGCGGTCGCCCAAGGCGCGCGCCGCGCGGGCCATGCCGAGATCAAAGACCCCGAGATGAGCCCGGTGCCCCGAGGCGCGACTGGCGAGCACGTCGCGACCGCGCGCGAAGTCGCGCATCGCCTCGGACGCCTGGCCGTTCTCGAGCAAGAGCTTGCCGCGGCGCAGCAGCGCCATCGCTGCCTTCGGATGGTCTTCGCCCCAGAGCTCGGTGGTGAGGACCACCACTCGATCGATCGCATCGAGGGCCCCGGGCAGGTCACCACGCGTCTGCAGCAGACCGGCCCAGGCGGCCTCTGCCTCGACCAGCTCGGGATCTGGTCGGCCGGCACCGGCTTCGGCCGCTCGCGTTCGGGCGACCGTCAGCGACTGCTCCGCCTCCGCGTCCCGGCCGATGTTGGTCTGCAGGATGCCCAGACGCGTATAGCCGTCGGCGATGACCGCCAGCGGCATGCCCTGCGTCTCCTTCGCCTCGATCGCCTCCTTCATCAGCGCGATGCCTTCGTCGTGCCGACCAGCCGAGAAGACGGCGTTGCCGTAGTAGTCGAGGTCGTTGACCAGCGCCGACCATTCGTCGGGCTCGAGCGGCGGCTGTCGCGAGTCGGCGAGCCGCGCTCGCCAAAGCGTCACGCAGCGCTCCAGCACGACGACCGCCTCGTCGGGGCGACGCGAGGCAGCGAGCAGCTCGCCGTAGTTCGATAGAGCGCCGCGGAGGGTGGTGGAGTCCTCAGCACCCGAAGCAGGCAGCGCTTCGATCACGGCAAGCGTTTCGCGAGCAGTCGCCAAGCTCTCCTCGAGCCGGCCGCTGCGGGCTTGCGCATAGGCCAGCGTCCGCCACGTTTGAAGCAGGTCGTCAGGATCGACCGTGGCATCCTCGAGCGCCAAGCGCCGGATCGCCAGCGCCTCGTGCACGAGCCGCTCCGAGGCGTCGAACTCGCCGAGCTGGAGGTAGGCACGGCCCATGGCGGTCAACATGTCGGCCTTCAGATCCGGTGCGCCGACCAGATCCTCGGCGATGCGCTCTGCACCCCGATCGAGCAGCGCCCGGGCGGTCGGCTCGTCGCCACGCGCCAGGCGCGGATCGCTAGCATCGAAGAGATCCACCATGAAGTCCGCCAGCTCCCTCGAGGAGCGCGCCTCCGCCAGCGCCCGAGCCTCGGCTTCGCGCGCCTGCAGAAGGCCGGCCAGCGCCAGACCGAGGCCGAGCAGGACCCCGACGAGAGCCACCGACGCCGCCGCGACGGCCGTGCGATGGCGGCGCACGAACTTGCGGACGCGATAGGCCAGCGTGTCCTGACGCGCCTCGACCGGAAAGCCTTGGAGGTGGCGCTCGATATCGGCGGCGAGCGCCTCGGCCGATCCGTACCGCCGCTCGGGCTCCTTGCGGATCGCCATTTCGACGATCACGTCGAGGTCGCCGCGCAGGCGGCGCCGCAGCCGTTCGGCCGACCCCGCACCGCGCAGCTTCGCCGCTGCGTCATCAATGGCCGCTCGGCTCGGTCGCGGCGGTCGCTCGATGCAGACGACCCGATGGACTGAGGTCGGCGTGCGATCGTCGATCGGCTGCGCTGACCGACCGACAAGCAGCTCGTACAGCAGAAGGCCGAGCGCATAGACATCGGTCGCGGTGCCGATCGGCTCATTGGCGACCTGCTCCGGAGCGGCGTACTCGGGAGTCAGCAGCATCAGCCCGGTGCGGGTCTCAGGCGCACCCGACGCGTCGGCGTCGAGTAGCTTGGCGATGCCGAAATCGAGCAGCTTGCAGCGGCCATCGGCGTCGACGAGAAGGTTCGACGGCTTCAGATCGCGGTGCACGACCAGGCGCCCGTGCGCTGCCTGGACGGCGCGACAGACCTCGACGAAGAGATGTAGGCGCTCGTCGATCGACGCGCCGCGGGCGTCGCAGGCGTCGACGATCGGCTCGCCGCGAACCCACTCCATGACCAAATACGGCGAGCCGTCGGCGGTCACTCCGCCGTCGAGCAGGCGCGCGATATTCGGATGCTCGAGCCGGGCGAGAATCTGCCGCTCGCTACGAAACCGGCGGCGCATGGCCGGCGTGTCGAGGGCCCGATGCAGCAGCTTGACCGCCACCTTCTGCTCGAACTGGCCGTCTGCCCGCTCGGCGAGAAAGACACGCCCCATGCCGCCGCGGCCCAGCTCGCGGATCGGCCGGTACGGACCGATGCGCTCCGGCAGGGGCGGCGCCTCCGATGCCGCGGAACCGGCCGGATCGAGCAGGAGAACTTCCACCTCGAGCGGCCGATCGTCCAGATGTTCGTCGAAGAGCCGGCGCAAATGGTCGGCGAGCGCCGGATCGTCGAGCTCGAGCGCCGCCAGCCGTTGGGCGCGGGCCGCGTCGTCAAGATCGATCCACGCGTCGAAGAGCTCGCGCAGACCCCGCGCGGCGTCGGGTGCCTCCGCGCCGGCCGACGGCTCAGTCGACATCGTTCGGCGCGGCGCCGTCGTCGAACGCCTCGGCACCTCCGCGCAGAGCGTCGCGCAGCCAGGCGCGGGCGAACGTCCAGTCCCGCTGGACGGTCTTCACCGACACTTCGAGCAGCTCGGCGATCTCTTCCAGGCCAAGGCCGATGAAGAAGCGATGCTGAACGACCAGCGCAGCGCGAGCATCGAGCTCTGCCAGGCGATCGAGCGCCGAGTCCAGCTCGATCAGCTCATCGCGCTGCGGCGCCGGCAGCCAGACCTCGACATCTTCGAGCGGCAGCGCCTTCGCGCCGCCGCCGCGTTTCTGGCGTCGAGCGCGGCGAGCGTGATCGACGAGAATCCGCCGCATCGTGATGCTGGCGATGGCGAAGAATTCCTCGCGATCATCGGCCGCCAACCGGTGCTGCTGAAGCAGGCGAACGTAGGCCTCGTGCACCAGCGCGGTCGTCGACAGGACGTGCCCCGAGCCCTCGCGCGCCATCGCCTGGCGAGCGATGCGCCGCAGCTCATGGTAGATCTCGGGCACGATGGCGTCGAGCGCCCGCGCGTCGCCATCGCTCCATTGCTCGAGCCAGGCGGTGATCTCCGCGGGCGCCGGCAGCGAATTGGACGGAGGAAAGGTCGGCATCGGTCGAGGGATCTCGTCTTGAGCAAGAAGACTAGAGCAGAAGGCACCCGCTTGTCCGGCAGCCGTCGCCTCCAGTCGCCGCGACAGAAAAGATGACGTGTTCCTCGACGCCGCGTCAGACCGAGCTGCACAGGCCACGACCCGATCGACAGACGAGGAGAGCGTCGCCGGAACCGCGAGGGCAGCACGCCGGCCGTTCGCGTTCGCGTGAAATGAACGCCGGCCGTTCCTGAAGGGCTCAAGACGACAAAAGCGGCCTCCAAAGGCCGCTTTCGTCCCTCGGTCGTCGAGGCTCAGGCGTGCTGCGGCTCTATAGCCTCGATGCGTCGGAGGGTGCCGAGCGGGCCAGGGCGAAGATCAGATCGCGCTCGGCCCAGAACTCGACGTCGAGCTCGTCGACGCGCTCGCGCCTGCCCGCGAGCGCGGCCAGTGCCGGGGTCCGCTCCGTCACGTAGAGAGTCGCCGCCGCCCCGCCCGACGCGGCCTGCAGGCGCAGCTGCGCGGCGATCTGCGCTTCGATCGAGCAATAGCGTCCGCCGACCGGGCGCAGGCCGCGCAGCGTCGGTGCGTCGAGCGGCGGCAGCGCAAACGGCAGCTTGGCGAGGCGTCGACCGAGCTCGGGACCATCCGAGCCGACGACGTCCGGCGCGAAGTCTTTGCGGTGATTGAGCGCGACCTCCCGCGCCACGCGCTCGACCAAGCGATCCGACGCGGTCACATGCTGCGACCAGCCGACGCCGAGCGTCAGCGCGAGGGCGAAGCAGGCCACGGTCGCGGCAACGACGGCGGCAACGCGCCAGCGGCGCCGAACCGACCTCTCGGCGCCGGCCGCCGCCGAAACGGCCTGCACCTGTTCGACAAGCGACGGCGGCAGCGGCTCCGAAGCGTAGAACTCCCGAACCGCGCGATCTACGGTCGACATCAGGCACCTCCCTCCGCCGCGGGTGACCCCGTCGCCTCGACCTCGGCCGCCAGCTTGCGCCGCGCGCGGAACAACAGGCTGAGAACCGTGCCGCGCGGTCGCTCTGTCCATTCGGCGATCTCTGCCGCCGTCCAACCTTCGACGGCGTGCAGGTAGAGCACTTCTCGCTCGAACGGACGCAGGCAGCCGAGGGCTCGCTCGAGATCGACTCGATCGACCGCGGAGAGCGGCGGATCGGCCGGAGGATCGTCCACTTCCTCGAGCGCCAGCAGCTCCACCCGGCGCTCCCGACGCCAGCGGTCGACAAATATCCGACGGACGGTCGTGTAGAGGGCGGCGCGCGCCGGCACGCCGCCGTAGCGCTCGAAGAGCCGCAGCCAGCCCTGCTGCGCGAGATCCTCCGCTTCAGCGCGATCGCCAACAAGGGCCAGCGCGTAGCGATAGGCAGCGTGCAGATGATCGAGCTCGGTCGAGCGCATGTGGGGGTTCGTTCGTCAGCGCGCGTCGAGCTCGGCGACGAGCGTCGCGCCCATCTCCTTGATCGACTGGTCGGCCGTCAGCTTGGCGATCTGAGCGCGCGTCTCGCCGTCCAGCAGGAGGACGAAGCCGGTGCCCGGATGGCTGGCGAAGACCTTGCCGAAGCCGAGGCTGGCCGCCAGATACTCGGCCTGGGCGCGGGTGGTGCGATTGGTCAAGTCGAGCTCGACGAAAAGGATGGAACGGCCATCGTATTTATTCTGCAGATCTTCGAACGTCGATCCCATTTTCTTGCAGCTGCCGCACCAATCAGCGTGGAATTTGACCGCGATCAGGTCAGGTGCGGCCGGCCCGGCATCTTCGGACGCCAACAGCGTGCCGGGAATGGCGAGCATGAAGACCAGAGCGAGCGACAGAGCGGCGCAGCGGAAACGATCGAGGCGACGGGTAGCGAACCAATGCATGGCGGAACTCCTGAAGGCAACGAGGACAGGACGCCACGCATCGACAGCGCGGCGGGCGATCTGTTGACAAGACGAACGAGAGCGCTCGTTGATTGCGTCGCCCGGCGAAATCGTTGGATCGCGCCACCGAAATCGGCCCGATTGCCGGTGATCAGACAAGAGAAGCTTGCGGAAGGCAAGAGACCGGAGACCACGAAAAAAGCCGATGGGCGGCCCCACCGGCTTCGCATCAACGCGCTGTCGACCCGCCGCCGGGCGGCAGATCGACCAAAAGCTTCAGTTCGGACAGATCGAGAGGTTGTCGATCCCGCCCTCGATGATGTCCCCCTGGCTTGAGCCGTCAGAGGTCTGGACGCGCAGCTTGACGTTCGATCCCGCCGGAATCTGAGTCGTCACCGACGTCCAGTTGGCCGTCGTCTGCACATCACCGATGTTGACGAGGTTCGTGTAGGTCGAGCCGCCGTTGGTGGACACCTGCACGCGGAAGAAGTCGCCGCTGGCGTCGTCGCCCGCATCCCGCTGGCCGTGGAAATAATCCAACGACAGCGTCGAGGCGTCGCTCACCGACCAGGTCGGCGAGTCGAGGATGCAGTTGCCGCCATCGACATCGGCATTGCCAGCGCTGGTGTTTGTCGCCGTGAAGATCGAGCTCGATCCGTCGCTCGAACCGTTCGGCTGGGTCACCACGCCGGAAGTGGTCTGCTGGGTCGGATCGCCGAGCACGTACGAGCCGGTCGTGCAGGTGCTCGAGGCCGAATTGGACCAGCCGGTCGCACCGTTCTCGAAGCTGTCCTCGACGCTGCAGGTGCCGCCGCCCGGACCACCACCGCCGCCCGTCAGGACACGCACGCAGCGGAACTCACCGTTCGCACCCGATCCTGCATCTTGATCGTTGGTGAAGACCAGACGCCGCGAACCCGTGTACTCCTGGCCGACCGGCAAGGTCAGCTTCTGCCAGTCACCGTTGCCGGTGTAGCTCACCGACGAACCGGCAACTTTTCCGCCACCGGTCCAATTCTGCGTTCCATGGAACTGGAAGTGTGCGGCCTGGTTGTTGAGGTCGTCGTCCGGATCGAAGCCGAGCGCGTGAATCTCGCCCTCGGAGGTCGAGCGGAACCAGAACTCGACCGTGGTGTCGGCAGCGAGCGTGTAGGAACCGGTGGTGCGGATCCAGGTGTTGTTCGACAGGTTGACCTGCAGGCCGCCGTCGGTCACCGAGAAATTGTTCGAGGCATTCTGATTGGAGTAGGAGGTCAGGCCGCCGGTCGTGAAGGTCTCGGCGTCGCCTTCGCAGGTCGGCGCTGGCGGCGGTGGGGTGTCGTCGCAGGCGGCCGGAACCGAGAAACCATTGGTCGGGTTCCGGCTGTTCGGGCCGCCCGAGATCGCGTTCGAGCCAAGACCGAAGGCGGCGAAGGAATCCCAGAGGTCGCACACATCCTCACCGCCGAAGTTGTCGGTGGCCGCCTGGATGATGGCGTTGCGACTGTCGACGAAGGTCGGCGAGCACGCCGTGTTCTTGAGACCCTCGTTGATGTAGAACATCGCGCGCTTGTTGCCAGCCTCGTTCGGGTCGTTGATGTTGAAGTTGACGAGATCGCTCTCGAAACCCCACTTGTCGACCAGCGCCCAATACATCTCCCAGGCGACCTGGCCCCAGCGTGAGCCGACGCCGTGCGGCACGACCGCACCGTTGATCGACTCGTAGGTCCAGTTGTTGATCGCCGAGCTGGTCGAGTACGGCTGATCGCGGATGCCGTCGCCGTCGGCGCTCTCGCCGAAGAGGTATGTGCCGATGCCGCGCTTGTCGGTGCCGGCGTCGCCCGGCTCGTGCGTGTACATCAGCGCGAAGAGGTCGGACCAGCCTTCGCCTGGCTGCTGCGTGTTGTTCAAGCAGCTTGAGTTGCTCGGGCCGCCGACCTGGCGGATCGAAATGCCATGGCCGTACTCGTGGATGATGACGCCGTGATCGTAGACGCCGTCGCGCGACGGGCTCGTCCGGTCGCAGAGGTACATCTGCATCCGCGGATTGCCACCGTCGGTCGGCGTCGCGAAGTTGGCGTTGCAGTTGCCACCGCCGTCTTGCGCCTGGGCGTTGACGGAGTCGCTGCCGAAGCCACCGCGGCCGAAGTTATTCTCCTGGAAGTTGCCACCCGGCTCGTCGAAGCCGTACTGATATTGGACGTCGTGGATGACGTTGTTCCAGTAGAAGAGGTTGGTGATCGAGGCCGCCTTCGAATTCGCCGGCGAGCTCGACAGATTGATCGAGAAGTCGCAGACGCCGCCGGAGCAGGTCGGTTGGCCGCTGTCGCAGACGTTGTTGTTGTCGGTGTCGGCGCAAGCATGAACGTTGTTGCCGTCCATGATGCCGTTGCCCGAGAACCACAGGTTCGGTGACGCGGTGCCGTCTTCGGGGTTGATCACCAGACTGCGTGCGTCCGCCGGCGGCAGCGGCGAGAGATGGTTGGGGCTCTCCGCCGGCTCCGGGTAGACGCGGTAGCTGTGGTCGCTGGTCCAGTCGAAGCGCGTCCAGACCTGGCCCGTCTCGGCGTCGACCGTGAAGTCGTAGTAGTGCCGGCCGTCGACCGTGTCGATCTGGAAGTTCCAGACCAGACGCACCGCCGCGCGATCCAGCGGCAGCCACATCAGCCGAGCCTCGATCGGCGTCAGCGACAGCCCTTTGCCGTCGACCCGTGTCGTCAGGCCGCTCTTGCCGCCGAACACTGGCGGCTGCACCACGTCGATGCCGGCGTGGCGCGCCGCGGTGTCGACGGCGCTCGCTGCGTCGATCGACGGCCGGACCGCCGGCACGACGGACGCCAGGCGCGGCACGAAACCGTTGTTGACGGAGAGGATCCGCCCGTCGCGGTTGACGTTGATGTGAAGCTGGCCGTTGAAGACCGGCAGGCCTGCATGGGTCTGACGCAGGTAGAGATGCGTGGCGCCGGAGACCTGCGAGAAGACCTCGTCAGTGATCTCGAAGCCGGCGAGATCGGCCTCGGTGAGTCCAAAGGCGTTGAGGTTGGCACGCACGAAATCGAGGCCGATCGCCATCGCATCGCCGCGCGGATCGGCTTCGGTCAGATAGCCCATGTGGCTCGAAAGCGATCGGACGGTGCCGAACTCAGGCGACAGCTCGGCGGAGAGCTCTGGCACGGTGGCTCGAAGCGCCGAGAGGGCGCGAGTTTGGTCGGCGCTCGGCGCGACGGCCTTCAGCGTTGCCGCGCGCTCGATTCGCGCGTCGTAGTTGTGCGAGTGATCAAACTCGGGAAGTAGGCCGAAGCTCGCGGAAGCGAGCAGCGCCGCACTGGCGAA
>JBCBCF010000024.1:0-26504 GCA_038530905.1 Acidobacteriota bacterium
TTAGGAGACCACCATGCCGACCCGAGCCGACCTCGCCCTCCCCTCCTCGACCACCGCGGCCGACCGTCTGCCCGCCGACGAGGCAACGGCCGACTACCGCACCGTCGAGCAGGCGATCCGCTTTTTGGAGACCCACCATCGCGACCAGCCGAGCCTGGCGGCGGTCGCAGACGCCGTGGGGCTGAGTGAGTTCCACCTGCAGCGGCTCTTTCGCCGGTGGGCAGGAATCAGTCCCAAACGGTTTCTTCAGTTCCTCACCGCAGAGCACGCCAAGCACCTGCTGCGTGCTGAGCGCACGGTTCTCGACAGCGCTCTAGAGACCGGTTTGTCAGGCCCTAGCCGCCTGCACGACCTGCTGGTCAACGTCGAAGGCGTGACGCCGGGCGAGATGAAGACGAGCGGTCGAGGGCTGCAGATCGAGATCGGCATGCATCCCACGCCGTTCGGCGACGCTTTTGTCGGTGCGACCGATCGTGGTTTGTGTGCGCTGAGCTTCCCGACGGCTGCATCTCGAACTGCGGCGTTCGGCGATGCGGCCGAACGTCTCGCCCGGACCTGGAGCGAAGCGCAGATCGTCGAACGCCCGGACCGCACCGGCATCTGGATCTCGACCCTTTTCGGCGATCGTCAGCCCGGTCGCCAGCGCGTCAACCTCTTCGTGCGCGGCACCAACTTCCAGCTCCGCGTCTGGCGAGCCCTGCTCGAGATTCCACCTCGCGCAGCGCGATCCTACGGAGATCTCGCGTCACAGCTCGGCGCACCGGGCGCTTCGCGCGCCGTCGGCAACGCGGTCGGCGCCAATCCGGTCGCCGTTCTCATCCCCTGCCACCGCGTGCTGCGCAGCAGCGGCGCCTTCGGCGGCTACCGCTGGGGAGTCCCGCGCAAGAAAGCGATCCTCGGCTGGGAGGCAGCACGGCAAGCAACGGCAAGCGCGCTGTCGGCCTGAACCGACGCTGCGGCTCTCTGCCAAAGCTTGGCGAGGCCTGCGGCATCCTCAACACAACCCGGCATGATCGAAACCGCGCGGCGCCGGCACAGCGAATGAAGGGTGGACACTGTTCACCTTTCTTCTTCAAGCCTCTAGGAGACACTCATGAGCGATAGTCGATTCAAACGCCCTGTTCTCGATGAAGGTCTCGGTGAAGTCAGCAGCGCGATGCAACGTTCCCTGGTCGACCTCATCGACCTCCACCTGCAAGCCAAGCAAGCGCATTGGAACCTGCGCGGCAATCGCTTCCGTTCGCTCCACCTGCAGCTCGACGAGCTGTTTGAAACGGTGCGCCAAGCGGTCGATCAGGTGGCCGAGCGCATCACCACGCTCGGCGTCGCGGTCGACGGCCGGGCGAAAGAAGTTGCCGAAGCGTCGCGACTCGACGAGTTCCCGGAAGGGTTCATTCACTGGTCGAGCATCGTGCCGACGATTTCAGACCGCCTCTCGGCGACGTCGCGCGGGCTCCGCCAAGACATCGCCGTGGTCCACGAGTTCGACCCGATCAGCGAGGATCTCCTGATCGGCATCGTCGCCGAGGTCGAGGAACACCTCTGGATGTTCCAGGCGCAGGAAGAAGACTGACAGCGCGAACGGCTCGATCGCCTGGTCGGTGTCAGACCTCGACGCCGACCGGGCAGGCGACTCCGGTGCCCCCAAGGCCGCAATAGCCGCCCGGATTCTTGAACAGATATTGCTGGTGGTACGCCTCTGCGAAGTAGAACGGAGGCGCTTCCAAAATCTCCGTCGTGACCGGGCCGAAGCCGGCGACCCGCAGACGCGCCGCGAAGGCATCGCGAGAAGCCTCGGCCGTTTGCCGGCGCTGCTCGCCGTCGACGTAGATCCCTGAACGGTACTGCGTCCCGACGTCATTGCCTTGGCGCATGCCTTGGGTCGGATCGTGACCTTCCCAGAAGATTCGCAGCAGGTCGTCGAAGGTGATCTGCTCCGGGTCGTAGACCACGCGCACCACCTCGTTATGGCCGGTGGCGCCCGAGCACACTTCTTCATAGGTCGGGTTGGGGGTGAACCCTCCCGCGTAGCCGACCGCCGTCGACACGACGCCCGACGCCTGCCAGAACATGCGTTCGGCGCCCCAGAAGCAGCCCATGCCGAAGAGGGCAACCTCCGTCCCCGCCGGGTCGGGAGGCTCGAGAGACGCGTCGAGCACGGCATGCTTCGCCGGCACAGAGATTTTCTGATCGCGACCGGGCAGCGCCGTATCGGCTGTCGGAAGCATGGTTTTCGAGCGCAATTTGAACATGGACATCCTCGCGAGGGCCGTGCTCTCAGGCGAGCATCGGTTCACTCGATTGTTTCGCAATCGCAGGGCGGGCGGATTCTGGCTGTCCGCTCCAGCTAAGATCGGCGCCCGTCATGCCGCCCGACCTTCCAGCGTTCGCCATCGCCCTCTCCGTCGTCGGTGCCGCCACGACCGAGGCTGCCTTCTTCAACCTCGAGCTGCTGAAGTACGCCAGCATCCCGGTGATCGCCGGCGTCGTCGGCTGGGCGACCAATTGGGCGGCCATCGAGCTGACATTCCGGCCGCTGCGCTTCGTGGGCATCCGGCCGATCTTCGGCTGGCAGGGCATCATCCCGGCCAAGGCGGGGCGGATGGCGACGATCTTCGTCGACTCGACGATGATCAAGCTCGGGACGCTCCCGGAGCTGTTTCGGCGCATGGAGCCCGAACGCATCGCGGAGCACGTCGTCGACATGATGGCGCCGCGCATGGAGCGCTTCACCAACGAAATCATGTTCCGCGAGAACGAGGCCGTTTGGCGAGCCACGCCCGAGCCTCTGCGCCGGCTGGTCTACCGACGACTCGAGAAAGGTCTCCCTGATCTCGTCGACTCGCTGATGGAGGAAGTCACCGAGCGCATTGAAGAGCTGGTGGACTTCAAGCACATGGTGGTGACGCGGCTCGAGAACGACCGCGCGTTGCTCAATCGCCTTTTTCTCGAGGCCGGCGATGCGGAGTTCCGATTCATCGTCCGCTCTGGTCTCTACTTCGGTTTCCTCTTCGGCCTGGTGCAGCTTCTCGTCTGGATCGTCTACCCCGCCGCCTGGGTGCTGCCGGTCTTCGGCGCCATCGTCGGCTTCGCCACCAACTGGATCGCGCTCAACATCATCTTCCGGCCTCTGCATCCCACCCGCGTCGGCCCGTACGTGCTCCAAGGACTCTTTCTCAAGCGCCAGACCGAGGTGGCGAGCACTTGGTGCCGGCTCGTTACCCGCGAGATCGTCAGCGTGCGGCAGGTCATTCAAGCGATGATCGACGGTCCGAACGCCGCCCTCACCCGCGAATTGATCGACCGCCACATGCAGCCGCTGGTGGATCGCGCACTGGCCGGACTTGAGCTGCCGGCCGAGCTCTCCGTCGGCACCGAGGGCCTGAACGCCATTCGCGGCCGCGTCGGCGAGAAGTCGGTGGAGGTCTCCAGCAAGCCCTTCGACGATTGGTCCTTCAATCGCGATCGTTCGGCGCTCGTCGAGCGGCTTCTGCGCCAGCGGATGATCGAGATGCCTCCTGAAGACTTTCAGGGCCTGCTGCGCCCCTGCTTTCAGGAAGACGAGTGGAAGCTGATCTTGGTCGGCGCCGCGCTCGGCCTGGCCGCCGGCATGGCTCAGCTCGTCTTCGTTTTCGGCGGCGGCTGACGCTGCCGGCCACCGTCAACGACAACGCCCCCGCTGAGGCGGGGGCGTCCGATCGAGGCGATCCGGGCGGGAACTCGATCGACAGGCAGCTTAGAAGTTCAGGCCGACCGAGAAGTGGAGGCCTCCCGACGGTCCGAAGCGACCCACGCCGATGAATTTGTTCTCGCAGTAGACGTGAGGTCGATAGACCACGTGATCGTCGTAGTAAGTCGGGAACAGATAGACGTCATGGTAGTGGCCGTGGTCGTGATCCCAGATCTCGCCGTAGTAGTACTGCTCGAAGTCAGCGCGCACAACCACTTTCGGGAATCGGAAGGGACGGTACCGCCGATAGTCGGCGTAGTGCACATAGAAACCGTCCTTCCAGCTGGCGTGGCGCCACGGGGTTCCGTAGTAGCCATAGCGATGGAAGTCGCGGTGGCGGCGGTAGCGATCGCGGTAGTGATGGCGGCGGATCTCGTAGCGGCGCGCCTCGCGCCACCCCGAGCGATAGCCACGGTCGTAAGAGCGGTAGCGATCGTAGCGATGATCGCGGCGGTCAGAGCGACGCTCATAGCGGTCTGAGCGACGATCGTAGCGATCTGAGCGACGGTCGGAACGACGCTCATAGCGGTCTGAGCGGCGGTCGGAACGGCGGTCGTAGCGATCGTCACGGCGGTCGCGGCGATGCTCGCGTCGGTCCTCCCAGCGCTCACGCTGGCGTTCGCGGACCTCGGAGCGCCAGTCACGATCGGGAGTCTCCACGGCGCTCGACTCGGCGGCAGACGCGGTCAGGGGAACGAGGGTGGCTGCCAAGAGCGTCAGAACGACCTGGCGACACATGCGAAGAGCGGTTGTTGAAGTCATATCCGAATCACCTCCTGCCGATGCTCACAGCAAAGGGCATGCCGCTCTGTCTCGAGCCCCAGAAACCGCTGAAAGTAGGAGGCTTGCGTCGCTTCGCCCCGAGCGCATGCGACAGTGGCCGTCCCCTGATCGGGACGCGTCGTCCCGAGCGACGACCGCTTCGTCCCCGGCGGTTTACCTGCCGCCAGCGGGGACGATCAATCGCGGCAGGTTGCCGGAAAGCCCACCGAATAAAGGCCGCTGGCGTCGAACGTCGCCGAGACGTGGCCACGCACGCCGGCGCCGAGCTGAATCTCGAGCGCGCCTGACGAAAGACTGCTGCCCGCGTCGAACAGATCCTCGATCGAGAAACGGACCGCAGCTTCGTCGATGACCAGCAGATCCGACTTCAGGGGCGTGCCTCCCCCCTCGCCGTACAACGAGTAGGCAACCGCTGCCGGCGGCAGCGGCAGACTGTCGACATCGAGCCAGAGGGTGATCTGGGTCCCACCGTCGAACCCACCGCCGAGGATGAAGCGTTGAGACAGGACGGTGCAGACCTCTGTGTCGAGATCGACCAGGCGACTGCCGACGGCGAATCCTTCCCCCGGCGTCGCCTGGAAGTAGTCGCCCTGGAGAGCCGCACCCGGGGTGGTCGTCTCGAAGGTGACGTAGCCGCGGGCGATGCCGTCGGGATCGACCTCGAGATTCTCGACGCCGCGAATGGCGATCGGTCGCACTTCCTTGTTGCCGAGCACGAGGATGTCGGTGCGCTGCGGAGCCTGCGGCGCGTCGAGCTCGTAGTAGCGGACCGTCACCTCCACAGGATTGGTCGACTCGTTGCGCAAGGCGTAGAGCGTCGACGGGCCGAGAAAGTTGGCGACTTCGGTCTCGTAGAAGGGCAGGAGCAGACGGGTCGCGGTATTCGGATCGCGCGTTGGCGCGGGCTCGGTCGCTTCTGAATCGGCGGCGGAGGCGGCTGCCTCCACGGAGGCTGCTGGGTCGAGCGTCGACGCAGGACGCTCAGCACCGAGAGCCGCCGAGGCGCCAAGGACGGTGCACAAGAGAACGAGAACGAGCGGATCTCTGGCTTTCAAGACATCTCCTTCACAGGTCGAGTCGTTCGTCGGCCACATGCTACGACATCATGAATGGCGCTTCGGAGAACATCTGCCGTGGTAGCCTCCGGCCGTCTTCCCGCTGGTCTCGCGGCCCCTCCGACGCCGCTTCGCGCGCCCCGACCGCCCTGTCGACAGACAAGCAGCGGGCGCGTCGAACCGACCCTCGCCCACTTCTCCAGTCCTCGCTCGACCCATCGAGCCCGCAGCCGAGTCGCTCTCGAGCGCTCGCCAAGGAGACTTCGGATGTCCACTCCCGCCCGTGTCGCCGTCACCGGTGCAGCAGGCCAGATCGGCTACCAGCTCATCTTCCGCATCGCCTCGGGCCAGCTCCTGGGCCCGGACCGCCCGATCAGCCTCCAACTCCTCGAGATCACACCGGCGCTGGACGCCTTGCGCGGCGTGGTCATGGAGCTGCGCGACTGCGCGTTTCCCCTGCTGCACGAGGTCGTCACGACCGACGTCGCAGATGAGGCGTTCGACGGCGCGCACTTCGCGCTGCTGGTCGGGGCCCGCCCGCGCGGAAAGGGCATGGAGCGCAAAGATCTGCTGCAGGCCAACGCGCAAATCTTCTCGGGCCAGGGCAAGGCGCTCGACGCCCATGCCGATCGCGACGTGCGGGTGCTGGTGGTCGGCAACCCGGCCAATACGAATGCTCTCATCGCCGCCGCCAACGCGCCGTCACTCGACCGGCGACAGTTCACCGCGATGACCCGCCTCGATCACAATCGTGCGATCTCGCAGCTCGCCACGCGAACCGACGGCCACCCGACGACGATCCGCAAGATGACGATCTGGGGGAATCACTCGTCGACCCAATATCCCGATCTCCGCCACTGCACCGTCGACGGACGGTCGGCTCCCGAGCTGGTGGACGATGCCTGGATCGCCGACGATTTCATCCCGACCGTACAGAAGCGCGGCGCGGCGATCATCGAGGCGCGTGGCGCGTCGTCGGCCGCGTCGGCTGCCTCGGCCGCCATCGATCACGTGCACGACTGGGTGCACGGCACGCCCGATGGCGATTGGACGTCGATGGCGATCCCCGCCGACGGCAGCTACGGGATCGACGACGGCGTGGTGTATTCCTACCCGGTCGTCTGCCGCGACGGCGACTACGAGATCGTGCCGGACCTCGAGATCGACGCCTTCAGCCGCTCGCGCATGGACGCGACGGAGGGCGAGCTCCGCGAGGAGCGTGCCGGCGTCGCCGAGCTTCTTCCCTGAGTCGACCTCGAGCCCGACCCGCCGGCCCCGAGGCCCCAGCATGCTCTCTCATCGACCGCCGTCGTCAGGCGGAAACAGGGCGGTACGCAGATCATGCCATGGGATCGACGAGAATAAGAAGACTTCTCTTTCTATCGAAGAAAGCTCGGCGTTGACATAGTCTTGCGAGGATGACGAGCGATCGCCTCGCACCCCCGCCCGAGACCACCGCGCGAGTCGAGCGATGGGTCGACCGACTGCGCGACGAGCTGCGCCGTTTGGTGAAGACCTCGACCGTCAGCCAGCGCGAGATCGAGCGGCGAGCGAATTGGAGCCGCGGCTACCTCAGCCAGGTGCTGCAGGGCCATATTGGCCTCGCAGTCCATCACGTGCTCGCGGTGCTGTCGGCGCTGGAATCCGACCCCGGTCGGTTCTTCGCCGATGTCTTCGGCGACGGCCGACCTGAACTGGAAGACATCCAGCGTCGGATGGCGCGCTACGACGCTGCCTTCGCCCATCTTTCCGCGCAGGGCCTGTTGGGCGACCTGGAAGGCTTCGACGGCGGCGAGGCGCGCCTCGGGCCGCCGACTTGAGGCCAACGGCGGCTCAGCCGCCGGATGCCCGCGACGTCGACTCGTTCATCCTCTCGACCATCTCGACGCGGTAGCCGGCCCTCGGCCGATCGATCGTTCGGGCAGCTGTCGACGCGTCCTCCAGCCAGCCGTCGACGATCGCCTGGGCCGTGGTCATCTGTCTCATTTCCGCCTGGTCGAGGCGCTCCCCGGCTGCTCCATCGAGCGGTGAGAGTCGAAGCACCCGCTTCGGCCCAGGCGACTGCAGCGCTTGCGCGAGGCACCGGTCGTCGCGGCTCGAGCCGATGGCCATCTCGAGGTCAGGCACCGGCTCACCGAGTGCGCGCAGTCGCCACTCGATCAGCGGCGGAGACAGGCCGTTCCAGGTTCCGAGAACGACGATCGGCCCTGGTCGGCGCACGATCTCGCGGGTGACGTGATCAACCACCTCCGACGCCGCCGCCGGAACCGTATAGGCCCGATGCAGACGCCAGACCGAGCCCGCGGTTGACTCAGTCGTGGCGATCACCGCGAGAACCGCACCGACCGCCAGGGCGGTGGCGACGCCGGTCGACACGGCGCCAGTCGAACTCGCTGCACCTGACGACGGCGCGCGCGGCCTGCGGATGACCGGGCGGCCGGCGCGCGAACGAGCGCTCGCGAGCCAGCCGCTCGATCTCACCCACAGCCGCTCCCACATCAGCGCCGCCGCCAACCCCAAACACCAAAACGCCGGCAGGCCGAAGCGCGGCAATTTGTAGGGATGGGCCAATAAGGCGACGACCAGCAGCAGGACCAACAATCCGAGAAAGCGCCGCCGCGCGTCTCGCCCGCCGATCCAACCGATCGTCGACAGACCAGCGAGTCCCACCACGATGCCGAGCCAAGGAACCGGCGCATAGAGATCAACCAGGGCGCGGGCATAGAGCTCTGCACCCTCGACGAGATCCAGGTCCGACGACCGGTTGCCGACAAAGGACGTCAGCTCTCGAAGGTGCGGCGGCAGCAGCAGCCAAAGACCGACCGGCAGCACAACGCAGTCGAGCGCCCGCCGCTGGCGCGACGGAAGCGTCGACCGCCAGGCCAGCCAAGCGGTCCGGCCGGCGACGCTCCAGAATCGCGCGCGCACCAACCAACGCGTCGCGCCGAGCGCCAGCAGCACCGACAGCGGCGAACCAACCGACGTCACTCGGAGCGTGACGCCGAAGATCTCGTGGTCGATGCCACCCCCCAGACGAATCCAGATCACCAGCAGGGCGCAGGCTGCCACCGTGAGTGGCCACGGGCGGCGCCAGGGTCGATAGCGCCAGCCTTCGAGCGCGCGGCTCCACGCTTCTGCGGCCAGCCGGCGCCACGAACCGGTCGCGATCCGCGCCTCCGAGAGACCGGCGGCGGCCAAGAAGATCAAGCCGTAGTTGAACTTGCAGAAGAAGACGACGGTCGCTGTTGACCAGGCGAGGAGCCACGTGCGATCGAGACGATCTCGCCCTGCATCGCCCACCCCGTCGAGTCGCAGGGCACGCGCGTGGGCGGCGACGGCGACGGCCAGCCACAAGGTCGTCGGGATCTCCAGCATGCCGAGCGTCGCGAACGCCCGGAACATCGGGCCCGAGGCCAGCCAGGCGGCGGCAAGCGCCCCGGCCGCGGCGCCCTGTCGACCACCGAGCATGCATCCCGCCCACCAAGACGCCAAAATAGCGAGCGCATAGCATCCGACGACGACCAGCCGAGGCGTCGCCCAGCCGTCGCCCAACGCAAGGAACCCGAGGCTCGTGGCCAATGGATGAAGCGGCGGCCAGACGTCGAGGCCGTGCACCTCGACCAGCCAAGCTGGAAAGTCGAAGCCACGGAGAGCGTCCGCGAGGCGCAGGCCGCTCGTGCCATATTTTGCTTCGTCCCAGAACGGCAGGCGTGACGAGGCACCGGCAAGGCGACCGAGGTGCCACGCTTGATGCCCGGCCACGACGGCGATCAGGACGCCGAGGACGACGCGCGCGGTGGGGCTGGGCGGCGCGGCGGATCGTGGCACGGCGGCAGTCTATGCCGCTGCGGCGGACGATGGCGGTCTGCGTGGATCGATTTGTAGCCGACCCGCGTGGCCCGCCAAAGTGTCGGTCGAACGCCAAACCAAACGTCAAACCCGGACCGCAGACCCTGCTACGTCTTGCCGGTCACCCCAGGAGTGCCCCGTGACCCTGACCGAACGCCAACTCGATCTCTGCCGCTCGCACAGCTTCGACTTCTCGGGCCTACGTGCTCTGCTGCTCAACTGCACACTCAAGCCGAGCCCGCAGCCATCGCACACCGATGCGCTGCTGCAGGTCCCGCGGGCCATCTTCGAGGCCAACGACGTCGACGTCGAGACTCTCCGTCCAGTCGACTTCGACCTGCCACCCGGCGTCCATCCGGATATGACCGAGCACGGCTTCGCCACCGACGACTGGCCGGAGCTAAGCCGCAAGGTTCTGGCGGCAGACATCCTGGTGGTGGGGACGCCGATCTGGCTCGGAGAGGAGAGTTCGGTCTGTCGCCGGCTGATCGAGAGGCTCTACAGCGAGTCGGGGCATCTCAACGAGCACGGGCAATACGCCTACTACGGCCGCGTCGCCGGCTGCGTGGTGACCGGCAACGAGGACGGCATCAAGCATTGCGCGATGACGGTTCTCTATGCCCTCCAGCATCTCGGATACGCCATCCCGCCGCAGGCCGACGCGGGCTGGATCGGCGAGGCGGGCCCCGGACCGTCGTATGCCGACGCCGGCTCCGGCGGTCCCGAGAACGAGTTCACGCAGCGCAACACGACCTTCATGACCTGGAACCTCCTGCACTTCGCCCGTCTCCTGCGGACGGAGGGCGGCGTGCCGGCACACGGCAACCAGCGCTCGGGCTGGGACGCCGGCTGTCGCTTCGACCATCCAAACCCGGAGCACCGCTAGTCGAGATCTCAGGCCCCGGCGCTTCGGCGGCACGCCATCGACGCGTCTGGGCATCGATGAGAGGATCGGACGGGCGGTCACGGGATGTCCCTGGCGGCCGCCCGCGAGGTCTGAATGCGCAAGATTGTCGTTCTCGGTGCCGGCCACAGCTCTCCGTTCCTGATCCGCTGGTTGCTCGAGCGCTCCGCGTCGCTCGATGCCGAAGTCGTGGTCGCCGATCTGTCCCAGGAGCAGGCCGCGGCGCGGATCGACGGCCATCCGCGAGGGCGCGCGATCGCCCTCGACATTTCGGACGATGCAGCCTGCGTGCGTGCGCTGACCGGCGCCAACGTGCTGGTCCATCTGCTGCCGCCTCACCTTCAGGGCCTTGCCGCGCGGCGGGCGATCGAACAAGGCGCTCACTTCGTGTCCGCTTCGTACCGGGCGCCCGAGACCGCCGAGCTCGATGGTGAGGCGCAGCACCGCGGGCTGACCCTGCTGACCGAAATGGGCCTCGATCCGGGCATCGATCTGATGTCGGCTCAGCAGCTGATCGACGGTTTTGCCCGCGATGGTTTCCTCGTCGAGCGCTTCGCTTCCTATGGCGCTGGCCTTCCCGAACCTTCGTTCGATGGCAACCCGCTGCGCTACTGCATCACCTGGAATCCGCGCAACGTGGTCATGGCGGCGGCCGCCGGGGCACGCTTCCTCGAAGCCGGCAAGGTCCGACTGCAGCCGCGCGAGCGAGTCTTCGAGGCGTCGTGGCCGGTCGAAGTGCCGGGCGTCGGTCGTTTCGACGCCTACGCCAACCGCGATTCGATCGGCTACCGGGAGATTCACGGGTTGGACGAAGTCTCGACGCTTGTCCGCGGCACCCTGCGCTGGCCCGGCTTCTGCGACGTGTGGCTGCAGATTGTCCGCCTCGGGCTTCCGATCGAGACAGTCGAGGTGCCGGATCTTGCCTCCCGCACCTGGGCCGAGCTGACCGAGATGTTCGTCGGCGGCCCGCAGGATGACCCGGCTGCGCCCCTGCGCACGCGTGTGGCGCGCCGCCTCGATCTCGATGCCGGCGACCGTCGTCTCGACGTCCTCGAGAACCTCGGTTTCTTCGCCGACACGCCGATCCTCGAAGAAGCCAACGATCGGCTCCGTTCGCCCGCCGACGCCCTCGTGCATCTGCTCGAGCAGCGGCTGATCTTGCCCGCCGGCGTGCGCGACATGGTCCTGCTGCACCACGAATTCGACCTCCGCCGGACCGCTGGACAAAGCGTTGAGCGCCGGCGGGTCGTCTCGACCTTGGAGGCGTACGGAGAGCCTGGAGGCATCACGGCAATGGCGCGGACGGTCGGCCTGCCCGCGGCGCTCGGCGTGCACCTGCTGCTCGACGGCAGCCTCGATCGACGAGGATGCATCGGCCCGACCGCATCCGACATCTACCAGCCGGTTCTGGCTGCGCTCGAGGCCGAAGGCCTCCGTTTCTCGGAGCACTCGGTGCCGGTCGCCGAAGGGCCAGCGGAGGGCTGAGTTGGCGAAGAGAAGCGGCCGACGCAAACGGCCCAAGCGCGCCGGAGCCAAGGACTCGCAGGTCGCGCAGCGGCTGGTCAAGTCGGTGCGCGAGAGCTTCGAGGGCGGCTGGGAAGACAGCGCCTTCGACCTCGAGGCGGATCTGATCGGCGCCGAGCCACCAAAACGCCGCTCTCCGGGCGCCAAATCCCCGACCGGCCACACCGCGAGCGTCGCGCCGACAACGCCGGATGCAGCCGAAGGTGCCGTGCGGGGCGAGGCTGAGATCCTGTCGGTCGCGTCGGGCGTGGTCTGGGTCACCCCCGACGACGACGATCAAACGGTCGCCGGCCGCGACCGGGGGCCTCAGAACGAGATCGAGGCGGTTCTCCCTTCTCATCTGGCCGAGACGCAGCGCAGCTCGGTCACGGTCGGCGATCGCGTTCGGCTCGCCGAACACGGCGACGATCTGCGCGTCGAGGAGGTGTTGCCGCGGCGCACCTGGCTGTCGCGCCCGGATCCGCTGAATCCTCGCCAGGAGCGGGTCGTGGCCGCCAATATGGACGTCGTCGCGATCGCCGCCTCTCTCGTTCGGCCGGCGCTGCGTCCGGCGCTGATCGACCGCTACCTCATCGCGGTGGAGCGCGGCGGCGCGACGCCGATCCTGGTGGTCAACAAGCTCGACCTGGTTGCGAATCCGCAGCGCGAAGCCGAGCTGGAACCGCTGACGCCGTATCGCGATCTCGAGCTCGAGATCTTCTTCGTCTCAGCAGAGACCGATCGCGGCATCGACCAACTGCGCGAGCGGCTGCGCGGCACGACGGCGGTCTTCGTCGGTCACAGCGGGGTCGGCAAATCGTCGCTCGTCAACGCTCTCGCGCCACAGGCCGAGGCCGCCACGGGCGAGGTCGACCGCCAGGTCGGCCGCGGTCGGCACACCACCACGCGCTCGAACCTCTACGATCTTGGCCCATTCCGGCTGATCGACACGCCCGGCATCCGCGAGCTGGGGCTCTGGCGGCTCGATCCCGCCGATCTCGCGGGCTACTTTCCTGAGATCGCCGCCGCCTCGGTCGGGTGTCGGTTCGCCGACTGCACCCACATCCACGAGCCCGACTGCGCCGTGCGGGCCGCCGTTGACCGGGGCGAGATCTCTCCCGCCCGCTATGCGACCTACCGCCGCATCTACGAGTCGCTGACCGATCGCGGGCCGTGAGTCTCGGCGCAAACGAGGGTCTTGGACAGGCCGGGGAGCATGGAACGGTCAACGAGTTGAAGCATCGAGCCGATCGAGGCCTCGATCGACCCCGGTCGGCAGGCGCGTCGTTTCGCCGGTTGGGCGTTAAGCTCTGCCGACCGTTCGGGATCGGGTTGCGCTCGGTCTCTGAATGGCGCTGACAGGCGCTCTGACCATCGCTCGATCGGCTCGGCGACTGCGAACGCCTCGAAGCCAAGCAGCACCCTCCTCCTCTTCGATTCTCGAGGTCTCCTGCCCTTGCCAGCGACGTCTCCGACCCATCGAGCGCCCGATGACCAGCCCGCCTCTCGGCGCGGGCTGAAGTTCAGTCTGATCGCCTCGCTCTACGTGTCGCAGGCGATCCCGCTCGGCTTCTTCATCACGGCGATGCCCGTGATCCTGCGCGATTCAGGGCGCTCGCTCGAGAGCGTCGGTCTCTTCTCCGCGATCGCTCTGCCGTGGCTGATCAAATTCGCCTGGGCTCCGCTGGTCGATCGATTTGGCGGGCGACGACGCCACTATCTCGCTTGGATCGTGCCGCTGCAGGCGCTCGGCGTCGCGCTGGTGCTGGCGATCTCTCAGCTCGACCTCGGATCGCATCTCGGCCTGATCGTGGCAGCTTCGGCCCTGTTCATGCTGGCGTCGGCGACGCAGGACATTGCGACCGACGGTCTGGCCGTGCGCTCTCTCGCCGATCGAGAGCGCGGCTTCGGCAACGCGCTGCAGGTCGGCGGCTACTACCTCGGGCAGGTACTGGGCGGCGGGGTCATGCTGATTCTCTTCGCTCGCTTCGGCTGGGAAGGATCGCTGTGGGTCATGGCGATCCTGCTAGCGATGCCGCTCCTGCCGGCTCTGCGCTGGCGGGAGCCGCAGGGGCCTGCCAGCGCCGTCGACCGACCCGGCCTGCGCACCCTCGGCCGTTTCTTCGCCCGCCCGGGCGCCTGGACCTGGGTCGCCATCCTGCTTCTCTTCCGCAGCGGCGAGACGATGGCGACGTTCTCCTTCAACCAAATGCTGGTCGATCTCGGCTTGTCCCTGGGAGACATCGGCCGCACCGCCGGTCTGCTCTACGCCGCCGGCGCGCTGACCGGCTCGATGATCGCCGGTGCCGCGATCCACCGCCTCGGTCGACGCACGAGTCTGACCCTTTTCGGCGGCGTCCAGAGCCTGGCGGTTCTGAGCTATCTGGTGCCGGCGGCGGGCGGTCCGCCCAGCCTGGGCGTCGTCGCCGCCGCGGTCTTCGTCACCGCCCTGGCCGGCGGCCTGGCCACCACCGCGCTCTACACGGCCATGATGGAGGGCAGCCGGCGGGAAACGGCCGCCACCGACTTCACGCTCCAGCAGTCGCTCTGTGCGGTCGGGCCGGTGATCGGCACCGCTCTCTCCGGCTTTTCCGTCGTGGCCCTCGGCTTCTCAGGGCATTTCATGCTCTGCGCCGGACTGTCGGCCCTCGCCGTCCTCGGCATCGCCTGCTCGCGGCTGCCGGCGGAGCATCGGTGGGCGAGCTCGCCGCCGACCTTTCGTCCGGCGGCCGGCGCAGAATCCGGCTGAGCGCGCTACCCGCCCTCGATCCCGCGCTCGAATTCCAGGGCGATGCGCCGGAAGCCGTCGTCCTCGGGATGCAGCTCGTCGTTCCAGTCGGCGAGGTAGGCCTCCTGATCGAGGATATTGGTCAGCGTCTCGCGCAGGTCGAGCAGGACGATCCGCCGATCCTGATCCTCGATCATCGCCTCCAGCATGGCGTGAAAGCGATCGATCAACAGGCGCATCGTGCCGGTGTTCTCCTCCAGCGAGAGGAAATTGCGATTCTTGAAGCCCGGCTCGAGCCACGGACCGGGCAGCGGTCCCCAACCACCCCAGAAGCCACGGCCGTCGGGCACCGGATAGGCATAGCTGTGCAGCACGAACTGCGGCGTCGGCTGGCCAAAATGACGGCGATGGAGCGCGTCGATCGTCTCGATCAACCGCTCGTAGGCGCGGCGCAGTCGAACGTCGATCAGGCCGCGCACGATGTCTTCGTTGAGGCCAGGCTCCGCAGAGTTGGCGTGATCGAGCAGCAGACGAAACTCTTCGCCGGCCAGATCGTTGCCGCCGGCCGAGATCAGGACCGAGCGCGGCCGCTGCGCACGCTCGGCGAGACGCTGCAGCTTGCGACTGAGCCCGTCGAGCTGTTTCGGGCCGTAGGCCATGTCTTCGAGCGTGTCGCCGCGGTGGGCCACCGAGTGCACGTCCCAACCTCGCTCCTCGAGCTCGTTGAGGACGTCGGTTCCTGGGTAGTCGAACCACGAGTCGCCCTCGGCCACGAGCACGCGCTGGCCGCCGAGACCCGCCGAGGCGGCCCCTCCCTCGAACGACAGCGAGCGGCCTCCTAGATCGCCGGCGCGCCTCGCCCGTCGCTGCGCCTCGCGCTGCAAAATCTCGTCGACACGTTGCTCGGCGGTCGTCGTCATCGTTGCCCCCCTGGATCGCGTGGTGGCCATCGCCACCTGGGTTTCTGCCGTCGCGGTGATCAGATGCGCTCGCTTGATTGAACGGACAAATCGTTCAGCTTTCTCACGGCGCTTTCACGGCGCGCAACGCAGGCGCTCGTTCGATGCGCGGAAGCATGACTTACGCCTCGTTTACGCTATGCTCGGTCGATGCGCGACTCCAACGGCGGTCCACCGCCGGCTCGCAACTTCGGCGCGCCCATCGAGTGGCTGCGGACCTCGCCCGGAGCGCGCAAGCTCGAGCAGCGCAAGCGGCGCTACCGCTCCCGACACGCACGCCTGCGCTATGCCGAGCTCAACGTCAGCTCAGCGTTCTCTTTCCTCGACGGCGCTTCACAGCCTGAGGATCTGGTGGCGCGGGCGGCCGAGTTGGGGCTGCCGGCGCTGGCGCTAAGTGACCGCAGCGGCGTCTACGGCGCACCGCGCCTGCATAAGGCAGCGACGGAGGCCGGCCTTCGAGCGATCGTCGGCGCCGAGATCGTGCTCGCCGATCGCACCGAGGCGCGGCCCCGCCGCGCCACCCGCCACGAGGCGGCGCGACGCGCGCTCGAAGGTCGTCGACTGGCGCTCCTAGCGCGCGATCGACGCGGCTATCGCAACCTCTGCCGGCTCCTCACCGCCGCTGCCCGCGATCGGCCAAAGGGCGACGCTCGGATCGACCTGGCGCTGCTGCGCGAGCACGCACCGGGCTTGCACTGCCTGACCGGCGGCGCCGAAGGGATGCTGGCCCACACCCTCGCCGACAACGGCATCGACACCGCGCGCGAGCTGCTCGTCGAGCTGCGCGACGTCTTCGAGGGTCATCTTCACGTCGAGCTGCAGCGCCACGGCCTGCGCGCCGAGGAGCAGCGCAACCGAGCCCTCGTCGAACTGGCGCGCGGTTTGCGCCTGCCGCTTGTGGCTACCAACGGCGTGCGCTACGCGCGGCGCGACGACAAGCCGCTCTACGACGTTCTGACCTGCGCCCGCCACTTCACCCATGTCGACTCGGCCGGCCGTCGGCTCGACGTCACGCGCGAGCGCCATCTGAAGAGCGCGCGCGAAATGTTCGATCTCTTCCGCGACCTGCCCGAAGCGGTGATGCAGAGCGTCGAGCTGGCGGAGCAGCTCGCCTTCGGGCTCGAGGATCTCGGCTACCGCTTCCCCGACTATCCCTTGCCACCCGGCGAAACGCCGTCGTCGTACCTGCGGCAGGTGACCTGGAACGAGGCGCGCGCGCGCTTTCGGCCGCTGACCGTCGCCGCCCAGCGTCAGCTCGAGAAAGAGCTGGCGATGATCGAGAAGCTCGATCTCGCCGGCTACTTCCTCATCGTCTGGGACCTGGTGCGCTTCTGCAAACGCGAGGGCATCTTGGTGCAGGGTCGCGGCTCGGCGGCCAATAGCGCCGTCTGCTACGCCTTGTCGATCACCGCCGTGGATCCCGTGCGCATGGAGCTTCTTTTCGAGCGTTTCCTCTCCGAGGAGCGCGGCGAGTGGCCGGACATCGACCTGGATCTGCCGTCCGGCGCGCCGCGCGAGAAGGTCATCCAATACGTCTACAGCCGCTACGGGCCACACGGCGCGGCAATGACCGCCAACGTCATCACCTACCGCGACAAGCTGGCCTCACGCGAAGTCGGTAAGGCCCTCGGCTTCGCCACCGAGCAGATCGACCGCCTGTCGAAGCGCCTCGGGCGCATGCGCTGGGACGCCTCGCGCGGCGATCGCACCGACCTCGACGACGAGCTGCGAGCGGCCGGCCTCGATCCCGACGAGCTGCGAGTGCGCCACTTCGTCGATCTGTGGACCCGGCTCAAACACCTGCCGCGCCATCTCGGCCAGCACTCGGGCGGCATGGTGATGGCGCACGGCCGGCTCGACGAGGTCGTGCCGCTGGAACCGGCGTCAATGCCGGGGCGTGTGGTCGTCCAGTGGGACAAAGACGACTGCGCCGATCTCGGCATCATTAAGGTTGATCTGCTCGGCCTCGGCATGCTCAACGCGCTGGAGGAGGCGGCGCCGCTGATCCGCCGGCACGAAGGGGTCCATGTCGACTATGCGCATCTGCCGGCCGACGACCCGGAGACCTTCGCCATGCTGCGTGCTGCCGACACCGTCGGCGTGTTCCAGGTCGAGAGCCGGGCGCAGATGGCGTCCTTGCCGCGCAACGCGCCCGAGCGCTTCTACGACCTGGTGGTGCAGGTGGCGATCATCCGTCCGGGACCGATCGTCGGCGGCATGGTGCATCCGTTCTTCGAACGCCGCCGGGGTCGCCTGCCGGTTGAATACCCACATCCGAGCCTGCGGCCGATCCTCGAGCGCACCCTCGGTGTGCCGCTCTTCCAGGAGCAGCTCCTGCGCATCGCCATGGTCGCCGCTGGCTTCTCGGGCGGCGAGGCAGAAGAGCTGCGCCGCGCGATGGGCTTCAAGCGCTCGATGGATCGCATGGAGGCGATCGAGCGACGACTGCGCGACGGCATGCACGAGCGTGGCCTGCAGCCCGCGGCGCAGGATCAGATCGTGCAGCAGATCACGTCGTTCGCCCTGTACGGATTCCCGGAGTCGCACGCCGCCAGCTTCGCGCTGCTCGCCTACGCCAGTGCTTATCTCAAGGCCCACCACCCAACCGCCTTCTTCGTGTCGCTGCTCAACGCCTGGCCGATGGGCTTCTACCATCCGGCGACGTTGATTCAGGATGCCAAGCGACGCGGTGTGGAGGTGCGTCCGGTCGATATCGCGCATTCGGATTGGCGCTGTACCTGGGAAGCCAACGAGCTCGAGCCCGACGCCGCAGGTCCGACGGCCGACCGATCGATGCTGGCGCGCGACGGCGCGCGTCTCCACATCGATCGCCGCCGCACGGCGCGGCGAGACCGCGCGGCCCGTTCCCATCGGTCCCCTCCGCCCCGAGCACGCGGCGCGCTGCGCCTTGGCCTGCGCTATGTGCGAGGCCTGGCCCAAGACACCGGCCTGCGTCTCGAGGCCGAGCGCGCCTGCGGTCCGTTCGCGAGCCTCGACGAGCTGGCCGAGCGCTGCCGCCTCGAGGCCACGGATCTCGATCGCCTGGCCTACGCCGGCGCGCTCGGCAGCTTCGACATGAGCCGCCGCGAGGCCCTATGGCAAGCGAAGAGAGTCGGTCGAGCGACCGGGCCGCTGCTGCGCGACGCCGACGCCGACGCGCGACGGCGCGGCTCGCCGCTGGCCGAGATGACCCGGCTCGAAGAGACGCTGGCCGACTATCGCTCGAGCGGCGTCACGGTCGGTGCGCATCCGATGGTGCACCTGCGCACCGAGCTACGGCGTGCCGGCGTCGTCTCCTGTGCGGAACTCGAGCGCTTGCCGGCCGGCCGGACCGTCACCTTCGCCGGCGCGGTGATCGTGCGCCAGCGGCCCGGCACCGCGAAGGGCCTTCTCTTCGTGACGCTCGAGGACGAGACCGGCATGGCACAGGCGGTGATCATGCCCGACCTGCTGCGCACGAAGCGCGACGTCATCGTCGGCCACGGCGGGCTGGTCGTCGAAGGACTGCTGCAGCGCCGCGACGGATCCTTGAGCGTGCGCGCCGACCGCCTCTGGCCGATCGAGAACCTCGAGAAAACACCGAGCTACGATTTCCGCTGACCAGGGGCGCGTCCGCCGCCGGTCGGCATCCGCCGACGGTGAGAGCGCGAAGCCGTTCGCATCCGGCCGGAGCGTCCGTCGAGCCCGTCCTTCACCGCCACGATCAGGAGACGACCCCATGTCCGACTCGAGTTCCGTCGTCCCACAGCGCCTCGCCCTCGTCACCGGCGGCAACCGCGGCATCGGACGCGGCGTCTGCCATCAGCTCGCGGAGCGAGGGATCGAGGTGCTGCTGGGCGCGCGCGATCTCGACGCGGGCCGTCAGGTCGCCGACGCGCTGGCCCGCGACACCGGCGGTACGCTCCACGCATTGCGCCTCGATGTCGTCGATCCAGAGCAGGTCGACGCCGCGGCGACCGAGGTCACCGAGCGTTTCGGCAAGCTCGACATCCTGATCAACAACGCCGGCGCCAACTACGACATCCAGCAGAAGGCCCATACCGCCGACCTCGACGGCCTGGTGCGCGAGACGCTCGAGATCAACACCCTCGGCCCGTGGCGGATGGCCAAAGCATTCGTGCCGCTCCTGCGCCGCGGCACCAGCCCGCGCCTGGTCAACGTGTCGAGCGAGGCCGGCTCGCTCGCCTCGATGGGCGCCGGGCCGCCGGCATATCAGGTGTCGAAAGCCGCCCTCAACGCCCTGACGCGCACGCTCGCCGGCGAGCTGGAGCGCGACGGGATCTTGGTCAACGCGATCTGCCCGGGCTGGGTGCGGACCGACATGGGCGGGCAGAACGCCCATCGCTCGGTCGAGGAGGGCGCGGCGAGCGTCGTCTGGGCGGCGACCCTCGCCGATGGCGGACCGACCGGCGGCTTCTTCCGCGACGGTCGAACTCTGCCTTGGTGAAGCGACGGGCCGGAGCCTCACGCCGCGGCCCGTCAGAACCGCGGCAGGGTCCGGCCCACCGATCGCCGATCAGAAGGCCATCGTGTCGCCGAAGCTGGCGAACTCACCGATCGGGTTGAAGTAGATCTGCTGTTCACCGGTCACAGTATCCGTGACGGTGACCGTGTACTCAACGTTCGACAGCGCGCCCAGGAAGACCCACCAATTGCCGTTCTCCGAACGGCCGTCGAGCACCTTGATCAGCAGCTCGAGGTTGGTCTCGCTGAAGAACCAGAAGGCTCCGGTCTCGGAGGTCTGCTCGACCGCACGCCCGGCGCCGGTGTTGCCCTCGAAGTCACGCCACTGCACCGTGACCGCGAAGCGGGAGCCGTTGAGGCAGAGGGTCGCCTCGTCCGGCAGACAGACGCCCTGACGCGGACGCACCCGCCCGTCGATCGACGGCACCACGAAATCCGCGTCGAAGCGGCACGGCCCGTCAGCCAGCGCAGCTGCCTCGAGACCGAGACAGGTCGCCTGCATGGCGTCGACGGCCGGCTTCGGCGAGTCGAGCGCGACCCACGTCCGCAGCGTCTCCCAGCCGGCGACCAGCTCGGCCGACGAGAACTCACAGTGGGTCGGCACGTCTTCGACCACGATGCCGACGAGCAATTGGTCCTCCGGCACCACCTCGGCGTATTCGGCCTCGTTCTCGACCAGCACCAGGCCGTCCTTGTCGGTGTGAATCGAGACGATCTTCACATCACCGACATCGCCGGTCGGTGTGTAGTTGTCGAAGAGATCGCGCCGGGCGGACGAATCGGCCTCGATGCGGGCGATCGCGTCGTTCACCTCCTCGTCGCCATAGTCGACACCGATGGTGGTGAACGGCTGACGGCCGCCCAACTTGCCCGGATCGTAGATGAGGTCGGCCATGCCGAAGGTGGCGAAGCCAAGATCGGTGGCCAGGAAATTCTCGGGCAGCGCGGTCACCGCCAGGATCTGGTCGAGTCGCTCCTGCTGGTCATCGGTGCGGAACTCGGGAACGAGGAGTCCGAAGCAGGCCTGCAGCGCCAGGCCGAGCGCTTCCTCGGTGAACGTCACCGGGAACGGCAGACCAGCCGCGCCGCCGGGGATCTCGGCACCGGGGACATCGCCACAGATCGCGTCATAGATCAGCCGCAGGTCGACGGCGCCATCCCACACGCGGCTTCCCGCGACCGCGCCGCAGAACGGATAGGCACCGACGACGTTGCCGAGCTCAGCCTGCTCGATCGCCGTCGCCGTGACAGCGCCGCCGAGCGACGCACCGTAGACGTACACGTGCTCCGGCGTGCCGAACTGCTGGACGAACGCCGCCACCATCTGCTCGAGATCCGCCACGACGTTGAACAAAGCCCAACCGGTTTGCGAGTAGCTCGATGCCGCCAGCGCGTAGCCCTGCGAGAGGTGAACGTCGGCCAGCGGGCCGAGATCTGGGTTCGGCGCGATCGGCGACAGATCGAAGCCATGGTTCCAGATCACCAGGCCGTCAGATGGCTGCCAAAAATCCGGCACGACGAACGAATAGAAAGCACCGGTCTCAGTCTGGCCACTGACCTCGGTGGTCTGAGCGAAGGCTGCAGGCGCAGCAAGCGCGAGGCAGACAAGAGCGATCGACAGGCAAGCGGGCGCAAAGCGACGAGCACGAAATCGCATCAACGGAATCTCCTTGTCGAGATCGGACCGCCGCGGAGGCGATCGCGAACGAGATGAAAGCTGCACAGCAGGGTATCACCGCGCGCTGCCGGCAAAAGCCGCCGGAGAGCGCCCCGTTCAGACCCCCGCGCGCTGACAGTCCGGACACAGATAGAGCCGGCGGCCGGCCATCTCGTGTCGTTCGATCGCGTCCTTGCAGCGGCGACAGCGCCGGCCCTGGCGACCGAAGACGTAGAAGCGCTCGCGTCGACCCCGGGCTGCCGGTGGCCGCTCGTCTTCGGCGAGCGTGATGCCGCGAGTGCGCAGGGAGCGGCGCGGAAGAGCCACCAGCGCCTCGGCGAGCCGGTCCTTCTCGGCGGCCGCCAGCTGGCCCAGCCGCCGGCTCGGATCGATGCCCGCAACGAAGAGGATCTCGGAGCGCAGGTAGTTGCCGAGGCCGGCGAAGAATCCCTGGTCCAGCAGCAGACCGGCGAGGCCGCGACGCTGAAACCTCGGATCGTCGAGGCGACGCCGCACCGTCTCCTTCGACGTTGTCGCCACCACGACGTCCGGCCCGAGGCGTGCGATGTAGGGATGCGCCTCGATGTCGGTGAATCTCAGCACCTCGATGTCCGACGCGCTGTATAGAAGCGCCGAGGCGCCGAGGGTGTCGATCGAGAGGCGGAGCTGTCGAGTCGTCGCCGGGCGCGCACCCGCCTCGACCACCTGCCAGCGGCCGTAGAGCTGATTGTGGCTATAGACGCAGGGCGCCGGCTCCCCGTCCTCCGCCTCGAACCGGATCACAATCGCCTTGCCGCGCGCTTCGACCGCGACCACCCGCCGGCCTTCGAGGCGATCGTTCCAGGGCGTGAGCGCCTCGAAAGCGAACCAGACGCAGATCGCGGTTTCACCTACCAGGGCGTCGGACAGCGCCGCCGCCTCGCGATGAATCTCGGGGCCTTCGGGCACCTCGATCGACTACCGCGCAGGATCCCGACGCAGCTCGCGCCCGAACGGCATGAGGGACATCGGAATCAGCTTCCAATGCTGCTTGGCGAAAGGAATGCCGATGATGGTGATGGTCAAGAGGATCGCGTGGAGCAGATTCAGAAGCGCGATCTCCCAGCCGAAGAGGAGCAGCCAGATGACGTTGAACACGACGCGCAGAACGCCGGCCGCTTCGTCGCGAGCCACGACCTCTTTCCCGAAAGGCGCGAAGGTGGCGAAGCCGAGCTTGATGTTGCCCCAGCCGAACGGAATGCCGACGATCGTCAGGCAAAGGGCGAGGCCGCCCAGGATGTAGCCAAGACCGGTCAGAAAGCCACCGAAGATGAGCCAAATGACGTTGCCGAGAAACGCGAGCATGGAGATCTCCGAAGTCGAGCGATCGGCCCGGCAGGGGCCACGAGATCGGGTCGGGAAAACGGATCGGGGAGACGGGTCGTGCGGACGCGAATCGAGCCTATCGGATCCGGCGGGCCTGCTTGCACCTCGGGTGCGGCCGATGCGCTCAATCGTCCCGGCGCGGCGCGCGACGCCCCGCCTTGACCTGCGATCGACGCCGCTTGGCGTCGAGTCGTCGACGTTTGGCCTTGCGTGGCACCTTGGTCGCCTTGCGGGTCTTCGGATCCACCAGCGCCTCGGCCAGAAGACGCGCCAGCTCCTCTTCGGCCGCCAGGCGATTGCGACGCTGACTGCGATGCGAGCCGCGGCTGACGGCAAGGACGCCATCGACGGACAGGCGCCGGCCGAGACGCGCGAGAAGGGCGGCGCGCGTCATCTCATCGAGGCTGGGGCTGTTGGCCACGTCGAACCGCACCGTGACCCGCGTCTCGGTCTTGTTCACGTGCTGACCACCCGGCCCACTCGCTCGTGAGGTCCGGATCTCCAACTCGCCGTCGTCGATCGTCAGCTGATCGCCGATCTGCATGATGACTCCGACACTGTCCTCAGTCGGTCTCGTCGGAACGGCCGAGCCACCGCTGGAGCACCGCGGCCAGCTCGTTCTGGCGGTACGGCTTGGACAAATGGTCGTCCATGCCCGCATCGCGGCTGCGCCGGACGTCCTCGCTCATAGCGTGCGCGGTGAGAGCAACGATCGGCGTCGCACCCCCGCGCTCGGCTTCGAGCGCCCGAAAGCGGCGCGTCACCTCGTAGCCGTCGAGCTTTGGCATCGAGCAGTCCATCAGCACCAGACCGTAGCGATGGACGCTCAGCAGCTCGAGCGCCTCGCTGCCGTCGACGGCGAAGTCGACTTCGTCGAGGTCGATGCCGAGGGCGGCGAGGTGCTCCTCGACCACCAGCCGATTCACGGGATTGTCCTCGGCGATCAGGATCAACCGGTCGGCGAGCGTCGCGAGGCGACCGATCGTCACTTCGGTCGAGGTCGAGGTCTCCGGCTCCTGCCCGACAACCAGCGGCAGATCGAGAGCGAAGGTCGACCCCTCCCCCGGCACGCTGCGCGCCGAGAGATCTCCACCCATCACTTCGGCGAGCCGCCGGCTGATGGCGAGGCCAAGCCCGGTGCCGTCGCGGGTCGCCCCCTGCGCCTGCTGGAACGGCTCGAAGATGCGCTCGATATCTTGGGCGGCGATGCCGATGCCGCTGTCACGCACCGATAGCTCTAAGCGATCACCGCGTCGGCGCGCCTCGAGCCGGATGCTGCCCTGCGAAGTGAACCGCAGCGCGTTCGACAGCAGATTGAGAAGAATCTGGCGCACACGGACCGGATCGCCGTGCAGATACGGCGGCAGACGCGGGTCGAGCGCGAGAGACAGAGTCAGACCGCGCTCGTCGGCGCGCCGCTGCATCAGACGCACAACGCCTTCCAGCAGCTGTAGCAGCTCGAAGTCGACCCTGCCGATGGTCATCTCTCCCGCCTCGATCTTCGACAGATCCAGCAGATCGTCGAGCAGGCGCAGCAGCGAGCGCCCGGCGGACAGGATGGTCGAGGCGTAGGTCTTCTGCGTCGACTCGAGGCGCGTGCTCTCGAGCAGCTCGGCGAGACCGAGCAGGCCGTTCATCGGCGTGCGGATCTCGTGGCTCATGGCGGCCAGGAAGCGACTCTTCGCTTCGCTGGCGTGCCGCGCCTGCCGCTCCGCCTGGCGCAGCTCAGCCGTGCGCTCCTCGACCCGCTGCTCGAGGGTGACGCGGAATGAGTCGAGCTCCGCATGCAGGCGGCGCGATCGCGCCGCCTGCAGCGCGGTCATGGCACCGAGGAAAACGCCGAAGCCGTACGGCGCGGGATGACGCACGCTGGCATGCCCGCCGAAGGCGCCGGCCACTTCCCAGACCACCGCGAAGACCAGCGGCGAGATCGCCAGCAGGATGGCCCACACCGGCGCCTCCCGCCGCGCCTGCCACGCCACGGCCACAGCCGCCAGAACCAGCGGCAGAAGGAAGACCAGGCGCCCCGGCCGGCTGGCGACCACCCAGGCGATCGGCAGCACCAACATCGCGACCGCGATGCCCAGATGGGCGAATTGGTAGACGCGCAGCCAGGCTCGCACTTTCTGCGAGAGGACGGTCCAGAGAAACGGAATCGCCGCGAACGCCGACAGATGCGTTGACGCTTGCTGGAGCCTCAGTGCCCAATGCGGACCCAGAGCCGCTTCGCCCCATGCGCTGCCGCCAAAGGTGCTACCGGCAGCGGCGAGACCGTAGAGCGCGAGGAAAAGGGACGTCTCGCGGTGCCGGCGATCGAGATAGACCAGGTGCACGACGGCGAGGACGAGGAACGCCGTCGTCAGCACCAAGAGGTCGGTCTCGACAAGCAACGCTCGTGGATCGATTGCGGCGAACGTCGAGCTGCCGACCAGAGCGGCACGGTCCAGGAGAAACAGCATGAAATCGAATCGGGGCAGGCGCCGCTCGAGCGTCGGCGGGGAACCGTCGCGAGCGAGGCTGGAAGCAATAATCGTAGCGCACTGACCTGGGGCGTCGAGCGTTCGGGTTGCCTCGTTCTCTCGGCGACTTGATCGCGTACGCTGTCTCGATGCTCGAGCCGTCATCCGACCGACTCCTGCCGCCAGCGGCGATCCTTGATCCCACCCTGCCGCCCCTCGATCCGGCGTGCGCGATCCGCATCGGCACCAGCCGTGACGGGCGTCCGCTCGCGGGCTATCGTTTCGGTCGCGGTTCGCGGCACGTGTCGCTCATCGCCGGCTGCCACGCCGATGAGCCGGTCGGACCGGCGACCCTCGATCGGCTCGCCGCGTTCCTGGCGACGCGCTCTGAGGCCGATCCGCTGCTCGAGCGCTTTTCCTGGTGGCTGGTGCCGCACGTCCATCCCGACGGCGAGGCCCGCAATGCCGCCTGGACCAAGGCTCTCGGCCCGCCGGGCGGGTGGACGCGAGATGCGCGGGGCGTTGATCTGCCGCGCTACCTGCGCCACGTGGTCCGCGATCTACCGGGCGACGACATCGAGTTCGGCTTCCCGACCGCCGACGCCGACGGCCGGCTGATCGATGTCGCCGACCCCACCGCGCCGCCGATGCGGCCCGAGAATCGTGCTGTCGCCGAGTTCCTGGCTGACGGCGCGCCGCTGCAGGTCCATGGCAGCCTGCACGGCATGGCCTTCGCAGCCGGGCCGTGGTTCCTGCTCGACGCGGCGTGGGCCGAACGATCGGCGTCGCTGCGGACACGCCTCGTCGAGGCGGTGGAGACGGCGGGATACCGCGTGCACGACATCGATCGCGGCGGCGACAAGGGCTTCCGCCGCCTCGGGCGCGGCTTCACGACGCGCCCGGACTCGCGAGCCATGCGCGAGCACTTCCTGACGGCTGGCGATCCGGCGACTGCCGCCCTCTTCCGCCCCAGCTCCATGGAGCTGGCTCGCTCGCTCGGCGGCGACCCGCTGACCCTGGTCAGCGAGATGCCGCTCTTCCTCCTGCC
>JBCBCF010000025.1:0-26434 GCA_038530905.1 Acidobacteriota bacterium
GCGACGGACGATCCACTCTCTCGTCGGTTGGCTCACCGTGAGGACCCGGTCACCATCGGCACCGCCGCGACAGGCTCCGACACCATCAAGGTCGACGCCGTCGACACCGACGCGGTGGGCTCTGAGGCCCTGGTCGTCGCCCGAACGGCCCGCCGGGTTCTTCCGCCGCGGCGCGGATCAACCGCCCGGCTCCGCGGGATCGAGGACCCCAGTCGTGCGGAGGTCGAGCTGCTGGCGAGCCTGCAGGCTCAGGTTCTGGACTGCGCTCTGGCCGATGACGAGCTGATAGACGCCGGCCGGCAGGTAGCGGAGGTCGAAGCTGCCGTCGGGTCGGGTGCGGGCTTCGGCGACCCAGGCGCCCTCACCCACCGTGCGGAGACGCACGCGCAGGGCGGCCGCCGGCTCTCGGCGCCATTCGACGACCCCGCGAACGCGCGCCGCGGCGGGCTCGAGCGTCAGCTCCGACACGTCGGCTCCCGCGCGGACGGTCGCCTGCCGAACCCACTGCACCGCGCCGCTCGGCGCGTCGAAGAAGGCGAGGACGAGGTCGAGGCGCTCGCGCCCGCGGCGACGAAACTCCACGACCCCGTCGGCATCGGGCTCCGCACGCCGCTGACCGAACCCACCCTGGGCCACCATCCACCACCGCTCGGGCGGCTCCGGCTCGAACCGAACGCGCAAGACCGCGCCGCCGCCGAAGCGCACCAACGACGTCTCGTCAGTTCGCACGCGCACCTCGCGCACCTCCGCCTCGGGTGAGGTGACGATCTCCGACCCGACGCGGCGTCGGCCGTCGCGAATGACGCGATAGATCCCCGGCTCAAGACGCTCGCTCAGCACCTCGCCGTCCGGCCCGGTCCGCAACTCGCGCGCCGGGGCGATGCGCACGCGGCAGTCGACGCACGCCTCGCCGTTGTCGCGCTGCACCACGATGCGCAGGCGGCCACCCCGCTGGAGCTCGATGATCTGGGGACCCTCCGGCGGCCCGCCGGCCGGCACAGCCCGCGGCCCCACCACGTCGTCGTCGCGCGGCGCGATCTCTACGCGTCGCGCGGCGTAGCCGTCGGCGACAACCTCCACCGGCACCGGCTCGGCGTCGTCGAGCACGAGATCTGCCTCGCCGTCCGCGTCGGTCAGCGCTTCGGCGGTGCCCAACGGCTCGAGGCCGGCGAGGAGCGCTCCCGCGATCGGCTCGCCGGTCTCGACGTCGACCACGCGCACGGCCACCGAACGGCCGAGCAGCAGCACCAGATCGCCAAGATCGAGCCCGTCGTCGCCTACATCGACGACGTCGCGCACCGTTGCATGCCCTGGTGCCGACACCACCAGCCCCCAGCGACCGGCACCGAGCCCCGGGAAGGCAAACGTTCCGTCGTCCGCCACCCGCAAACGCCGCGTTGCGAGCGCCGTGTCGCCCTCGCGGTCGTCGGTTGTCGGCAGGGCGCCGACGGCGGCAACCTCGGCGTCCTGCGTTGGATTGGCCTCGAGCGGCTGCAGTTCGACGACCGCGTCGTCCAGCGGCTCGCCGCCGACGCCGACCACGCGGCCAGCGACCTCGCCGAGCGAGTCGAGCACGCACTCGACCTCGACCGGCGGCGGCTGGAAACTGCGGCGCCACAGCCGGCGACCGGACGCGCGACAGCTTAGGTGCACCTCCCGCTCGCCAAAGAAACCAGACAGCGACACTGTGCCGTCCGCGCCGCTCGTCGCGCGCCAGGCTTCGAGATCGCGCACCTGCTCCCCCTGCTGTGCGACGACAAGAGCGCCGACGATCGGTGCCCCGTCCGGATCGACGACCTGCACGACGACGTCGAGCCCAGCCGACACGATCCGATCGCCGAGATCGAGCGGCAACGGCGCGCCGTCAACCAGCGGCTCCAGCTCGGGATCGGGCGCCGCAACGATGAACCGCAGATCGCGATCCAACCGGCCCGACGGCAGCTCCGTCTCGAGAAGATACTCGCCGGCGGCGAGCTCGGGCAGTCGAAACCTACCGTCGACGTCCGTCACCGCCGCCCGCGTCAGCGCTCCATCGACAAGGGCGAGCGGCTGGACGAAGCCGGCAAAGCGATCTTCCGGCAGGATTGTCGGCACCACCGAAACGCGGGCACCCGCCACCGGCTCTGGACCGACCAGATACCGCCCGACGACGGCTCGGCCGACCTCGAGCTCGAGGTCGATCTCGGTCTCGACCTCGGGCGGCGAGAGCGCCTCGACGCGGCAGACGGCGGCGCGACCCTGAGCACCGGCACAGATCACCGCCGGCGCCGGCGCGAGCTGCAGATCGATCGCCAGCGGCGACGCGTCGGCCGAGCGCGACGGCAGCCGCAGGCCCTGCGGTCCCTGACCGACGGCCGTGACCTCGATCCATCCGTCGGCGAGCGGCGCCTCGACGATCCGCAGACGCGTTCCGGTGGTCAGAACCGCGGTCTCGGCCTCACGCGTTCCCTCGCCTGGTTCCGCCTCTGGAGCTGCTGCAGCCGGTCCCGGAACGTCTGTCGAGGACGGTCCCTGCGTCGGCGGCTCCGCTGACGCCTGCGCCGACGCCTCGGCCGACGGTGCCGGCTCTTGCGCCGACGCCTCTGCCAACGACTCGGCCTCCTGCGCCGCTGACGCCGTCGACAGCAGAAACGCCAGCCCGAGGAGGCCGACGAGACGCCCGC
Organism: Acidobacteriota bacterium; assembly: GCA_038530905.1. Lineage (GTDB taxonomy): Bacteria > Acidobacteriota > Thermoanaerobaculia > Multivoradales > J023 > JAUIJL01. The sequence goes on from JBCBCF010000025.1 coordinate 2,664, forward strand.
GAGCGTGGGCCCGACGGCGGCAGAGGGCGGTGCAGAGAGGAGCAATAGCAAGCATGGAGCGACGATCAGGTCGGATCGATCGGCGAGGCGATCTGTTAGGTTCGTCCAAGCTTTCCACACTCACCGGCAGGCGGCCTCGAGCGCGCCGAAAGGATCCTCATGAGCCTTCCTCGCAAGTTGTCGCAGGCCGAGATCGAGACCGAGCTGGCGAAGCTGGACGGTTGGAGCCTGCGCGACGGCAAGCTGCACCGCGAGATCCGCTTCCCTGACTTCGTCTCGGCGTTCGGCTTCATGACGCAGGTCGCGCTGATCGCCGAGACGATGCAGCATCACCCCGACTGGTCGAATGTCTACGGCACGGTGACCTTCGATCTCTCTACGCATGACGTCGACGGTCTGTCGCCGAAGGACTTCGCGCTCGCCGTGGCGATCGACGGATTCGCGCCCTGAGCTGCCGCCTGACGACGCCTCGCCGATGACCGAGCTCTCCCTGCCCGACGTCGAGTCGCTCCGCGTCGAGCGCCACGGTCCCGTGCTGCACGTGACGCTCGATCGCCCCGGGCGGCGCAACGCTCTCGACCTCGCGATGGTGGACGGGCTCGACGCGCTCTGCCGGGCCCTCGCCGCCACGCCGCCGGAGGCCATCCGCGCGGTGGTCCTGCGCGGGGCCGGCGGCACCTTCTGCGCCGGCGGCGATCTCGCATCGTTCGCCGCTGACGAGCCGGTCGAAGCGGGCATCGACGATCCGGTCGAGATCGCCAACCGCACCTTCGGCCGCTGCCTGCTCCGCCTTGAGCAGCTGCCACAGCCGGTCGTCGCCGTGGTCGAGGGCGCGGCGCTCGGCGGCGGCCTGGGCCTCGTCGCGGTGGCCGACGTCGCACTCGCCGCGCGCGACGCCCGTTTGGGGATGCCGGAAGTCCACATCGGGCTGGTCCCATCGCAGGTGGCACCCTTTGTCGTCCGCCGCATCGGCTCGGGACCGGCGCGGCGGCTGGCGGTGACCGGCGCGGTGGTCGACGGCGATGAAGCCGCCGCGCTCGGCCTGGTGCACGAGGCCGCCGACGCCGACGCGTTGGACGACGCGCTCGACCGCCATCTCGACGACATTCTGCGCTGCGCGCCGCGTGCCGTGGCGGCGACCAAAGACCTTCTGCGTCAGGTCCCGCTGCGACCGCTGGATCCACTGCTGGACGACGCGGCGCGCCTCTTCGCGCGGGCGCTGCGCGGCGACGAGGCCAGCGAGGGCCTGGCTGCCTTCGCCGATCGGCGACCGCCGAGCTGGCGCACCACCGTCGCTCAGGCCACGGTCGATCCGCCACCGACGAACGATGATTGACACCGCCGCCCCGAGCGACGAGGCGCTGGGGCGCGGCGCGACGCTGCTGATCGCCAACCGCGGCGAGATCGCGGTGCGCATCGCGCGCACTGCCCGCCGACTCGGCTTTCGCGTCGCCGGTATCGCGACGCGCGCCGATGCCCGCTCCACACATCGAGATGCTTGCGACGTCTGCATCGATCTCGGCGACGACCCTCGGGCCTATCTCGACGTCGAGAGCGTCGTGGACGCCGCCCGCCGGGCCGGCGCCACCTGGCTGCATCCCGGCTACGGCTTCCTGGCAGAGAACGCCGAGCTGGCCCGCGCCTGCGCCGGCGCCGACCTTCGTTTCGTCGGTCCGCGGCCCGACACAATCGAGGCGATGGCCGACAAGGCCCGCGCGCGAGCCCGTGCCGAGGCCGCCGGCGTCCCGTGCCTGCCGGCGTCCGCCGTGCTCGACGACGACGTCGCCGGCTGGCGCGACGCGGCCGAACGCGTGGGCCTGCCGCTGCTGGTCAAGGCGGTCGCCGGCGGCGGCGGCCGCGGGCAGCGGGCGGTGGAGGCGTTCGACGACCTTGACGACGCGGTCCGCGCCGCCCGCCGCGAGTCGCAGGCTGCCTTCGGCGACGATCGAGTCTTTCTCGAGCGGCGGCTTGACGGCGCGCGCCACATCGAAGTGCAGGTGCTCGGCGACGGCCGCGGCGGCGCCCTCCATCTGGGAGCGCGCGACTGTTCGATTCAGCGACGGCGCCAGAAGCTGCTCGAGGAGACGCCGCCGCCCGGCCTGGCTCAGGCCGCGCTCGACCGGCTGTGCCAGGACGCCGTCGAGCTGACGCGCTCGCTCGACTATCTCGGCGCCGGCACGGTCGAGATGCTCGTCGACCCGGCGGAACGCGCGGTCTTCCTCGAGATGAACACCCGGCTGCAGGTCGAGCACGCGGTCACCGAGGCGGTGCACGGCCTCGACCTTGTCGCCTGGCAGCTCCGCCTGGCGGCCGGCCGACCGCTGCCGGCGGCTCCGGACCCGAACCGGCGCGGACACGCGATCGAGGTGCGGCTCTGCCTCGAAGATCCATGGGACGACTTTCGGCCGTCGCCGGGACGGATCATCGCCTGGCGAGCGCCCGACAACGACGCCTCAGCCGGCCTGCGCGTCGACCACGCGCTCGCCGACGGCCTCGCGGTACCGGACGCCTACGACTCGATGGTGGCGAAGGTCGTCGCCTTCGGCGCCACCCGCGCGGCGGCCATCGAGCGACTGCGCGCAGCGCTCCGAGACACCGTCCTCCTCGGCCCGACGTCGAATCTGGGCTTTCTTCGGCGCCTGCTCGCGGCACCGAGCGTGCAGCGCGGCGGCGTCGACGTCGGCTGGGTCGAGCGCGGTGGTGACGGCGAGCTCTCGCTCGAACGACCGCGCCCGGGCCTCGGCGCGCGGGCGGCGGCGGCGATTGCGGCGTCTGAAACGTGGGGCGATCCAGCCGGTCCGCTCTGGGGCTTCCGCTCGAGCCCAGGCTGGGGCGGCTGGCCGATCGACTTGCGCGCCGGCGGAGAGGAAGACGCGGCCGACCAGCCGGACGACTCGACGCTTCATCTCCTGCCGCTGGAGAGCTGCGCGCCGGGCCGCCCTCGACGCTATCGGGTGACAGGAGCAGACGCGGCGGACGTTGCGCTCGAGGCCGGACCGGATCCGATCCGGCGGCGCCTGACCGTCGACGGTGAGACCCGCCGGATCGCGATCGCGGTCGAAGGCGCCGCCGAGCGCCTGCACGCGGTGCACCTCGACACCGGCGAGGACATCGTCACGCTGCGACCGCCGGCCCGCCGAGCCGCCCGCGCGGCGCACGGCGATCCGCGGCTTGTGCGCGCGCCGATGGCCGGACGGTTGACCTCAATCGCGGTGACGGTCGGCGACTCCGTGGCGGCCGGCGACACCCTCGCGACGCTGGAGGCGATGAAGCTCGAAACGCCGCTGCGCGCCCAGCTCGGCGGCACCGTCTCGACGATTCACGCCGCCGTCGGCCAGCAGGTGGCGCAGCACGGTCTCGTCGTCGAGATCGAGCCTCTCGAGGCCGACGCGCAGACCGAGGCCGGCTGAATCGCGACCCGCTCAGCGGCGGCGGGCAAGACCGAGGAGCCCGAGCAGCATCAGCCCGGCGGCGAGGGCCGCCAGGCCGACGGGCGACAGCGCCGGAACCTCGAGAGCCGGCACGTCGCTGCCGCGCAGCCGCAGCAGCATCGAGCGGTGCGGAATGAAGATCGGATCATTGGTCGCAAAGACGCTCGTCCAGATGCCTTCTGAGCGGTCGTCGCGAAAGAAGCCGCCGACGACGTCGGTCGTCTCCGTCTGGTCGACGCAAACGAAGAAGCGCACCGCCACCGACGGATCCCAGCGCGCTCCGAGGTAGAAGCGGCCGAGCGGTAGCCGCAGACCGTCGAGCGGCACCTCGATCCAATTCGCCTGCACGCCCGTCGGCACCCCGTCGAGACGGGCCGGAACCGCGGCGAACGGCTCGGCTTCAGGAATCACCCGCACCTCGCCCTGGTCGTCGACCACCTCGCGGCTGGCGTAGACGACGACCTCAAAGTCGATCGCGTCGACGGTGCCGGTGCGCAGCATGCACACGCAGGCCGCGTCGAGGACACGCTGCGACAGCGTGCCGGTGTCGAAGGCCTGAACATACTCGCCCTCGATCGCCGACGGCACCCAGCCATAGCCGGACTCGGGCACGCCGTCGTCGAGCACGACGCCGCCGGCACAGGGCTCGCCGGAGGGCGCTCCCGCGGCCGGCAGATCGAGCGCCGGCGCAGGTGCCAGCGGCTGAGCGGCGGCGCCAGCGGCTGCCCACGCGACCGCGAGCCCAAGGCATGAGGCCGCGAGCCAACGTCTCGCTGGCCGCGCGACGCGCGGGCTCAGCCGATCGGATCGGCGGCTCAATCCGAGCTCAACAGCTTCGGCCACTGCTCGTCGGCGGCGGCGATCATCTGGTCGCGGTTTGCTTCCCACTTTGCTTGGATCTTCGCGTTGTAGTTCAGGTAGAGCTTGCCGTCCACGACGGCCCAGGATTCCGGATCGATGCCGGCAGTCGAGCCTTCGGCCACCGCATAGGCACAGTATCCCCCGTATTGCGGCGCGTAGGCCGCGGGATCGGCGACGAATTTCGCTCGGTGCTCGGCGCTCGAGAACCTCCAGGTCGCGCCGTTCCAGTCGGCGGTGATCGCCTTGTCGCCCGGCGTCGGCTGGCCGAGCTCGAAATAGGCGACCGGATCGTAGCCCTTGATCGCCGTGTTGCCGAACCAGCCGGTGTTGATCGGATCGACGGCACCGGCGGCGCTGACCCCGACCACCAACGCGGCAGCAGCGAGGGTCAGGCCGACGGGCCAGGCGGCGCGGCGGAGCATCGTCGAGCGACGGCGGGCGCCAGCGGATTCAGCCATGGAGTCTCCTTCGAATCAGAGCGGGTGAACGCCGGCGTAGGCGACGCCGGTGAGCTGTGCAACGTCGCGCTTCCAGGTGCTGAGGTCATCGACGCAGAAGTCGGCGAGTCGAGGATGCCCACAGGCGCGCGCGAGCACCTTCATCAGCTCGGTCGACGCTTGGAGGAAGTTCGCCAGGCGCCGCGCCCCGATGGCGATGTCGAGCCGGTCGCGCAGCTGCGGCTGCTGCGTCGCGATGCCGACCGGGCAGTTGTTGGTGTGACACGCGCGCATCGCCACGCAGCCGATCGCCTGCATCGCCGAGTTGCCGATCGCCACGCCGTCGGCGCCGAGCGCGATGGCCTTCACGAAGTCGGCCGGATGACGCAGCCCGCCGGTGGCGATCAGGGACACGTGCCCGGCGCCACGCCGATCGAGGTGACGCCGAGCGCGCGCCAGGGCCGGCAGCGTCGGCACCGAGATGTGGTCGCGGAAGAGCAGCGGCGCTGCCCCGGTGCCGCCACCTCGCCCGTCGAGAATGACGTAGTCGACACCCACCGCCAGCGCTGCGTCGAGATCGCGTTCGACGTGCTGCGCCGACAGCTTGGCGCCGATCGGGATGCCACCGGTCCGCTCGCGCACCTCGGCCGCAAAGCGCTTGAAATCCGAGATCTCGGTCCATTCCGGGAAGCGCGAGGGAGAGATCGCGGACTCGCCAGGATTCAGGCCGCGCACTTCGGCGATCTTGCCCTGAACCTTCTCTCCCGGCAGGTGGCCGCCGGTGCCGGTCTTGGCGCCCTGTCCGAATTTGAAGTGAAACGCCTGCGAGGCGGCGACTTTCTCCCAGGAGAAGCCGAAGCGCGCCGAGGCCAGCTCGTAGAGGTAGCGCGAGGTCGCCGCCTGCTCCTCGGGCAGCATTCCGCCTTCGCCAGAGCAGATGCCGCTGCCCGCCTGCTCCGCACCTCGCGCCATCGATACCTTCGCCTCCTCGGACAAGGCGCCGAAGCTCATGTCGGTGACGAAGATCGGCACCTCGAACCGCAGCGGGCGAGCCGCCTCGGGGCCGATCACCAGCTCGCTCGCTACCTCGGCGTCGTCGAGCAGCGGCACGCGATGGAGCTGCGCGGTGAGAATCTGCAGATCGTCCCAGCCGGGCAGCTGCGGATGCGGAACTCCCATCGCGTCGACCGGCCCGTGGTGACCGAAGACGTCGAGGCCGTTCTTCGCCAGCTGCTGGATGAATTTGTTGTGGGGCTCCTCGACTGCGCCGTGAGGATCGGCATAGCGGCCGAGATAGGCCTCGCGGTCGAACGGCTGAGGATGCTCACGTCCCCAGGCGGCGATCTCGTCGGCATCGACCCACACCGCGTCGTCTTCGATCCAGGAGGTGAACTTGGCCAGCGCCTCTTCGTTGTTGTATTCGCTGACACCGGTCCGGAAGCGGTAGTCCCAATGATGGACGCCACAGATCAGGTTCTCACCGTCGACATAGCCATCGGCCAGCAGCGCTCCACGGTGCAGACACCGTCCATAGAGCACCGACACGTCATCGTCGAAGCGAACGGCGACGAGATCGACACCCTCGACCAAAGCATCGGCCGGGCGGCGATCTTCGAGCTCGCTCCACGTGGCAATCTTCGTCTTGCGCATCAGGTGGGCTCCTCATTCTCCAGGGACCGACCGCGGCGTCGACCCGACGGGCGTGGCGGGATCGCCGATGGCTCCGAGTGGACTCGTCGACCCAGTTGGCCGACCGAGGTCGGCTGGTAACCTTTCCATCTAGATTCATCAAGTCTGCCTCGAAACGCGCTCGATTCCCATCTCGCGGCGCCGACGCCGCGCGTCGACGCGCCGGAACTCTCGTCGCGGAGGTGTCCGTGGTCCAAACCTTGGCCCAGATCGTGTCGCTGGTCGTGGTGCTCTACGCCGCGCTCGGTCTTCTCTTCGCGCTCGCCTTCGCCTGGCGCGGCGCGGCGCGGATCGATCCGGCGGCGGATGATGCCACCTGGGGATTCCGCGTCCTCGTGGTGCCGGGCGCCGCTGCACTCTGGCCGCTCTTGGCTATGCGCTGGGCGCGCCACACGACGCCGCCGATCGAAGACACTCCTCATCGACGAGCTGCCGCAGCCGCACACGAGGCGTCGTCCGCGGAGAGGCCGTCCGCAGAGAGACCGTTATGATCGAGCCGCTGCGCCGTCGCCATCGCTGGATGCTGACCACTCTCGCCGTGGCGCTGCCGGTCGGCGTCGCGCTGGCATTGACCGCGCGACCGCCCGTCGCCGAAGGGCCGCTGCCGGCACCGCTGACGGCGGGGAGCCCCGAGACCGGCGCTCCGGCGCGCGACATTTTGCGTGCCGGTCCGGTGGAGCTGGCCGTCGCCCACCTGGACAATCGGATCGAGGTGCGCGCCACGACGCCGCCTAGCGTGCCGGAGCCGCTCGTCTATTGGACCCCGGACGTGGTCATCGAAGGAACGCGCGGCCTGCCGGGCGACGCGGTCTTCATCGGCCCGCTGTCGATGCGTCGGCTGCTGTCGGCACCCGCGCCGGCTCCGGACGCGACCTCGGCGGCCAGAGGCGCTCTCACCGTCTACAGCCTCGGCCATGGCGAGGTCGTCGGCAGCGTTCCGCTCCCGGCCACCAGTGCACCGCCAGGGGGACGACCCGGCGACGCCCCAAGCCAGGGAGAGTCACGATGAGCGTCGGCTACCAAGCCGTGCAGTGGAACCGCCAGAAGGCAGTTTACGATCGGCTTCTCGCGCTCGGCTGCCTGATCTTCCTCGGCGGTTTCTTCGGCGTCACCTTCGCCCTGCATCCAGGCATCACGATCGAAACGGCGCTGCTGCGCGCCTTCGCACTGCTGGCGTTCACGCTCCTGCATGTGGTGCTGTCGATCGGACCGCTCGCTCGCCTCGACTCGCGCTTTCTGCCGCTGCTCTACAACCGCCGCCATCTCGGCGTCACGATGTTTCTCGCCGCCTTGCTCCACGCAGCGCTCGCGACGATTCAGTTCCACGTCGGCGGACCGCTCGACCCGCTCACGAGCATCCTGGCGGGCAATCCGCGCTACGACGCGCTGGCGCAATTCCCCTTCCAGCCGCTTGGCCTGGCGGCCCTCGTCATCCTCTTTCTGATGGCGGCGACGAGCCACGACTTCTGGCTGGCAAATCTGACTGCGCCGGTGTGGAAGGCCCTCCACATGGGCGTTTACGTCGCCTACGCCCTGGTCGTGCTCCATGTCGCCCTCGGTGCCCTGCAGAGCGAGCGCGATCCGCTCCTGATCGGCGCTCTGGCGCTCGGCATGGCGTGGATTCTCGGCCTGCACCTGGCGGCGGGCTGGCGCGAGCGACGGCGGGTCCAGTCGGCCGAACTGAGCCCGCACGACGAGGGCTTCGTACCCGTCTGCCGGGTCGCCGAGATCACCCCGTCCCGCGCCAAGATGATCGAGGTCTCTGGCGAGCGGGTTGCCGTCTTCCGATATGACGGCAAGCTGTCCGCCATCTCGAACGTCTGCCAGCATCAGAATGGCCCGCTGGGCGAAGGCAAGATCGTCGATGGCTGCGTCGTCTGCCCGTGGCACGGTTTCCAGTACCGGCCGGAGGACGGGTGCGCACCCGAGCCGTTCAACGAGAAGCTGCCGACCTTCCGTCTGCGGCTCGAGGGTGACGAGATCTGGGTGCATCCGACGCCACTTGCTGCCGGCACCGCGGTGCCACCGATCGTTCTGCCCAAGGAGATCGACCATGGCTCCTGATGCGACGCGCGACGAGTCGGTCGTGGAGGCTTCATCCACCGACGCTCCGTCCGCCGACCAGACGTTCTACATCGGCTGGCAAGAGCGTGCGCCGAACCGGTTCGTGCGCTTCCTCCGCCCGCGCATCCTCGGGCTGCTGGCCGGCGGCCTGCTGCTGGCCGGCGGCCTGGCGGCCCTGCAATCTCCGTTCGCTCCCTCGTTCTTCGAGTTCGGTGCCCCTCGAACGGTCGAAGGCACGGTGGTGCTCGAGCCGCACCCGCAGCTCTTGGTGCCCGGTCCCGACGGCGCGCTCGCCAGCTATTTGCTGGTCGCTCCGCTCAAGAACGGCGCCGAGCCGCTGGTTCAGGACCTCGACGGCCAGCGCGTGCGCCTCGAAGGAACCTTCGCCTTCCGTGACGACCAAACGATGCTCGAGATCGTGCCGGAGACACTAGAGGCCATCGCCGAACCGACGCTGGCAGGCGGAGAGTCGGCCGGCGTGTCGCACGGTCGTCATCGCCTGGTGGGCGAGATCGTCGACAGCAAGTGTTATCTCGGCGTGATGAAGCCCGGCGACAGCAAGGTGCATCGAGCGTGTGCGGCGCTCTGCCTGCGCGGCGGCATCCCACCGCTCTTCGTCGTGCGGCGGGGCGGTGAGCCGGTCGCCGAGCTGCTTCTGGTGGGCCCGGACGGCGAGCAAATCGGCCGGGACGTCCTCGATGTCGTCGCCGAGCCGCTGGCGGTCGAGGGTGAGCTGGTCGAACTGGCGGATCGCTGGCTGCTGCGTGCCGATCCCTCGACCTTCGAGCGGTTGTTGTAAGCTGCGGCGACGCTTGGGCGTTCTCCGCTCAACAGACCTTTTCGCCCGGCCGCTCCGCCGTCCTCGAGGGTCGGCCGCGCCTGCAACTTCATCGACGACTTCCGAGGCCACCGCATCGGTCATGAACGATCCGATCCTTCGCAGCGAGCCGTCTGGGCCGGCCGATGTCGAGTTCGAGCCGCCGGCCGCCCAGCTCGACGAGGGACGGTACGCGGTGCGCTTCGCTCGCGACGCCGAAGCGCTCGACGCGGCGCTGCGTTTGCGCTTCGAAGTGTTCAACGTCGAGCTCGGCGAGGGTCTTGAGGAATCGTGGCGCAGCGGCCGAGATCGCGACGCCTTCGACGACGTCTGCCATCACCTGATCGTCGACCACCAGCAAACCGGCGAGATCGTGGGGACCTACCGGCTGCAAACGGCCGCAATGGCCCGGCGCTCGGGACTCGGCTTCTATTCCGACGGCGAGTTCGACCTCGCCGGTCTGCCGGCTGAGATCGTTGACCACGCGATCGAGGTCGGTCGCGCGTGCGTCGCGTTCGAGCATCGCAACACGCAGGTTCTCTTCCTGCTGTGGAAGGGGCTGGCTCTCTACCTCGCCACGCACCGCCTGCGGTATCTCTTCGGCTGCTGCTCGCTGACGAGCCAGGATCCGGCCGAAGGATGGGCGCTTCACCGAGATCTGAACGCTCAGGGCCACGTGCATCCGGCGATCCATGTGGCACCGCGTCCGGAGGTCGCTCTCGATCCCGTCGAGCCGCCGAGCGACCTGACCATCAAGGTCCCGAAGCTCTTCCGTACGTATCTTCGTCATCGCGCCCAGGTCTGCGGACCGCCGGCGATCGACCGGGATTTCAAGACCATCGACTGGCTCGTCCTCCTCGACGTCGACCGTTTGGACGACAAGCGGAGACGCGCCTTCTTCGGCCCATGACGCCCGTTCGGCGACAGCCGCCCGCCGAGCCCAGGAGACGTCCACGTTGAGCATCGCCCATCAGAACATTCACTTCCTCGAGCAGGGTCTCGAGCTGCTCGCGTCGCTCGACGACGCTTGTTTTGTCACCGTCGCTCAGCGCGGCCAGGGATCGGCCGGCGCCCACCTGCGCCACGTCCTCGACTACTACCGCTGCTTTCTCGGCGGCCTGGAGGACGGCGCGGTCGACTATGACGCGCGCAGCCGGGATCGCACGGTCGAGACCGATCGTGGCGCCGCGTCGGCGGCCATCGCCGAGATCGTCGAGCGGCTCGACGCTCTGTCGGAATCGACCTTCGACCGTGCGTTGGAGATCAAAGTCGACGCCGCCGCCTGGCGCGACAGTGGACGCTTGACCCACTCCACCGTCGGCCGCGAGCTGCAGTTTCTGCTCTCCCACACGGTGCATCACTACGCCTTGATCGCCATGCTGCTCCGTCTCCAGAACGTTGAGCCGGGCGATGCATTCGGCGTTGCGCCGTCGACCCTCGAGCATCGTCAGCGGCTCGACGCCGCTCCCGTCACGACGTCCTGACCCGCCATGTGTACGGCCACCTGGATGGTGACCGAGGACGGCGGCGGCTACCACTTTCTCTTCAACCGCGACGAGAGCGTGCTGCGGCAGCGGGCCTCGCCGCCGAGCGCGACCGTGCACGCCGACGGCGCCGAGTCCCTGGCGCCGACCGACACGGACGCAGGTGGCACCTGGATCTCGGTGAACACGCACGGCGTGACAGTGGCGCTGCTCAACCGCTACCAAGACCAGGTGACGGCCGTCGAGCCGCCCGATGGCTGGATCAGCCGCGGCCGCTTGGTCCGCGCCATGGCCTCGGCGACGGATCCGAGCGAGGTGGCTGAGCGCTTGAACGCCCAGAGCGACCTCCGGCGCTGGCGACCGTTCACCTTGTTGGCTCTGGCCATCGGCGACGGCGCACCGACGGTCCTCGCCTTCGATTGGGATGGTGGTCAGCTCAAGACAGCGGCGGAGACGACGCCTCCCCGCGTCTCGTCGGGCTATGACCACGAAGGCGCCGCCATCTACCGTCGGGCACTGTGGGAAGAGAAGCTGCGCGAGGCGCCGGCTGGCCCAAATCTCGAGCTGCTGCGGGCGTTTCACCGCAGCCATCGGCCGGATCACGGCGCCTACTCGCCCTGCATGCGTCGCCCCGAAGCCCGCACGGTCAGCCTCACCGAGATCGAGGTGCGCACCGACACCGTCACGATGCGCTATTGGGACGGCCCACCGTGCACGACCGACCGCAGCTCCGAAACGACGCTGCGGAGACCGGTCGCGGTCGTCCGGCCCTGCGCGGACTGAGCCGAGGCGCCCGATGCACGCCTCCGTTTCGACGAAGGGCGCGACCGCGTCCCGCGACGCGCCGCGACAGGCCGGCAGACGCCGGCGGCTGGCCGGCGTCACGGTCGCCATCTATCTGACCCTGCTGGTCGTCTCGCACCTGGTGCGCTGGGCGACGCCGCCTGCCGACTGGCCGCAGAGACAGACCGTCGAAGTGCCCGAGGTCAAGGCGCTCTCGACGGAAGCCACCACCCTCGATCGCGAGACGGCGACGGATCGAGCGACGGTGATCCAGGCCACCGGCGACACGGTCGAAATGGCATGGCGGGAGTGGCTGCCGGAGGTCGAGGAGCCGCGCGCCGTGATCTTGCTGCTGCACGGCAGCCCAGGCACGGCCGACAACTTCGATCGCCTGGCGCCGGCGCTCGCTGCGCGCGGCCTGCGCGTCGTCGCGCCGGATCTTCCGGGCTTTGGCGGGTCGAGTCACGACATCGCCGACTACTCGATCCGCGCGCACGCCTTCTACACAGAAAAGCTGCTCGACCATCTCGGGATCCAGCAGGCTCACGGCATCGGCTTCAGCATGGGCGGCGGCGTCATCCTGCACATGACCCACGCCGATCCGGGTCGACTGCAGTCGCTTGTCATGCTGTCGGCCATCGGCGTTCAAGAGCACGAGCTGCTCGGTCAGTACCACCTGAACCATGCCGTTCACGCTGCGCAGCTCGTCGGTCTGTGGCTGCTGCACGAAATGACGCCGCACTTCGGCCTGCTCGATCGATTTCCGCTCGATCCGTCGTACGCGCGCAACTTCTTCGACACCGATCAGCGGCCACTGCGCGAGCTGCTCGAGCGGTACGCCGGCCCGATGCTGGTGATCCACGGCGAGCACGACGTCTTGGTGCCCTACCGAGCGGCCCAGGAGCATTACCGCCTCGTCCCGCAGAGCGAGATGGTGTCGTTCGACGCCAATCACTTCATGCCGTTCACGCGTCCTGGAGACCTGGTCGAGCCGATCGTCGACTTCGTCGATCGCGTCGAGGCGGGCGAGGCGACGCTCCGCAGCGACGCCTCGCCGGACCGGCGGACGATGGCGAGCCGAACCGACGCTCTGGCCGACGGTCCGGCGCGCGGCGCCAAGCTGCTGTTCTGGATGGCGCTGATCGCTCTCGCCACTCTGGTCAGTGAGGATCTGACCTGCATCGCGGTCGGCCTGCTGGTGGCGCGTGGCGCGCTCGACTTCGTGCCCGGCACGGCGGCGTGCGCGCTCGGCATCGTGGGCGGAGACATGGTGCTTTACACGATCGGCCGGCTCGGTCGCGGCAGTCTGTCGGCGCCGCCGGTGCGCTGGATCGTCGATCGCCACCGGCTCGAGCGCTCGCGGCGGTTCTTCGAACGCCGCGGACCGATCGTCATCTTGATCAGCCGATTCGTTCCCGGCCTGCGTCTGCCGACCTATCTCAGCGCCGGTGCGCTCGGCATGCCGGCGGGGCGATTTTTCTTTTGGCTGTTGCTACCCACGGCTCTCTGGACTCCTCTGCTCGTCGGCCTGTCGACCTGGGCGGGCGAGAGCGTGTTCGTCGTCTTCGACCGTTTCCAGCATCGGGCGCTGCCTGCCTTTCTCTTCGCGCTCGGCGGCATCTGGCTTGTGCTCGGTCTCGGCCGTGCGCTGGCGAGCTGGCGGGGCCGGCGCCTCATGCTCGGCCGCTGGCACCGCTGGACCCGCTGGGAGTTCTGGTCACCGTGGATCGTCTATCCGCTTCTGGCCCCGGTCTTCATCTGGCTCGCGCTGCGACATCGCAGCCCGACGCTCTTCACCGCCGTCAACCCATCGCTTCCCAACGGCGGCGGACTGATCGGCGAATCGAAGTCGCAGATTCTCGAGCTGCTGGACCCCGGCTCGGTGGCATCGTGGCGACGCCTGGAAGCGGGCACGCCCACGACACGACGCACCGACTTCTCGGCGGCCCACCAGGCCCTCGGCGGCGGCTGGCCGGTGGTCCTCAAGCCCGATGTGGGCCAACGAGGCTCCGGCGTCACGATCGCGCGCACTGAGGACGACGTGGAACGCTTTCTCGAGCGCCATCGCGACGCCGCGATCGTGCAGCGATTCGTCGCGGGCGAGGAGCTCGGCGTGTTCTACACGCGGCGGCCGGGGAACGAGCGCGGAGAGATCTTCGCCATCACCGAGAAGATCCTGCCGCACGTCGCGGGCGACGGCGAGAGCACGGTCGAGCGCCTGGTGCTGGCCGACACGCGCGCCGTTGCGATGGCACCGCACTATCTCAACCGCCTCCGGGACCGGCTCGACGAGGTGCCCGCAGCGGGCGAACCGGTCGCGCTCGCCGAGCTCGGCACCCACAGCCGCGGCGCCGTCTTCCGCGATGGTGGGCGTCTTCTCACCCCAGAGCTGAGCGCTGCGGTCGACAGGATCGCGCGCTCGGCCGCCGGCTTCGACTTCGGCCGGTTCGACCTCAAGGCGCCGAGTCACGACCACTTTCGACGCGGCGAAGGGCTAAAGGTCCTGGAGCTGAACGGTGTCAGCTCAGAGGCCACCAATGTTTACGACCATGGCCTGGCGCAGGCGCTGGGCATCCTGGCGCGCCAGTGGCGCCTGGCCTGGGAGATCGGCGGCGAGCGCCGGGCGCGCGGCCACGGGCTTCTCGGCGTGGTCGCGACGCTCCGGCTGGTCCTCTCGGGCGGCCGCTGGGCCCCCGGTGCGACGCCCCCTCAGGCGGCAGCGTCGAGCGGCGCCTCGTCCTCGTTCGACGGCACCTCTTCGCCCGCCGACCGACGCAGGTAGGCAGCCACCCGCTCGATCTCACGCTCGCGCAGGGCCACACAGGTCTCGACCGACTCACCGACCCGATCGAGAGCATCCTGCGTCCCCGGCACGGCATTGATCGGGCGCAGGAAGAACTCGCGACCGCGCTCCAGCCGCTCGCGCGAGCAGCCCCCCGACACCATCGGCATCATGGAGGCGAACATCGGCGGCACGCGCTGCATGATCGAAGCGTAGTTCTCGGTCACCCAACTGAAGAGCAGATCGCGTCCTTCGACCGTCCGCGTCATCCCGAAGACCGGCTGGAACACTTCGGTCGGCCGCAGCTTGCCCGAGAGCGAGTACTCGAGGGCACGCGCACGAACCTTCGGATCGCGGAAATAGCCGAGGGAGGTCAGGAAGCGCCCGCGCTCGTTGGGCTCGCTGGCGGCCTCGAAACGCGCGAGATAGGTCTCAAAGAGCGCCATGTCGCCATCGCGCGCCGCCAGCTCGAGCGCCACATTGACCAGCGAAGGGGCCACCGAACCGCTATCCGCCAGATATGCGCGGGCGATCTGCCGCGCCCGCTGAAGGACGTCCGGGTCTTCGGCCTTGCCGCCCAACCAGGCGTAGAGGCCGGCACGCAAGCGCGTCACCTGCTCGCTCTCGCCGGCGGCCGGCTCGAGACCGAAGCGATCCTTCGCCGACTCAAGGGCGCGTGCCACATAGATCGCCCAGGCGCCTTCCAGATCCGGCGTGACGAAGGCAGTCTCGACCGCGCTCAGCTCACCGAGCGCGATCCGGACGACTTCGGGGTCGGAGTCCGCCAGCATCTCTTCGATCACGGCGAGCAGCTCGTCACCGCCCATCTCGCCGGCGTCGACGAGGGCCGAGGCATTGCCGATCAAGGCGATCCGCTCGCGCGGCGTCAGGAGATCGTTCGCGTTCGCCGCGAGGACGCTCAGCTCGCCTTCAGGCAGACGCCAGCGGTAATAGCCGTCGGCCCCGGCGTGCGGGAAGATCCAGCCATCTCGGCCGGTCGGCAGATCGACGACGAGACTCGGCTCGGCAAGAAGCATGCTGCGCGTCGCCGCGCCGCCGGCACCATCGGCGTGCTTGAGCACCACAGGAATGCTCCAGGTCTGGGCCTCGGCCTCGACACCGGCATTCAGGAAGCGCTGCTGACGCAGCTCCACCCTGCCGTGTCCACGGCGCACGACGTCGACCAACGGCAGGCCGGACTGCACGACGAAGGTCTCGAGCGCCTCCGCCACCGGCCGCTGCGACGTCTCGTCGAGCACTCGCCATAGATCGTCGGCCGTCGCGTTGCCCCACGCATGGCGCTTCATGTACCGGCGCACGCCGTCGCGGAAGGTCTCCTCGCCGAGCCAGCTTTCGAACATGCCGACGACCGCCGAGCCCTTCTCGTAGGTGATGCCCAGGTTGCGCAATAGCTCTTCCTCGGAGCGAACAGAGCGGCGGATCGGCTCGGTGGTCAGGCGCGCGTCGACCTCCATGATGTTTTGCGCGCTCGAGACCGCGGCGACGCTCTCACCAAGCTCGGGAAAGAGATCGCGCTCGACCTTGGTCGCCATCCAGGTTGCGAACGCCTCGTTGAGCCACAGATCGTCCCACCACTCCATGGTGACCAGATCACCGAACCACATATGGGCCAGCTCGTGCGCGATGACCGTGATCATGCGCTTGCGCTCGCCCAACGAGCCGGTCTCGGCGTCCACCAGCAGCACGCGATCGGCGTATTTGATCGCCCCCGCGTTCTCCATGCCGCCCGGCCAGAACTCCGGCACGGCGATCTGATCCAGCTTGGCGTAGGGATATGGAGAGCCGAAATAGTCCTCGAGGTAGGCGAGGATCGGCGGCGTCACCTCGGCGGCGTAGCGCCCGAGGTGCTTCTGGCCCTGCACGGTGACGATGCGCGACGGAAACTCGAGGCCCGGCACATCGATCGCTTCGAGCGGGCCGGTGGCGATCGCCAGCAGATAGCTCGGAATCGGCGGCGTGCGGGCGAACTCGACGACCTTCCACTCTCCCTCGACACGGGTGGCCTCAATCGGCGTGTTGAAGATCGCCATATGCTCTTTCGGGACGCGCATCGTCATCTGGTAGGGAAACTTGAAACCCGGCTCGTCCCACACCGGGAAGGCCTCGCGCGCGTCGTCGGCCTGCATCTGAGAGAACGCGTAGGCCTCGCCTTCGTGCTCTGCGCGGTAGAGGCTGGTCGCATGTCGGTCGAAGTCGTTGGTGAAGTCGATCGCCAGCCGATAGTCCGCCCCGACCGCGAGCGGTGCCTCGAGCTCCAGAATGACGATGTCGCCTTCGCCGTCGCGGCCGACGACCGGCACCTCGGCGCCGTCGGGCGTCGTGACTGCGATGCGCGTCAGCTCCGGCCCTTCGTTGTGAAAGCGCACGCGATCGGTCGCTTGCTCGACATCGAACATCACCTCCACCGACCCGCTATACGACGTCTCGCGCGCGTCGACGGTCAGATGGATGTGCTGAAACGTGGGCTGCAGGTCTTCGCCGAGACGAGGAATCTCCTGGGCCGAGGAGACGGCGACGAACGAAACGAACGCGAGCAGGCACGAAGCAAGACGACGAGCTGAAGACATGGAGGCTCCTGGGATCGAATCGGGCGGGCGAGATCGCGGCAGGCGCTCGCGAACGTCGAGGTCGAACTTGGACGACGGAATGAGACGCGCCGAACATGTCAACTACGCATTCGGCCGGTGGAAGTTTCAGGCCGCGTCCGATCCTCTCTCGGCTGCGAAAGCATGGACGATGACCTCGTCGCAAGCATCCTTCCCCGCGCCAGACTCCTCGTCGCCGACCGCCGCTGTGGCCGGCCACCCGAAACCTTGGTCCTCTGACGACCGCCGGCCGATCGTCGCGATCGCCGGCGCCAGCGGCTTCGTCGGCACGACGCTGCGCCTTGCGCTCTCGCCGCGCTTTCGCCTCCTCGGGCTGACCCGTTCGCCCAACCGGGCGCGTCAGCGCGACGACGGCAGCGGCACGCGCTGGGTGCATTGCGATCTTTTCTCTCTGCGAGAGGTCCGGGAGCAGCTCGAGGGCGCGGACTACGCGATCTACCTCGTCCACTCGATGGAGGCCTCGGCGCGCCTCGTTCAGGGCGACTTCACTGACCTCGACCTGATTCTGGCCGACAACTTCAGCCGCGCGGCCGAGGCGGCGAAGATCCGCCAGATCGTCTACATCGGCGGCCTGATCCCGGAACAGCGGCCGCTGTCGCCGCACCTCGCCAGCCGACTCGAAGTCGAGGAGACGCTGGGCTGCTGCACGACGCCCCTCACCTCGCTGCGCGCGTCGCTGATCGTTGGAGCAGGTGGTTCGTCGCTGCAGATTCTGCTGAACCTGGTACGCCGGCTGCCGGTGATGATCCGGCCCTCGTGGTGCCGGTCGCGCACGCAGCCGATCGCGCTTGTCGACGTCGTGCGCGCTGTCGACGCCTGCCTCGGCGACGAGGACACCTTCGGCCGCGTCTACGACATCGGTGGCCCCGACGTCATGAGCTATGCCGAGATGCTTCGCCGCACCGCTCGCGTGCTCGGCAAGCGGCGACTGATGTTCGACGCGCCCTTTTTCTCGGCCCGGCTGTCGAAACTCTGGGTCTCCGTGGTCGCGCAGGCGCCGCGCGCCCTGGTGGGTCCGCTGGTGGAGAGTCTGCGCCATGACATGGTGGCCGGCGACAACGCGCTGCAGCGTGCCCTGGCGCCGGCGGCGATCGGCTTCGACGACGCGCTTCGTGCGTCGCTCGATGGTCGCGCCGGCCGGCCGTCGCCCCGCGTCGCGATGCGGCGCCGCGATCGTCAGACCATCCGCCGCGCACGGCGCGTGCGCTCGGTCCAGCGCCTGCCGATGCCGACCGATCGCGATGCCGAGTGGGTGCGCCGCGAGTACGCCCGCTGGCTGCCGCGCTTCGTCTTCCCGCTGATGCGCTGCGAGGTGGGAGACGACAACGTGTACCGATTCAAGGTCCGAGTCGTCGGCGTCACGCTGCTCGAGCTGACCTTCTCGCCGGAGGACTCGACGCCGGATCGCCAGCTTCTCTACGTCACCGGCGGCCTGCTCGCCCGTCTCGACGGTGATCGCCGCGGACGGCTGGAGTTCCGCACTGCCGACGGCGGCAAGGCGCTGATCGCCGCCATCCACGACTTCTCACCGACCCTGCCCTGGTACCTCTACAGCGTCACTCAGGCGCAGGCGCACCTGTGGGTGATGCGTGGCTTCGGCCGGCATCTGCGCAGGATCACCGGCCGCACCCGACGCACGGCGGGTGAGAGAGCGGCCGGTTCTCGGAGCGGCGACATGGTGGACACCGCCGGCCCGGTCTGATCCGGCCCCCTATTCGCCTTCGGAGATGCGCTTGGCGCCGAGCGTGCGCAGGCGCAGCGCCCGCAGGCGGATGAAGCCGGTGGCATCTCCCTGGTCGTAGACGTCGTCGGCCTCGAACGTCGCGATCTCTTCGTCGTAGAGCGTGTGGGTCGCCGAGCGGCGTCCGACCACCGCCACGTGCCCCTTATACAGCTCGAGACGAGCTTCTCCGTGAACCCGCTCCTGCACCGAGTCCATGAAGCGCTGCAGCGCCTCACGCTCGGGGCTGAACCACAGACCGTTGTAGACGATCTCGGCGAAGCGTGGCATCAACTCGTCGCGCAGGTGCTGGACCTCACGATCGAGCGTCAACGACTCGACGGCTCGGTGGGCATGGAGGATGAGCGTGGCTCCCGGCGTCTCGTAGCAGCCGCGGCTCTTCATGCCGAGGAAGCGGTTCTCGACGATGTCGATCCGGCCGACGCCGTGGCGGCCGGCGACCTCGTTCAGACGCTCCAGCAGCTCGACGGGCGGCAGCTCCTCGCCGTCGACCGCCACCGGCGTTCCGGCCTCGAACCGAATCACGATCTGCTCCGGCGTATCGGGTGCATCGAGCGGATCCGTCGTCATCCGCCACATGTCGCGCGGCGGCGCGGCCCACGGATCCTCCAGCACGCCGCCCTCGTAGCTGATGTGCATCAGGTTGGCATCCATCGAGTACTCGGGCGTCGGCGCGGCGGGCATGGCGATGCCGTGACGCTCGGCGTAGGCCAAGAGATCCTTGCGGCCCTTGAGATCCCATTCCCGCCAGGGCGCGATGACGCGCACATCGGGCTTGAGGGCGTAGGCCGCCATCTCGAAGCGCACCTGATCGTTGCCTTTGCCGGTGGCGCCGTGGGCGATGGTCTGAGCACCAAAACGCTCGGCGCAGCGCACCAGACCGCGGGCGATCACCGGTCGAGCCAGCGCCGTGCCGAGGAGGTAGTAATGCTCGTACACCGCGTTGGCGCGCAAAGCCGGGAAGATCGTCTCCTCGGCGAACTCGCGGCGCAGATCCTCGATCACGACCTCGGAGGCGCCCGTGCGCACGGCGGCCTCACGCACGGCCTCGAGCTCGAGATCGCCCTGGCCGACATCCGAGGTGTAGGTGATCACCTCGGCGCCGTGGGTGTGCTTGATCCAATGGAGGATGATGGAGGTGTCGAGACCTCCTGAGTAGGCGAGAACGACCTTCATCGCGGGCAGCCTTTCGTCACGGGGGCGGTTCGGCCGCGGGCTGTGCCGGGCCAAGAGCGAGGCGGATTCCTATCACGCCGCGGCGGCGGACGGACCGATCAAGAGGAGGCGTCGTCGCGCGGCCAATCCGGCCGCGAACAAGCCGGTGTGGTCCCGGGCAGAAGGCCCCGGTAACGCGCCACCAGTCGGTAGGCGACCGCGGCAACCCAGCGGTTCGGCGGGATGCGCAGATACCAGCCGAGGAGCGGCCACGGCCAGCGGCAGGCGCCGAGGGCGCGAGCAATGGCAAGGTGCCCTTCATGATGCAGACCGTCCTCGATCCACCAGGCGGCGCGGCGAACCATCGCCTCGTCGAGTCCGACGCGGCCGAGGTCGAGGTACTGCCACGGCTCGATGCGCACCGGCCGGCGCAGCCTTAACTGCAGCCAAAGAACCGAGCGAGTACAGAAACCGCAGTCGCCGTCGAAGACGAGAAGCGGGCGGGATCGGAGATGGGTCATCGGTCGTCGTCTCGTTCGCGCTCGAGGCGTTTGGAACGCCCGCCGCAGCCCAGCGCGAGCGCTCGGGGCGGGGCCGTCTCGTTCGGTGTCGCATCGGCCGGCCCGGGCGGCACCCTCCGCATTCTGCATCGGCGACCGCCGCGTCGCAACGGGCCGTTGGCTCAGGGGCGCCAGCGAAAGGGCGGCGTGGCGCTTAGAGCGGGAAGAAGATCGGGACCAGAATCACCAGCAGGCCCAGCATGGCGAGAGTCAGCGGCGTGCCGACGCGCAGGAAATCCTGCGACCGATAGCCGCCGGCGCTCGTCACCAGCAGATGTGCCTTGTGGCTGAAGGGCGTCATGAACGCCGCCGACGCGGCGAGACCGACGCACATCATGAGCGGCGTTGCGTCAACACCCAGCTCGGCGGCGGTCTGGATGACGACCGGCGCCAGGACGACGACGGTCAAGGTGCCGTCGAGCGTCTGGCTGAGCAGGCTGGCGACCACCACCAGAGCGATCAGGAACGGATACGTGCCGAAGGTGCGAGCGATGTCTGCAACCCCGGAGGCGACGAACCCTGCCGCACCGCTCGACTCCATCGCAGCACCCATCGGCAAGATGGCGGCAACCAGGAAGAGCACGCGCCACTCCACCGCTCGGTAGGCCTCGGGCATCTTGAGGGCGCCGAACAGCACGACACTCGCGGCCGCGGCGAACGCCGCGACGTGCACCGGATAGAGCCCCGAGGCAACGAGTCCGATCATCAGCAGCATCGAGCCGATCGCCACCGGCGCTGCCTTCGGACGCCGCGCGGGCGTCACCTCGGACGACAGAACGACGAACTCCTCGGGCGCGAGCTGTCCCAGCTTTTCGATCGGTCCGTGGAGCAGCAGAGCATCGCCGACGCGCAGCGAGATCGAGGCGATCTCTTGGTGGATCGCCTCGCCGGCGCGCCAGATCGCCAGCACCTGCAGACCGTATCGATCGCGAAAGTGGAGCTCGCGCAGGTTCTTGCCGGCGGCCGGCGAGCGTGGTGCCACAACCGCTTCGAGGACCCGCACCGAAGGCGACTCCAGGCGCGCGCGGGGAACCTCGTCGCGCAGCTCCAGGTGGCCGAGATCGAAGAGGTCCATCAGGCGGGTCGGCTGGCCGACCACCAGCATCTCGTCGCCCGGCTGGATCGGCTCGTCGCCGACCAGCACGAGGCGCGCGCGGCCGTCGCGCACGCGGCCAAGCACCGTCACACCAGCCAGCTCGCCGAGCCGGCTGTCGCGGATCGTCGTGCCGACGAGGGGCGAGTCGGACGGGACGCGCAGCGAAAAGAGCCGCTCGTCGAGCAGGCTGCTGATCGCCGTCTCCTCGATCACCTGCAGGCCCTTTTGCTCGTGCAGCCCGGCGAGACTCGCCGGCGTGCCGAGCACCAACAGCTCGTCGGTCTCGCGCAGCACGCGACGCGCCAGCTCCTGGCGCACCATGTCGCGGCCGCGGCGGATCCCAACCACGAGCACGCCGAACCGCTCGCGAAAGTGGAGCTGGCGCAGCGACCGACCGACGAGCCCCGAGCCGGCCGGCAGGCGGACCACGGCACCGTGCACCTGCTCCTCGACCGCGTCGAGGTGTCCTTCGTCGATCTCCTGAACCAACATGCCCTGCACCGAAAGAAGGCGCTCGAGATCGGCGAAGCGGCCGTCCACCAGCAGCAGATCGTCGCCCTGCAGCTGCCAGTCGGGCCGCGGCGCCATGATTTTCTTGTCGCCTCGGCGGACGGCCAGGACCGAGACGTCGAGCGCCGATCCAAGACGCGTGTCGCGCAGACGCAGGCCGTCGAGCTTGGAGCCGTGCGGCACGCGAAGAGAAGTCAGCCGCTCTTCCATGCGATAGGCGCCGGTGAGCCGGCTCGACGCCTCCGCCATGATCGGTTCAACGCGCTCGGGAAGCAGCCGGCGACCGATGGTCACCATGTAGAGCATGCCGAACGCGAGGACGGCCAGGCCGATTGGTGCGAAATCGAAGAACTTGAGCGCCCGCACGTTCTCTGCGGCCAGCACCTCGGCGGTCAGAATGTTCGGCGGCGTGCCCACCAGGGTCATCGTGCCGCCCAGGACCGACCCGAACGAGAGCGGCATGAAGAGCCGCGACGGTGACATGCCGGCCAGCCGCGCCACCGACGACGTCGCCGGCAGCAGCAGTGCAACCACCGCCACGTTGTTCATCACCGACGAGAGAACGCCCGCGACGGCCATCAGTAAGAGAACGAGGCGCGTTTCGTCACCGCCCGCCAGCCGATGGATGCGAATGCCGACGCGATCGGCGACGCCGGTCTCGAGAAGGGCCGCCGATAGAAAGAACATCGACAGCATCGTGATCACCGCCGGCGACGAGAAGCCGTCAAAGGCGACCTCCGGCTCCACGTAGCCGGTGAAGATCAGCACGAGCAGGCCGAGGAAGGCCGTCAGCTCGACCGGCAGTCGCTCGCTCAAGAACAGGATCACCATGATCCCGAGGAGCAGGAAGAAGAAAGCGATCGATAGCGTCATGGCGGGCGGCAGGAGGCTGCGGCATCTTAACGCGGACCGCGGCGAGCAGTGGACGCCCGACGCCGGTCGCGTGCCAAGATGCGGCCTCCGCGCCGACCGCGATCTCCGACCGTCGGCCCCTTTCTGGAGAACCCCGCGTGCGCTCCCGCCTCGCCGCCTATTGGTTCGCCTACATGGCGGGCTTCGGGATCTTCTTCCCGTTCTACACGCTGTACCTGCGCCAAGATCTCGGCCTGACGGAGTCGCGCGTCGGGCTGGTCGTGGCGGTGATCCCGCTGGTCGGACTGATTGCTCAGCCGGCCTGGGGCCGGGTCGCCGACGCAACGGGCTCCCGACGCCACGTGATGGCGGTGCTCGCACTCGGTGTCGCTCTGGCGTCGGTCGGTCTCGGCCTGGCCGGCGGCTTCTGGCCGATCCTCCTCGCCACGGCCCTCTTCGCGTTGTTTTCAACTTCGGCGATGCCGATGGCGACGTCGGTCACGCTGGCCGCCGAGGCACACCGCGGAGGAGCGGCGGTCTTCGGGCCGATTCGCGCCATCGGCACGCTCGGCTTCTTGATCGCTGTCCAACTCTTCCCCTTCCTGCTCGACGCCCTGGAGACTCTCGACCGGCCGTTCCGCGACCTGGGTTGGATGTTCCCGACGATCGCGGCCTGCACCTTGCCGGCGGCCTTGGTCGCCCTGTCGCTCCGCGACGTCGGCGAGATGACGCTCCGCTCGCATCGCGGTGACCTCGGCCGACTGTGGCGGCATCCGCCGTTCGTGCGGCTTCTGGTCTTCCTGTTTGCAGCGCACCTCTGCATGCAGGGGCCGATCCGTCTTTTTCCGCTGCTCGTCGACGCGCGCGGCGGCGGAGTCACCA
>JBCBCF010000026.1:0-26263 GCA_038530905.1 Acidobacteriota bacterium
CGCCCGGCGCCCGACGAGGCGCCCGAGGGCAAGCTCCAAGAGCGGACGGGAGGCGCCGACAGCGAGCGCGACGCCAAAGCTGGTCAGATACGCATAGCGACCGTTGCCCGGCACGATGCCGACGAAGGCGAATGGCGCGAGCAGCAGAGCGCACCAGGCGAGGCCGGCCAAAAGCATCGCCCACGCCCGGCGACCGCGACCGCCGGCGCGACGCGCGACGACGGCGGCGATCAACACTCCCAATGCCGCGCCGAGCGCGATCCAGGGCCACGGCTCCGGAGCGACCTGCGGCCACACGAGCCGCTGCAGACCGCTGCCTAAGCCCCGCGTCAACTCGAGCCAGGCAGCCGGATCGAGCCGCTCCTGGAACGAGCGATAGCCACCGACCGACGCGCCCAGAGCGAGGCGCCGTAAGACCAGGTATGAGAGCGCGGCAAGCCAATACGCGGCGTGCCATGCCACGGCGGAGCGGCGCGCGGCGGACCGTCGGATCGATCGGTCGCCGCCAAGCGCCCGCGCCGCGTCGAGCGCCAGAAGCGCCGCCGGCAGCACCGCCACCTGCTCGTAGCACAAGAGCCCGGCGACGAGCGCCGCTGTCGCCGCCCGCGGGCGGCCGTCGAGATGCCAGCGGACGGCGACGAGCGCCGCACTGGCGGCGAAAACGGTGGCAAAGCTGGCGATGAACGACACCGCGTTCGGGTGCAGGGGATGCAGCGCGAAGGCGATCGCCCCCCAGCGCGCGGCCCAGGCGTCGGACAGCAGGCGACGCAGGATCGACCAGGCGATGACGACATTCGCCACGTGCGCCAGAAGCTGGACCAGCAGGTAGGGCCAGGCCACCGCGCCGAAGATCGTCAGCTCGGCCTGCAGCACGAGCGACGCGAGCGGCCGATAGAAGGACACCAACGAAGTGTCGAGCCACGGGCCGACGAAGTTCTCCCAGGCGAGCGACGGTCGCTCCCACAGCCGACGCAGGATCAGGAAGTCCTCGCTGCAGAAACCTCGCGCCAGCCCGGGTGCATAGATCCCCGCCGTCGCGATCGCGAGCGCGACGACGAACACCCGATCGCCGGTCATCGCCTGCGTCTCTTCCCTCCCGCCGCGCGTCATGTCGGGAGTCTAGTGGCTGCCCCTGCCACCTCGATCGCAAAGAAATCTGAAGGTCGATGATCCGACCGAGGGTCCGTCCTACGCGTCGGCCCATAGAGCGTGACCTCACTGACGATCGGCGTCGACCGTTGCTCACCCCATCGAGACGGCGCCGCACGCTCCTTGGTTCTGCGTTCCTCCCGCTTCTCGACGACGGATTCCGGAGATCGACATGCTTCGACATCTGCTGCTTCTCAGCCTCGCTGTCCTGCTCGCACCGACCCTCGGCGCCGAGCTCACCCTCGCCCCGGACACGGCCTCGACGACCGACGACACTCCGGTCCTCATCGATGTGCTGGCCAACGACTCCGGCTCGGGCGGCTTCCCGATGATTCTGACCGCCGCCAGCTCGTCGGATTGCCCGGGACAGGTCGTGTTCGAACGCGACGGTACGGTCGAGCTGCGGCCGGCAACGGTCGCGGCGACCACGACGTGTCGGATCGACTACACGGTCCAGGCTGCCGGCCAGACGCGGTCGTCCACCGTGGCGATGACCGTCACACCGAGCGGTGACGGCGGCGGCGGGCCAGCCTTCCTCGGCGTGCCGACCGAGCCGTTTGGCGGCTGTCTATTCGCCGACGGGACCTTCAACCGCGAGGGGCCGGCCGAACGCTGCTGCTGGCGCGAGCTGCTGCGCGCCCTGGACGGCCAGGCCGACCTCGACTGGCAGACCATCGATGTCCTCAAGGTTCGGGCCGTCGCACCCAATCAGCGCCTTCTCTGTCGCGCCGCGGACTATTTCAGCCGCGGGTCGGCCTCTGATTCCAAGCAGTGGTTCATCGACGATCTTGAGCGCCAGATTGAGCAAGACGGCTGGATGAATGCCGGCTGCACCGGCGACGGGTGCTCCAACCGCGGCCACGACGAGGTTCTTTCACCGCTCTATGGGTCCTGGCATCAGGCGGCCTATATGACGGCGCTCGATCGGGCGCGCACGGAGAACGACACGACGCTGGTCCCGCTCCTCGAAGGCTGGCTGCGGACCTATTGGATCGTCAACGCGCTCACCGCCCACGACGGGCCGCTCGTCGAGACCACGACGATCACTCAGAACTTCTCGAGCTGCGGCGGCGATCGGCACACGATCACCGCCAATCCCGGCGAGTGGAACGGTCTGAGTCTGGCCAACGCCGGCGCCCGCCGCCTCGGCAACACCTGCCAGCCGCAGGGCTACCCGCTCGGAGCGCTTGTCCCCCTCACCCAGCCGGGCCACTACACGACGGCGATGGCGCTCGACTGGTTTCCGCGGCGGTGGACCGCCGGGAACTTGGGCTGCGGGCCGGAGACCCCGCGGGACTCCTGCAGCAACTACCACGACGCCACCCGCACCCTGCTGCTGCTCGAAGGCCTCGACTATCGGGCCGACGGAGGTGTCGATCTCGAAAGCATCAGTGTGGCCCCTGAACGCTTCGGCCTGACGTCGGAGCTGCGCCAGACTCTGCACGCCTTCGTCGCCAATCCCGCATCGGACCGCGACCGGCTCGAAGCTCTGGTCGACGCTGTCGACGAAGTTCAGCCGTGGGCGGCCTCGAACGACTGCCCGATGACGTTCCTGCGCACGACCGAGGGCACCCTGTCCCGCTTCGGCACCGACCCCGCAAGCACCGGGCAGTGGCTGGACGCCTGCAACCGCAACAAGCCGCCGATCTACGCCGCGGTGGTCGATTCGGCGGGCCGCGGCCAGTTCCTGAGCCCGGGCAACACGCAGCTCGGGTCGACCGACGCTTCCGAGCGCCAGGGCAACAACATCGCCGCGCGCACCCCGAGCGGCACCAAGACCCTCGCTCGACCTGGCGGCGAGCTGCTCTATCGCGTCGAGTGGACGCGCCAGAACGGCCTGAAGACGGTCGCCAACAACCTGCCCTCCGGCGGCGATCAGCTGCCGTACCTCGGCAACCCAGCCGCCCTTCCGGGCCGCCTCGAGGCCGAGCACTATGACGTCGGCGGCGAAGGCGTCGCCTGGTCCGACACGACCCCCACCAACACCGCCTCATTCCCGATTCGCCCGCTGGACGGCGTCGACGCGGGCGATATCGCCGGGCGCACCGCCGTGCTCGACACGGTCGCCGGCGAGTGGCTCGAATACACGGTCGACATCACGAATGCAGCCGCCGCCGACCTGCGCCTCGACTATCGCAACGTCGGCTCCAGCCCGGGACGGGTGCTGTTCCAAGTCGACGGCCAGCTGAACACGATCGTCGAGCTGCCACCCACCAGCGGCGCCTGGCAGATGTCCGCCGCCCAGACGATCTCCGGCCTCTCGCTCGGCCAGCGGGTCGTGCGTCTGACCCTGCTCGAGGGCGGCGTCGAGGTCGATGGTCTCGAGCTGGGCCCGGTCATGGCCGAGCGCACCCCGTTCTTCGGCACTCCGCAGCTCCTCGCCTCGCGCATCGAGGCCGAGACCTTCGACATCGGCGGCCAAGACCTCACCTGGTCCGACACCACGCCGGAGCTCAATACCGGCATCAACGCCTTCCGCCCGACCGAAGGGGTCGACATCTCCGAGCTGGCCCCGGAGCGGATCGTGATCACCGACATCGCGGCCGGCGAGTGGCTCGAGTATTCGGTCACGCATCCGGCCGACGGCGTTGTGGGCCTCTCGGTCGAGTACCGCAGCCAGGGTGCCGACGGCTCGGTGCGCTTCGAGATCCTCGGCACCGGCGTGTCACGAACGCTCCGGCTGCCTGATCAGGGGAGCAGCTGGAGGCGTGCCCACGCCTTCGACCTGCCGACCGTTCCGGCAGGGGAATACATCGTCCGCGTGACGATCGTCGAGCCGGGATTCGAGCTCGATTCCTTCCTGATGACGCCTCTCGGCGCGGAGCGCAAGCCATATGGCGACGGCGTCGTGCGGCTCCCCGGCCTTCTCGAGGTCGAGCACTACGACCTGGGCGATCCCGGCGACGCCTACTTCGACACGACCCCGTTCAGCATCCCGACCACCGACGCGTTCCGCCCAGACGATTGGGTGGACGGGCTGACGGTTCCCGCCGGCACGATCGTCAGTCATATCGACGTCGACGAGTGGCTCGAATACACCGTCGACTTCGGCGAGGAAGGGTCGTACCCAATCGAGCTGCGCTACACGGCCGACGCGGCAGGCCAGCTTCGCGTGATCGTGCGCAACGCCGGCCAGGACGAGTCGGTGACGACCTTCGACCTGCCCGCCACGAGCGGCTGGCGAATCGAAACGATGCCTGAGGTCTATGCCGGTCGCGGTTCACGCGTGATCCGTCTCGAGTTCTCACAGCCGACCTACTCATTGGATTGGATCGACTTCGGGGATCCGACGCCGCCGGAGCCGCCGGAGCCGCCAACCGGACGTCTCGACACGATTTACGTGCCGAACGACGCCGTCAACTTCCCGATTCCGTTCACCAGCCTCACCGAGAACGACCTTCCGGCCGGCCTGGTGATCGCCGGAGACAGCGGCCCGGGTCCAGGCTACTGGCTCAGCCCGGCGCCATTCGAAGGGACGCTCGTGCGCGGCGCCACCGCCTTCTATTACACGGCGCCGACAAACTGGGACGGCACGGCCGAGTTCCTCTACCGCGCCGAGCACGTCCTCGACGGATTCCTCTTCGACCGCGGTCAGGTGATCCTGCGCGACCTTGGTGAGCTGCCGATCGCCCGCGACGACGCAATCGAAGTGCTGCCAGGCAACGACGTGCTGATCCGGTGGTCGACCCTCTTCAGCAACGACGACGGCGCCAGCCTCGAGCTCGACGGCATCGCCTCCATGCCGTCCGAGGGCACGCTGGAGCTGCGCACCCGGAGCCTCCTGTATCGGGCTCCCGCACAGCCGACGGTCGACAGCTTCGCCTATCGCTTGCGCGACAGCTTCGGAAACCTGGCACCGGCTCCGGCGACGGTCACGATCACGGTGACCGACAGTCCGACCGATCCGGTCGCCAACGACGATTTCTTCTACATGGCCGAGCGGAAGACATCGGGCGGCTTTGCCGACATCGACATCCCGTTCAACGTCGTGGAAGACAACGACACAGCCTCAGGCAGTGCCCAGCTCGCGGTCACCACGGAGGGCGACGTGAACTGCGGCTCGCTCCCGGCGGCGCATTTCCTCGGCTGGACCTACACCACCGCCGCTGGCTGCAACGACGTGAGGTGGCGGTACCGACTGACCGACACCAACAGCAGCGGCTATGACATCGCCACGATCCGCGTCGACGTGGTGCCGGCACCGGTCGGCGGTACCGACGAGCGCGACACGATCTTCGGCCAGTCGATCGACCTCGCGGCCCAGGCGCTGCTGAGCAACGATCAGGGGTTCGGCCTCGGCCTGATCTTCCTGGCCGACACCGTCACGCAACCACAGCCCGCCGGGAGCGGCGTCGTGACGGTGGCGGGCGGTACCGTGCGCTTCGAGCCTGCCGCTGGTTTCGTCGGCGATGCGACTTTCACCTACCAGGTCCGCAACGATCTGCCGGAGCGCGCCGCGGACTATTTGAGCGGTGCCTGGGACGTAACTTCGGATCCGGTGTCGGTCGTCGTCACGGTGCAGCCGCCGGACGCCGTCGCGCAGGACGATGTGGCTCAAGTTCGACGTGAGGCCGGCTTCGTCGACCTGCCGTTCGACCGGCTCCTGGCCAACGACGAACCCGCCGCTGAGCTCGATCTGATCGAGTTCACCGATCCGGCCCTCGGCCAGGTCAGCCTGCTCTTCGACCGGCTGCGCTACACCCCTTCGCCGGCATTCTGGAGCGCCGGCAGCGACACGCTGACCTACAGCGTGCGTCGCGTCGGCGGCAGCGGCTATGTGTCGACCGCCAGCGTGACCCTCGAGGCTGAGGCCGAATGCATCGGCGGCTTCGCCGACGACTTCGAGGGCGCAGATCTCTCCGCCTGGTCGCTGCCAGCCGAAGACGGCGGCACACTGACCCTCACATCAGCCGCCGCGCTGGCGGGCCTGCAAGGACTGCGCGTCGAAGTGCAGCCAGGCGCCGCGTCGGTGCGCATCGGCGAGGCGTCGATCGCCGGCAGCAGCCATCCGCGGGTTTCGTTCCTTTTCGATCCGAGCGGGATGTCGATCACCGAGAGCGCCGCGCATCCGGTCTTCGCGGCCGGCGACTCGATGCTCTTGACTTCGACCCGGATCGGCGGCGTGGCGCACGTGCGCCTCATCGGAGTCGTCGAGACCGGCATCGTCGGAACGGATTGGATTCCTCTGGCCGACGCGCCGCATCGGATCGGGCTCGAGATGACGTCCGCCTCCGGCGTCGGCGCACCGGACGGCACGCTTCGCCTGTGGATCGACGACTTCCTCCGCGGCGAGCTCACCGGACTGGCCAACCACGGAGCACCCACCAAGCTGTCGTCCGCCCTGGTCGGTGCGCTGTGGACGCTCGACGGCGCGAGTGGCCACTACGCCTTCGACGACTACACGGTCTGCGAGGCTGCCCAGAGGCGCGACAGGCTTGTGGTCGACGGCTTCGAGATGCCCGACTTCGGCGCCTGGGACGCCGTGCATGAAGTCGGTGGCGCTCTCACCATCGACGCCGCCTCGGCGCTCGAAGGCAACAGGGGCCTGCGGGTGCAGATCGACCCGAACGCTCATGCTGTCCGCGTCGGCAGCGAGGTGGTCGAAGGGGAAGACCACGTGCACGCGAGCTTCCGGATCGACACTTCCGGGCTCGTGATGGCGGAGGGCGAGGCGATGCATGTGTTCGGCCTCGCCGGCCCCCAAGGCTGGGTGCACCATGTGCACCTCGGCTTTGCCGGCGGCGCGTTCCAGGTCCGGCAGGCCGTCGGGCTCGACGCGGCCCAATGGAGCATCGGGCCGTGGTTCGAGCTCGACGCTGCGGCGACGTCTCACCGCCTGACGACCGAGTGGTGGCAAGCCAGCCGACCCGGCGCGGCCGACGGCGGCGCCCGATTGGCGATCGACGGAACGACCGTCGATGACCTGTCGGCGCTCAACAACGCCTCCCGCTGGATCCAGAGGGTCTATCTCGGCGCGGTCGCCGCCATCGACGCCGGAACGGTTGGCGTCCTGGGGCTCGATTCGGCCCAGGTCTGGCGGGGCGACAAGGAGCGACGCAACCTCGTCCTCGACGATTTCGAAGGAGGCCTAAGCTCGGCCTGGTCGAGCGCCGGGCAAGGGTCGCTGGTCGTCGGCGCGGCAGGTGCGCTCGAAGGCACCTCTGGTCTGTCGGTCGACGTCTCGAGCGCCACCGGCGCCCAGCTCGCCCTGGTCACCGCTGCCGCTGCCGACACTCGGCACCTGGCAACGACCTTCCTCTTCGATCCAGCGAGCCTGTCGATGGGCGACGGCGAGGAGGTGATCCTCTTCGGCGGATCGCGCAACGGCTGGCGCTTCAACCTGCGGCTCGGCCAGGCCGCCGGCCAGCAGCGCCTGCGGCTCGTCGCGTTCGACGACGACTCCGCGGTGCGCACCACGCCGTCAGGGGATCTCGGCGGCGCCGGGATCGCGCAGCGCATCGGTGTCGAGTGGTGGTTGCCGACGACTCCAGGTGCCGGCGACGGCGGAGCGCGGCTGACGATCGACGGCGTGGTGATCGGAGAGATCCTCGCTCTCGACAACGACGATCAGGCCTTCGACGACCTGTTCCTCGGAGCCATGGGCCTCGGTGGAGCCACGGCGTCCGGCACCTTCCACCTCGACGACGTGCAGGTCTGGAGTCTCGAGCGATGAACCACCTCGCCAACCAGCACGTCCCCCCTGCCGTCCGAACGCAACCGCACTCTCCGATCGAAGACCTTTCTTCGACCGCTCTCTCCAAGGGATCTCTCATGTCGACCTGTCGTTCGTCTCTCTGCCACGCCGGCGCGTTCGTTCGGCTCCTGATTCTTGTGACCCTGCTCGGCGGGCTGTCGGTGGGTGCCGGAGCCGATCAATTCGCCCAGTGGCCCGAGCTTCGCAAGGGTCACGCGCCTGACACGGTCTTCGACATCGGCAATCTCGACACGGTCAACCTGTTGAGCGGCAACCTGACGCTGTCGATTCCGCTGGGAGGCAGCTACCCGGCCAGCACGAGCCTCTCGTACGGGCTGACGCTGGTCTACAACTCGAACCCGTGGGAAGCGCTGGAGTCCTCTCGAGAAACGTGCAAGATCGAGAATCAGATCGGCAACACCTTCGACACCGTGACCTTCCATCCGAAGACCCTCGATCGGCTGTCGAACGCCGGGCCGGGCTGGATGGTCACGATGGGCCAGTTCGAACCGGACGAGTGGGAGTACTTCGAGCACGACAAGCCGCCGTTCACCTACGTCGGGATCGACGGAGGGCGCCACGGCCTGCACGAGGAGCTGCATCACGGCGGGCGCACGGACAGCGGCATCTACTACTCGAAGGATGGCTCGTTCCTGCGGATGGACGTCGACGCTTCGTGCAGCGCGAGCAGCAGCAGCAATAGTCCGTGCCGGCGCCTGGAGTTCCCGGATGGCTCCTTCCACGAATTCCACGACGTCTCGCTGGACGACGAGGAGGACTATCGGCCCACTCGCATCGAGGATGCGTTTGGCAACTGGCTGACGATCGATTACTTCGCCCATCGCTGGACGATCACCGACCAGCACGGGCGCATTCAATTCGTCGACTTCGACACCTCGACCCCCGCGCGCAGCTACACGCGCATTTCCGAGGTCAGCCTCTCTGCCTTCGACGGCAAACGAGCCACCTACACGTTCCAATACCTCCAGGCGCAGACGATCGAGCGCCATCACTACGACATCACGTACCACGACGACATCCGCTGCATCCCCGACGACGAGGGAGGCTTCCCTCAGGTCTTTGGCAACACCGTGGCGGGCGTCCGCTTTCTCGACCGGATCGTGCAGCCGGACGGCTCGTACTTCGAGATGTCCTATTTCGATGCCGATGGCGGCTTGGTGTCCGGCGGCAGGGCCAGCGGCTTCCTCAACGGCCTGCGTCTGCCGTCGGGCCTCCGGTATCGGTGGGATTACACCACCCGCTACGGGCGCAACAACGTCAACCGGCGGTCGCCGCACCCTCTCGAGCGCGTGACCGGTGTCGCCAGCAAGCAGCGCTACTTGGTGAACGACGGCGGCAGCGAGACCGATCTCGTCACCTGGACCTACGAGCCGCGCAACGCCTATTTCCGCGCGCCCGGCGATCCGGCACCGCCGCAGCCGGAGTCGAATCCTTGCTACCAGCGCACGGACGTTCGCTTCTGGACCGGCGATCCAGAAGCGAACGGGGAGCTCGTGCGCTGGTCGCGCAGCTACTTTTCGAAGGCGATCGGCTCCAACGACGGTCTGCGGTTCAGAAGCCGCCAGTCCCTCCCGTTCACCGCGTGCGTGCCGGACGACGACGTCTCGAACCCGAACGAGCGACCGGGCTCGAGGACCTACTTCGACGACCCCCAGAGCCCCGGCTACTACGACGGCTTGTTTCTCTCCCAGGAGATCTTCGATCCGTCGACGGGCGAGGTCGTGCGTTCGACCTGGGTCGACTACGAGACCGACGCTCCTTTGCATTTCGAGGAGAAAGACGGAGACAAGCGGCGGGTGCGCCAGCGGACCGTCTTCCACGACGATGGCGATCGCTGGACCGAGAGTCGGGCGTCCGATTTCGATGGTCTCGGCCAGCACCGCCGGCGCAGCGAGCTGGCGAATTTCTCGCAGTCGAGCCCGAGTGACTCGACCTCGGCACAGGCGCGCGCGACCTACACCGCCTACAACATGTCCGCCGAGAACGGCGGTCCGTCAACCCCACGGTTCACGCCTCCGCTGTCGCACCCGTGGCTTCTCGGTCTCTACACCGAACAATGCCTGCACGACGGTCTCGGAGGCGCCGGCTGCTCGGGCGCGCACGAAAGAACGCTCTACGATTTCGACCCACAGACCGGTTTCCTGAACGCCATGCGTCAGCTGCGTGGCACACAGCCGGGCACGACGGACATCCTGACCGTCTACAGCGACGACGGTCACGCGTTCGGCGGCGTCGCCGACGACGGTCAAGTCGACGAGGAGTGGCTCTACGGCGGCGACCCCGAATTCGAAGGCGAGACGCTGCTGAACCCGAGCGCCCCGTTCTCGCCCAACGGCATCGAGGCCGATCGAGCGGTTCGGCATTGGTACGAGTTCGGCGTCGCCTCGCGGTCGGTGGTCTACGATGGCTCCACTCCGTTCCTCGAGATTCTCGACCAACGGATCGACGCCTCGACCGGTCTGGTCCAAAAGAGCATCGAGCCGACAGACCTCGAGACGCTCCTGGACTACGACACCTCTGGCCGGCTGCTGAGCATCCGGACCCGGAAGAACGGACAGTTCCAGAACGTCGCCGACCATCTCTTCAAATACACGCTGGCCACGAACGGCCAGGCCACCGACCTGACGGTCGCGGGCGTCGACCGGTTCTGCTCGCCGACCGACGCCAGCTGCACGCCCACGGGGCGGGCACCGCTCGGCCTCGCCTTCGAAATGCGCCGTTGTCGGATCAACGTGCAGACCTACGACGCCTGCACCGGCTCGAACGTCGTGGCGCAGCAAGAGTTCTTTTACGACCGGCAGGGACGACTGATCGACCACCGACGGATGATGCCTCGACACGTCGAAGGGGTCGAGGTCCGGCAGGAAGCGCTGCGCCAGATCGCTTTCGACCTTGCCGACCGCAAGACCGCGGAGACCGAGTGGCGCCTGCCGGCCGACGAGTTCGAGGTCTTCGCCACGACCTATTCGGGGTTCGATGTCTTCGACCGACCCGCAACCGTTCGGCGCCCTGACGGACGGCCGACGAACTTCTCGTACGGCGGGGAGCGGCTGACGGCAAGCACGGTCGGGATCTGGGACGGAAGCGCGGAGAAGGAAAGCACGACCGAGCATGCCCGCGACGGGTTCGGCCGTCTGGCGCAGGTGACGGAGCCCTCTGGGAGCGGTGGCGCCGCCGTCGGCACGACCTACGCCTACGGTCCCTCCGATCGCCTGATCACAGTCTGCGTCGGGGACGGCGACAGCAACCCGTCCAACGCCTGCAATGGTCAGCGACGAACGTTCGACTACGACGGCGCCGGCCTGATGACCGGCGAGAATCATCCCGAGATCGACGACGCGATCCTCTACACCTACGACGCCCAGGGCAATCCGCTGGCGAAGGACTTTGCCGGGACCGCGCACGATCTGCTGTGGACCTACGACGCGGCGGGCCGCGCGATCGAGGTTCGAGACGGGGACGAACAACTGTTCTACGAGTTGTTCTACGGCCGCGGTGGCGACGCCTCGCGCAAGGACGGCCTGCTCTACCAGGCTCGACGCCACAACCGCGTGCCGGCGTCTTCAGGATCGAGCACGCTGATCGATCACGTGGTCACCGAGACCTTCGATCATTCGCTGCCGGGCGATCGGCTGGCGAGCTACACGGTGCGGTCGAGTCGAGGTGCCTCGTTCAAGACGAGCTACAGCTACGGCCCGCTCGGTGAGGTCGTCGGCACCGACTATCCGATCTGCGACCGCGCACCGTGCTCGGACCTGGGAGTCGGTCTGGCGCTCTCGAGACGCCACGAGCTGGGTCGCCTGGCCGAGATCCCAGGCTGGATCAACGCCGTCGATTACCACGCCGACGGGCAACTGCGTCGTCTCGATCACGCCAACGGTGTCGTCGACACGATGGCGCGCAACGCCACGACCTGGAAGCCGCTGGAGAGCATTACGGTCGAGAACCCGTCGGACACGCTGTGGAACTCCGGAGCGTACAGCTTCGACGCCGAGGGGAATATCGTCTCCATCGGCATCGAGTCGTTCGCCTACGACCTCGTCGGCCGGCTGACGCAGGCGACCGTGGCGACCGCGGCGATCGGCCCGCAGACGGAATCGCTCACCTACGATCTCTACGGCAACGTCCGGACGATCACGCGATCCACCGAGAGCGGCCAGCGGCAGCTCGCACCGAGCACGACGACCAACCGGCTTGGCGCGGCGGTCGCCGCCTACGACCTCGCGGGAAACATCACCGAGTGGACCGAGAGCGGTCGATCGTTCAGCCTCGCCTACGCCCCCGACAACCGCGTCGTCTCCCTCGACGGCAACGGTCAGGGCCGAGGCTACGTCTACACCGCGTCAGGCGAGCGCTTCGGCCTGCTCGATTTCGCCACCGGCACCGCTGAGTACACGCCGCGCGACGCGGCCAACGGCCTGCTGGCGCGCTTCGAACGCACGAGCGACGGCACCTGGTCGCGTGCTACAGAATATGTGCACGCGGCCGGCAAGGTGATCGGGACGACGGCGAACGGCGTCGTCCGCCATCATCACCATGACCATCTCGGCAGCACCCGCTTGCTGACCGATGCGAGCGGCGCCCAGGTCGGCGAGCTGACGACCTACTTCCCGTTCGGCGTCTACGCTTCGAACGGCGCGCCCAACGGACCGGAGCATCGGTTCACCGGCCACGAGCGCGACGAGATCGGCCTTGCCTCCGCCGCCCTCGACTACATGCACGCCAGGCACTACGCCTCGGCTGTCGGTCGCTTCGCCAGCGTCGATCCGGTTCTCGGTCAGCCCGAGACTCCTCAGAGCTGGAATCGCTACGCTTACACGAAGAACAGGCCCACCAAATATGTCGATCCAGACGGCCGCTTCGGCCACATCGCTTTGGGCGCCACGATTGGCGCCGCGGCAGCCGGAGGGCTCGAGATCTTCAGCCAGGTCACCAGCGGCCAAGACGAGATCGACTGGCAGAAAGTCGGCGCGTCGAGCCTCAAGGGAGGTCTCCTCGGCGGCACGGCCGCGGCGACGGGCGGAGCCAGTTTGGTCGTCGAGGCTGGAAGCATCGGTCTTGCGACGGTCGGCGGCGGACTCTTGGAGCGGGGTCTCGACGGAGATTCGTCCACCGTGGCCTTCGACGAAGGCCAAATCGCTGCGGATCTGGTCAGCGGAACCCTCGGCGGTGTCGCGTCGAACCGGGTCTACGGCGCCGTTCGAACGCGAGTTGCGCAGAGTCCGCAACAGCGGACGATGGAGCGGATCGCCGACTCCAGAGTCCGAGCGGTAAAGGAGCGTCCCGCATCGCGCCGGGCGGGGGCCGAAGCGGTCCAAAAAGAGGTCCTCAAGCGTCCGGGCGAAAAGGCGAAGTCCGTCGCTTCCAAGGCTCGCTCTGCGGTCGCCGCTGGCGTCCAGAAGATCATCAGCTTCTTCACCGGACCGGAAGAGAAAGACGAACCTGGCGCACGATGAACGACGAGCTGGTCGAGAGACTCACCCATTCGCGAATCGAGCAAGGCATGGCGGTCGCTTTATGCGCCGGGCTGACCGCCTGCCTCTTCGCGCCGTTGTCTTTCGAGCTCCAGATGTTCGGATGGATTGCGTTGGCGATCGTCGGCATCGCCACCGTCGAGGCCTTCCGGTTCGAGATGCTGGCGACCGAGGACCATCTGCGAATCCGCGGAGCATGGAAGAGGACCCGTGAGATCGGCTACGACCGAATTCACTCGATCAGCTTTGATCCAGCCACTCGCCTCGAGATTCGACTCGACGACGGGAAACTCATCTCCGTCCCGAGCCGCATGCCGAAGATGCGATCGTTCCTCGCGACGCTCGGCGCCCGAGCACAGCGAAGCCACCGGCCGTCCGATCGCGGTGTGATCTTCCTCGGCGAGGCGGAGAAATTCGTCGACTCCTGAACCATCGCACGTTGTGGGCGGCTTGGAGATCTCGAGTGTCGATCCTCCCGAGGGATGCCGCAGCGCGTCGTATACTTGCCGCATGACGACGCGAGAGATCTACACGCTGCGGGTTCGGGCTCGTTTCGAGGCGGCGCACGCGCTGCGCTCGTACGAGGGCAAGCCCGAACCCCTTCACGGCCACAGCTGGGTGGTCGAGGCCGAGCTCGAGACACCCCGCCTCGACGACGAGGGCATGGCGTTCGACTTCGTGGCGGTCAAGAGGGCCCTCGGCAACATCATCGCGCCCTTTCACCACGGCAACCTCAACGAGATTGCGCCCTTCGACACCCTGTCACCGACCACCGAGCACGTGGCGCGCCACGTGGATGCGCAGCTGCGCGCGGCGCTGCCGGCGGCGCCGATCTCGGCGGTGACCGTGTGGGAGGGTCCCGACTGCTCGGCAACCTACCGCCGCGCCTCGGAATGAGCCGAAATCTCGACGCGTTGCCGTCGGCAATGGACGAGGATTCAGGCCGCGAGCTCGACGCGATCACGCCGGTCGATGCGCCTCTCCCCGAGGCGAACGAGCCAACCTCGCCGAACCGGCTGCTACGCGTCGGCCTGCCTTCTCTCGCCGTCGCCGGCGGGCTCGGGGTGCTCGAGATCGCCCGCTCGCGCTTCCAGGCGAGCCGCATGTTCTTGCCCACCCGCTTCCCCGCCGGCGAGTGGGATCCGGCGGCGCGCGGCCTGACCCACGACGAGGTCGAATTCACCGCCAAGGACGGGACCCGCCTGCATGGCTGGTGGCTACGCCACGACCCCGCGCTGGCTGCCCCGGACTGCACGACGATCGTCTACTGCCACGGAACACACGGCTCGATCGCCGACCGGCTCGGCATCTTTCGGCACCTGCTGCGTCTGGGCTGCGACCTCTTCGTCTTCGACTACCGCGGCTACGGAAAAAGCGCCTCAGCGGCTCCGAGTGAGCGCGGCGTCGCCCTCGACACCCTGGCGGCGCTCGATCACGCCGCCGAGGTGCGGGGCGTCTCGACCGACCGGCTGGTGCTGATGGGCCACAGCCTCGGCGGTGCGATCGCCATCGAAGCCGCATTGCATCGTCCCGTGGCAGGCCTAATCGTGCAGTCGAGCTTCACGCAGATGCGCGACATGGCGAAACTCGCCTATCCGGACGTGCCGATGCACCTCATCGCCCGCAACCACTTCCGCTCGATCACCAAGGTCGCCGACCTCGCGATGCCGAAACTCTTCGTGCACGGTACGACCGACGGCACAGTGCCGATCGACCAGGGGCGGGCGCTCTTTGCCGCCGCCGCGGCACCCAAGCAGTGGCTGGAGATCGAGGGCGCCGGGCACAACAA
Source organism: Acidobacteriota bacterium (assembly GCA_038530905.1). GTDB lineage: Bacteria > Acidobacteriota > Thermoanaerobaculia > Multivoradales > J023 > JAUIJL01. Next base: position 15,128 of record JBCBCF010000026.1, read on the forward strand.
TCTCCACTTGCAGACCAACGATCGCTACCTGCGCGGGCTGTCTCGATTCATCCGCCGCGCTCTCGACATCGCCCGCAACGCCACGCGCGGCACCGAATAGACCCGACGGCACGTCGGCGCGGACTTCAGGTCTCGTCGAGCTGCTGCACGATCTGCCCGACCTCTTGCTCGGCCTGCCGGATCTTTCCGCGGCAGGTCTCAAGCAGCGCCGTGGCACGGCGCAGCTCGTTGGCCAAGACGTCGACGTCGACCGCATCGCTGTCGATGCGCTCCAGGATCGTCTCGAGCTCGGCCAGTGCCTCGCCGAAGCTCGGCTCCGTCGCCTCGGCGGGAGAGGAAGTCGACTCGCTCATGGCATCTCCAAAGATTCGACGCGGCTGGTCACCTCGCCCGAAGCGAGGCGGGTGGTGATCGATCCGCCGACGGCGACGCGATCGGCACGCCGCAGCAGTCTGCCTTCGTCATCGTACGTCAGCGAGTAGCCGCGCTCGAGAACACGCTCGGGAGCGAGCTCCTGGCACAGCCGACCGAGCGCATCGAGAACGCGCTCTCGCTCGGCAAGCTGGCGAGTCGCCGAACCGACCAGACGCGCACCGATCTTGGTCGGCCGCGGCGCCGCGCGCGTCAGCGCAGCGCGCGCCGACGGCCCGAGTCGCGCCGACAACGTGTCCACCGCCCCTCGCGCGACGCGCAGGCGACGGCGGGCAAGACGATCGAGAAAGATCGCGAGATCCTCGAGACGTCGGCGCGTCGCTTCGAGACGCAACGCCGCGCGACCGGCGCCTTCCTGAGTCTTCTCCATGCGCAGACGCGCCAGCTGGAGCCGCCGCCCGGCAGCGATCGCCAGCTCGCTGGCGAGAGCGTCGATTCGACGGCGGGTCTCCGCCGCGCGCTCAACGACGAACTCAGCAACCATGGTGGGCGTCTTGAAGCTCCGATGCGCCACGAGATCCACCAACGAACGATCGATCTCGTGGCCGAGACCCGTCAGCACCGGGAGCGGGCTGCGCGCCACCGCTTCCGCCACGGCGCGGCTGTCGAACGCGGCGAGCTCGGAGCGCGCGCCGCCGCCGCGCACCAGCAGCAGCGCATGGAGGGGCGAGGCGGCCTCGGCGCTCCAGCGGCAGAGGCGATCGATGGCGAGCGGGATCTCTCGCTCGGCGGCCAGACCGCGGACGGCGGCGGCGGCGAAGAGGACCCGGAAGCGGAAGCCGCTCGCCTCGAGACCCGACACGACGTCATGGTACGCGGCGCTCTCCGCGGCAGTGACGAGCCCCAGCCGCAGCGGCGGATCGACGAGCGGCAGACGACGGTTGCGTTCGATCAGACCAGCCGCGCGCAGGGCGTCGAGGGTCTCGCGACGACGCCGCTCGAGATCGCCGAGGCTCCACAGCGGGTCGAGGTCGCGGCAGACCAGCTGCAGGCGGCCGGTCGGCGGATACACGTCGAGCCGACCGAAACACCGCACCGCGCGGCCTTCAGCGAGATCGGCGCCTGCCTGCCGAAGCTGGCGCTCGAGACGCTGGGCGTCTGAGCGGAAGAGGACGGCGTCGAGCTTCCCGACGACCTCGTCGCCGGTGCCCTTCTCGACCAGCTCGAAGTAGAGATGACCGCGCCGACTCTTGAAGGGGCGATGCACCTCGCCACGCACCCACAGCCCGTCGAAGGCCTTGCGCAAGACGTCGCGCAGATCCTCGACCAGCTCCGCGACCGAGAGATCCGACTCCTGGCTCGCGTCGATCGGCCCACCCGCCCAGGCGGCCGTCAATGGAAGTCCTTCAGCTCCTTGGCGGACTCGAGGGGCAAGGTCTGCGCCCACTCGACGGCGGTCGCGTCGCCCTCGTGGCGAGATGCGATCCACTCCGTCGCCTCATCGCGCGACTGGAAGAGACGCCAGATGAACGTGTGGCCAGCCGGCGCGGTGAAGTAGCAATAGCGCTCGACCTGGCCTTCGAAATCGATCTTCTCGCCGTTGGTGCCAACACAGAAAAGGCCGATGGCGCGGTAGGCGAGGGCGAGGGCCTTGAGCGCGTCTTCGTAGTCGCCCAGCTCCTCGCGCGACAGCTCGGTGTGATGCACCGAGACCCGAATACCATCCTCGTCGGCGAGGTGGTTGAACGGCACGTCGTGGCGCTCCATCGCATCCTTGGTCTCGGCGGTGGTGACGAAGACGTCGTCGGTGTCGACAACCTTGTAGGCGATGGCATACGTATCGTCGCCGAAGCGCGGGAAGGTCTCGCCGAGCAGACTCTCGTCCTCGACGGTGAAGTAATACAGACGGTTGTCCAACCGTGGCTTCATGAGATCGTCCTCGACGTGGGAAGCGAGCGGGGATCGCGAAGGCGGCGGGCCGAAGGCGGTGCGCGGGCCTCCGGAGGCTCGACGATGCTGGAGGATGGTGACAAGCCCGACGCAGAACGGTGAGAGGCGGGCGGCGGGCGCCGCAAGATAACAGATGGCGACGGCAGGCGATTCCGGGATCCGGCGCCGCGCCGCCGGCGAACCCGATGCCCATGGATGATCGCGCGTTGACTCTCTTGTTCCTCGGCCAGCTCGCCGCGACTCTGGCCCTCACCGGCCTGATCTGGCTGGTGCAGGTCGTTCAGTACCCCCTCTTCGCGCGCGTTGGTGCCGATGCGTTCGTCGCGTATCACGCCGGACACGCCGAGCGGATCACCTGGATCGTTGGACCGCTGATGCTGATCGAGGCCGCGGCGGCCGGCTTCTTCCTGATCGGCCGCCCCGACTGGCTGCCCACCTGGAACGTCTGGGCCGGCGCCGCGCTGGTGGCGGTGATCTGGGCCAGCACGGCCCTGCTGCAGGTACCGCAGCACGCTCGCCTCGCCGACGGATTCGAGGCCTCGGCGCATCGACTGCTGGTGCTCGGCAACTGGCTGCGGACGATCGCCTGGAGCGCTCGAGCGGCGCTGCTCCTCGTTGCTCTCGATGGTGCCCTGCGCCGGACGCTGGACGTCTGAGCGGCGGCACCTGGCTGGCCGAGCGTCGGCGCCCGGTTCACCTGAACGTCGGCGCGCGCGGAGGAGCCGCTTCCGACGATCCGAGTCGCTCGCGGACGGGCGGCAGCGGATCGGACGGCGCAACGTCGAGGCGGATGTCGATGTCGGCGCGATCCCGCAACCGCTCGGTCCACTCGTCGATCTCTTCGTCGAGCGCCCGCTCGGTCAGCAGCGCCTCGATGGCGTCGCGCACTTCGTCGAGCGGTGGGCGCTCGAGGCCGCGGATCTCGAGCTCGTCAGCGAGGGCTCCCTCGTAATACTCGCGGATCTGATCGTCGTCGATCAGGATGCGTGGCTCGAGGCGTCGCTCCACATAGTCCATCAGCGCGAGCTGCCGCCGCAGGCGCGCGCGCAGCAGCTCAAGGTCGGCGTTGAGATCGCGCATCCGCTCGGCGAACGCCTCGGCCCCACCGAGCCGGTCCCGCAGGCGTTCGAGCTGCTGATCGACGGCCGCCGCATCAACCGGCGGAGCGTCGAGCCGATCGACCTCATGAGCGCGGAGGCGGCGCGCGACCAGCTCATCCAGCATGGCGCGACGCGACGCCTCGAGATCGGGCCCGCTCGGTGCGTCGAAGATGGTCACCTCGTCGAGACGGGCAAGGCGCAGCGCTCGATCGACATCGGAAAGAAAGATCGGATCCTCGTCGACCACCGCGACGATGCGATCGACGCGCTTCACCTCGGCACCGCTCGCGATGCCGCCACAGGTGGTCGGCATCAACACGAGGGCGGCGATGGCGAGGCCGACCGCCCGGATCGCTCGCTGAACGTTGATCTCAAGCGGCGATCGGACGGCTGAGGGCGACCGACTCGCGAGCATCCGGCGATGCTAGCATCGGCTCGGACCCCCTCTCATGGCTGGAAAACTCCTCGTCGTCGCCACGCCCATCGGCCATCTCGACGACCTATCCCCACGGGCGCGCGCAGCTCTCGCTGAGGCCGATCTGATCGCCTGTGAGGACACGCGCCGCACCGGCCGACTGCTCGCCCACCTCGGCCTCGACACGCGCATGCTGTCGATGCACGATCACAACGAGCGGCGGCGGGTGCCGCAGCTTGTCGAAGCCCTCGAGCAGGGCCTAACGCTCGCGGTGGTGAGCGACGCCGGCACGCCGCTGATCAACGATCCCGGCTTCCCGCTGGTGCGTGAAGCAGTGGCCCGCGGCCTGCCGGTGGAAGCAATCCCGGGCCCGTCGGCGATTCTTGCGGCGCTGGTGGCAAGCGCGCTGCCGCCTTATCCGTTCACCTTCTGTGGTTTCGCGCCGCCGAAAACGAAGAAACGGCGGGCCTTCTATCGACAGTTCGGGGGGCTCGGGCACACGCTGGTGCTCTTCGAATCGCCGCATCGGCTGATCGCCTCGCTGGCCGACGCCCGCTCCGAGCTCGGCGAGCGGCGAGCGGCCGTGTGCCGCGAGCTGACCAAGCTGCACGAAGAGGTCTTGCGCGGTGAGCTGGGCGCGCTGCACGCCGAGCTCGCCGGCCGACCGTCGATCCGCGGCGAGATCGTGTTGGTCATCGCCGGCAGCTGAGCGGCACCTGGGGTTTCAGACCAGACCGCGCACCATCGACGACACCAGGCGCGACGGCATGGCCACCGTCACCTGCTCGTCGCCCTCGACACGCAGCACCAGGCTGCGCCCTTCTTTGGCGAAGGTGACGCGCTCGCCGCGGTCGATGACCTCGAGCAACGTCGCGTCCGGGCAGTCGTCGATGTCGTCGGCGATCGACCGCAGCGCCTGGCGAAAGGGCGCCAACTCGCGGCGCGCCTCCGCGGGCAGCAGTCGCGGCGCGAGCGCGAGCCCGAGGTCGGCGACCAAAGCCGGCATCGGCAAGAAGATCTCGCCGCCCGCGGCGTCCTCGATCTCGACCGTCACGAAGCCCGTGACCGCGACGGTCGCGGCGAGTGTGACGAACGGCAGCAGCAAGCAGGCGAGAGCGGCAACAACCCAGATCAGCGCCCGCGATCGTCGCGCACGCGCACGGGGCACCCCGCGGGGCGCCCCGTCGTTCCGATCAGATGACGGGAACGAAGGCATCGGTCAGCTCAGTTCTGGTCTTCGAAGTAGTCGATCCAGATCTTCACGGTCGAATTCTCATCGCGCAGCGACACGAGCTGGCCGGGAGCGGTCGACGCCAACGCGTCGAAGGCGGCCGTGAAGTCGAGCGTGCCCTCGGGACCGGACAGCAACGCGTCGATCACGGAGAGGGGGAATTTGACGTCGATCTCGGCGCCGGTCGCGCTCTGCGGCTCGCTCTGGACGAGCATGTACTCGCCCTCCTTGCGCACGAAGATCATCTCGTCGGCGTTCTCGACGGTGACGAAGGTCGCTTCCGGTGCATCGCGAACCGACTCCCACAGAGTCGTCAGCTTGTACCAGTCATAGGTCTGACCATCGAGGTCGAGCTCGACGTCTTGGCCGACCTCGGCGGGAATCATGGCGACAGCGGCTTCGGCCATCGACAGCGGCAGGTTGATGTTGATCTTCTCCTGTTGCTGACCCTCCACCTTGATGTGGATCCATGGCTCGGCAGCGGAGGCGGCGGCGGGCAGGAAGGCGGCGGCGAGCAGCAGCGCCAGAACCAGGCGCGCGGTGCGGAATCGGGTCCCTCTGAGCATGTCGTTTCTCCTGATGGGTCAAGGTCGTTTCGAGAGCCCAAACGACCCACCCGCCACCTTGTTACATCCTCTCTGCGGACGGCCGCCGCCGAAGGCTCTCAGGAGGTCGCCTGACGGGTCACCGCCGGAGCCCCCTCCAGAACGTCGCCACCCGCTCGAGGCGCTCGGCCCGGCGCCGACGCCTGCGTCGGCGACTCGCCGAAGCGATCATGCAGATCCTCGAGGATGCGATAGATCACCGGCACAAGCAGCAGCGTCAACACCGTGGCGAAGACGATGCCGAAGCCCAGGCTGACCGCCATCGGCACGAGGAAGCGGGCCTGCAGGCTGGTCTCCAGAATCATCGGCGACAGCCCGAGGAAGGTCGTAAGGGTGGTGAGGAGAATCGGCCGGAAGCGGCGCTTGCCGGCCTCGCGGATCGCTGTGTCCAGCGGCACGCCGTCGAGCCGCTGGCGGTTGATCAGGTCGACCATGATCAACGAGTCGTTGACCACCACGCCGGTCAACGCCACGATGCCGAAGAAGGAAAGGAGCGTCAGCTCGAGACCCAGCAAGAGATGACCAAAGAGGGCGCCGACAAAGCCGAACGGAATCACCGCCATCACGATCAGCGGCTGGGTGTAGCTGCGGAAGGGAATCGCCAGCAGGCCGAACATGACGCATAGCGCCACGATGAAGTTGTCTCCGAGGCTGCTCAGAGACTCCTCCTGTTCGCGCTGCTCGCCCTCGAAGTCGAAGGTGAGGCCGCGATAGTCGGCCAGCAGCCGTGGCAGCACCTCCTCGCGCAGGCTGGCGTTGATGTCGTTGGCATTCGCCACCTGGGCGTCGACGTCGGCCGTGACGGTGACGACGCGCCGGCGATCCACCCGACTGATCGAGGCGAAACCGCGCCCTTCTTCGACCTGCGCCACGGTGGCGAAGGGCACCTCGGTGCCGTTGGGCAGGCGAATTCGGATGCTCTCGACATCGCCCAGGCTTTCGCGCTCCGCCTCGGGGTAGCGCACCATGACCCGGATGTCATCCCGACCGCGTTGAATCCGTTGTGCCTCCTCGCCGAAGAAGCCCTGGCGAACCTGGCGCGCCAGATCCGACAGCGTCAGTCCGAGCGCGCGGCCTTCGGCGGTCAAATCGAGCTTGAGCTCGCGCTTGCCGGGCAGGAAGCTGTCGGCGATGTCCTTGGTGCCGGGGTATTCGGCGAGAGACGCCTTGAGCGCCTCCGTCGCTTCGAGCAGGGTGTCGAAGTCGCGATGCGCCAGCTGCACACTGATCGCATCGCCGGCCGAGAAGAGGGTCGCCGTGTAGGTCAGAGCGGAGGCGCCGGCGACCTCGCCCACCTTGTCCCGCCAGCGGTTCATCAACACCGCCGACGAAGCGTTGCGCACCTCTCCCGGCAGCAGCTCGACGAAGACCTCGGCCAGGTGGCCGCCGCCGCCCGTCGAGGCGCCGGTGGACGTCGGCCCGCCGCCACCGGCGGTCGGCTGTTCGCCGACCGTCGTCGCGACGTGCACGATCAGCGATTGATCCGGGCCGAGATCGGACCGTTCGGCGTCGAATTCCTCGGCGACCTCGAGCGCCGCTCGCTCGAGCCGTAAGGCGATCTGCTTGGTCTGCTCCGCCGGCGTCCCCTGCGGCATCTGGAGATACGCCGTCATATTGTCGGCGTCAATCGACGGCATGAAGCTGAACTTCACGAAGCCGCCAACCGAGAGGGCGATCGATAGAAAAAGGATCGCCACGGCAGTTGCGACGGTGAGGTAACGCCACGCGAGAGCCGTCTCGAGCAGGCGCGAATACGGGCCGCGAACCAACCGCTCGAGACCGCGGGTCGCCAGCCCACGCGCGGACTGCAGCAGCCGCAGCGGATGGCGCAGCAGAGCGACCAGCGGCCGCAGCACTCTCGGCGGGCCACCGTCGCCACTCAAATGCGCCGGCAGAATCAGCAGGCTTTCGATCAGCGACAGGATCAGCACGGCGATGACGACGGCCGGAATGTTGCGCATGACGCTGCCGAGCGTTCCCTCGACCAGCATCAGCGGCATGAAGGCGGTGATCGAGGTCAGAACCGCGAAGGTCACCGGCATCGCCATTTCGCGGGCGCCGGTCACCGCCGCCTCGAGCGGACGCATGCCGCTTTCCATCTTCGAATAGACGTTTTCACCCACGATGATCGCGTCGTCCACCACGATGCCCAACGACACGATGAAGGCGAAGAGCGAGATCATGTTGATCGTCACGTCGAACGCCGGCAGCAAGTAGAGACCGCCGAGGAACGAGATCGGAATGCCCATGGTGGTCCAGAAGGCCAGGCGCAGATCGAGGAAGAGCGCCAGACACACGAAGACCAGAATGAGACCGAGACGAGCGTTCTTCAACAAGAGGCCGATGCGCTGACGCAGAATCTGCGACGTGTCCTGCCAGGTATCGACGGTCACCCCGGCCGGCAGCGAGTCCTGCGTGCGCGCGATGTAGTCGCGCACCGCCTGGGTGACGTCCAGAGCGCCCTCGTCGCCGGTGCGGTAAACCTGCACGAGGGCCGCCGTTTGCCCGTCGAAGCGGCTCGAGATGTCGGCGTCCTCGAAACCGTCGATCACCGTCGCCACCTCGCCCAGGCGGACATCGGTGCCGTCGCGACCGGTGAGCACGACGATCTTTTCGAATTCCTCGCCGCGATAGCGCTGGCCCTTCGTGCGCAGCAGCACCTCGCCGCCTGCGGTCTTTACCGAGCCGCCGGGCAGGTCCAGCGAGGTCGTCCGCACGGCGTCGGCGACCTGCGAGAACGACAGCCCATGGCGACGTAGCGCCTGTTCTGAGATCTCGATCGAGATCTCATAGGGCGGGACGCCCCGCACATCAGCCTGCGTGATCTCGTCGAGCGCGGTCAGATCATCGCGAACACGCTCGGCGAGCACCGTCAAGGTCTTCGGCGCGACGTCGCCGAAGAGAACGACACTGATGACCTGACGCCGCGGTAGCACCTCGGAGACGATCGGCTGCTCGATTTCTTCGGGAAACGTCTCGATGCGATCGACCGCCGCCTTCACCTCGTCGAGCACGCGACGGTTGTCCGCATCCTCGTCGATCTCGACGGTCACCAGGCCGGACCCCTCGCTCGCCGTCGAGCGGATGCGCTTGATGCCCTGGACCGCGGCAATCGCCTCCTCCACGCGGATCACGACCCCCTCTTCGGCCTCGGCCGGCGATGCGCCGCGGTACGGGACGCGGATGGTGATCGTGTCGGCCGTGAACTCAGGAAAGATCTCGACCGTGATCGAGCCGAGCGTCAGGATGCCGGACAAGAGCACGAAGACCATCAGCAGGTTGGCGGCCACATGGTGCCCGGCGAACCAGCTGACGGGGCCGCTCGCCTTCGGACGGCGGCCGCTCATGAGCCCGCTCCCGCCGGCACGGCCGGCTCGACGGTCGGCGCGGGGCGATCGTCCTGGACGCTCGGCGGCCGGGGCGATGGCGCCTCGTCAGCAGCGACGCGCACCACCATGCCGTCGGTCACGGCATCGAGCGAGCTGACAACGATCAGCTCGCCGCCGTCGAGGCCGGATGCCACGAGCGCCTGTTTGCGATCGCGCCGCGCCACGTCAACCGAGCGCACTCGGAGGCGGTCGCCATCGACCACCCAGACCTCGTCGTTCGGCCGCAGCGCTTCCCGAGGAATCGGCACCACGTCGTCGAGTCGCTGGCCGTCGATCGCCACCTGGACGAAGCTGCCCGGCAGCAGGGGCGGGCGACCGTCGGACGCGCTGAAGGGATCGTCGACCCGGACGACGGCCCGCACCATGCGAGACCGTGGATCGACTTCACCCTCGAGCCGCTCGACAGCGCCTCGCCAGCGATGCGAGCCGCCGGCGATATCGGCCTGCACCCAGGCCATGGCGGCAACGCCGTCACCACCCGGCAGCTCGAACCACCTCAGCTCGTCGTCCGGCAGCGGCACGCGCACTTCCACCGCGTCCGTTCCATACACCGTGGCGATCGACTGACCGGCGTTGACCAGCTGACCGACGTCGACGGATTCCTCGATCACCACGCCATCGAACGGCAGCGACAGACGGGTGCGCTGCAGGTTCAGCTCGGCGCGGCGGAGATCGGCCTCGGCGGCTGCGACTTCCGCCTCGGCCTGCCGGATCTGCGGCTCGCGGCGCGCCAGCGGCGGAGGCGCCAACTCGGGCTCGAGCTCCTGCCACTCCGCGATCGCTGCCGCCGCCTCGGCTTTTTGGGTCTCGAGCTGCGTTTCGGCGCGCGCCACGGACGCCCGCGCGCTCGCCACCGCTAGATCGAAGTCGCTCGGATCGATGCGCAGAAGCATTTCGCCCGCGCCGAAGCGCCCGCCGGCCAAGAACGAACCGTGCATCGCCGTCACCCGACCGGTCACCTGAGGAGCGAGCTGTACGCGACGTCGGGCCCGCACTTCTCCCTCAGCGTCGACGACGATCTCGACCGACTGCCGTTCGATGCGCTGGGTCTCGACCAAGGGACCCGGCGTCGTGGTTTCGACCCGCTCGGGCTCCTCGCGGGAGGCGACCAGCAGCCAGGACACCGCCCCGCCGATGAGAACCACGACGATCGGAAGCAACCATTTCCACGGCGATCGGCCTGCATCTGCCTCAGCGGCGTCGGGTTCGCCGAACTCCTCGTCGAACGCGGAGACCTCGAGCGCAGGTTCGATCGACGTCGACTCGGGCTCGAGGCTTTGGGTCTGGTCAGAATCTGACATCAGGCGTCCTCAGCGTTGGCGGTGCGCGACGGGTCGGCCGACGCCTCGACGGGAGGCTCGGTCGCCATCGCGGGCGCCGCAAGAGTGGGGAAGTTCTCGGATTCCAAAACGTCGAGCGCCGGCGGCGACGGCACCGACCAGTCGCCGCCCACCGCGAGGTGCAGATCGATGCGGGCCTGCCACAGCGCTTCCTCCAGCGCCACCAGCGAGTCTTCAGCCGCCCTGAGTCGGCGCTCGGTCTCGAGCACGCGAATCAGGGTCTCGACGCCGCGCAGGTAGCGGCTGCGAGCGATGCGATCAGCCGCGCGCGCTTCTTCCACCCGCGTCGTCGCGTGCGCGAGCTGCGCCCGCAGCCCGTCCTCACGCACGAGCGCGTCCTCGACCTCACGCGCAGCGCCCAGCACCGCGCTCGCGTACTCGGCGGCTGCGCCCTCGGCGTCGGCTCGCGTTTCAAGCACCTCAGCTTGTCGACGGCCGCGATCGAAGAGCGGCCCGGAGAGACCGGCGAAGAGGTTGTAGACGATCTCGTCAACCGACAGCAGATCGCTCGCCGACTCGGAGGTCACGCCGGCAGAGCCGGTGAGCGTCAGCGACGGATAGAGATCCGCCAGCTCAACGCCGATCCGGGAGGTCGCCGCGCGCAGTCGCCACTCGGCAGCGCGGACATCGGGGCGCCGATCGAGCAGCTCGATCGGCAGACCGAGCGGCGGCGGCGCCAGCGGCGGCAGGGCGGCGAGCTCGTCTTGAGGCCGCGGTCCGTCGCCCGGACGCAC
>JBCBCF010000027.1:0-24989 GCA_038530905.1 Acidobacteriota bacterium
ATCTGCGTCGCGACCTACCGTCGGTCGAGGTCGATCCGCAGCAGTTGCGGCAGGTTCTCGTTCACCTGGTGGCCAACGCCGTCGAGGCGGCGCGCGACGACGTCGGCATGGTGATGTTGCGCACCGGCGTCGTCGAGGCGACGCGCAAGACCTTCGACGGTGCCGCGCAGGGAGACCATCTTCCGGCCGGTCGCTACACCTTCGTCGAGGTGTCGGACGACGGCGTCGGCATGGACGAAGTCACCCGCGATCGCATGTTCGAGCCGTTCTTCTCGACCAAGAGCAGCGGGCGCGGCCTGGGGCTTGCGGCCGTCTCGGGGATCGTGCGTGCGCACGCCGGTGCGATCAAGGTCTACAGCCAGCCGGGGCGTGGCACGACGGTCGAGGTGCTGCTGCCGGCGATGGTGCATCGCGTTGCCAGCGGGGTCACTGGACGCCCGGCGGCGGCCTGGGAGGCCGACGGCTGCGCCCTGGTCATCGACGATGAAGACATGGTTCGCGAGGTGGCGTTGCGCACGCTCCAGCGCCAAGGCTTCGAGGTCATGAGCGCCGGCTCGGGAGCCGAGGGCCTCGAGCTGCTCGACGCACGAGCAGGCGAGGTCCGGCTCGTGCTGCTCGACTTCACCATGCCGGAGATGAACGGCGACGAAGTCTTCCGGCGGATTCGCGAGCACGACGGCGACGTCAAGGTCATCATGATGAGCGGCTGGCGGGATGCCGACGCCTCTCTCCTGGACCGACTCGACGGCTTCTTGAGCAAGCCGTTCCGCGCCAACGAGTTGGCGGAGAAAGTCCGCGAGGTCCTCGCCGCCACGTGACGGCGGGTGGCCGTCGGCCGGCGACTTCTGCCGCCTGGGGCTGACGCGCTGTCTGCTAGGGTTCGATTTTCGCTCGGAGCTGCGCATGTCTGTCGATTCCGCCACCCGCCTCGCCGATCTCTCGGCCACCGGCTCGCCAGTGCCAATCGCCCGGGCCGACGGTTCTTCTGCGACCGCTTTCGACTCGCGCGCCGCGGTCGCCAGCCGTCGCCAGGCCGCGGCGCCGCGCGCCTGGCGCCGACGCATTGGTCGCGCTGCCGGCCCGCAGGCCGAAGAAGCAGGCGCGCCGACGCTGGTCGTCCTCGGCGGGATTCACGGCAACGAACCATCCGGCTATCTCGCGCTCGAGCGAGTCTTCGCTGCCCTCGCCGCCGACGACTCCGCACTGCTCGGCACGCTCGTTGGTTTCGGCGGCAATCTCCAGGCGCTCGAGCAGGGGCATCGATTCCTGCGCCACGATCTCAATCGCCATTGGACGCCTGAACGGGTCGCGCGGCTGCGCGCCAGCGAGGGGCCGCTCGAGGCCGAGGACGCCGAGCTCCGACTGCTGGATCGTGAGATCGGTCGCGTCCTCGCCGACGCGCCGGGCGAGGTCTTCGGCATGGACCTGCACACCACCTCGGGGCAGGGTCCGTGCTTCACGGTGCTCGACGACACCCTGCCCAATCGGGCGTTTGCCATCCGTCAGCCGGCGACGTTGGTCGTCGGGCTCGAAGAGGAGCTGGCCGGCACGGTCACCAACTTCATGGCGCTCCAGGGCATGCGCGTCTATGGCTTTGAAGCCGGGCAGCACGACGATCCGGCGAGCGTCGACCGAGCGGAGGCGGCCATCTGGGTCGCGATGGAGTCTGCCGGCGTCGTCGAAAAAGGGCGACCGGAAGTCTCGGTCGGGCGCGAGCTTCTCGAGCGCGAGGCGGCACGCCTGCCGCACGTGGTCGAAGTCGTCTACCGCCATCCGGTTCTGCCCAGCGACGACTTCGTCATGGAACCGGGATACGTGAACTTCCAGCGCATCCACGGCGGCGAGATCCTCGCCCGCGACCGGCGAGGCCCTGTCCTCGCGTGCGAGTCGGGGCGCATTCTCATGCCGCTCTATCAGCCGCAGGGCGAGGATGGATTTTTCATCGTGCGGCCGGTGGCCCGACTCTGGCTGAGCCTGTCGGCGCTGGTGCGGCGCCTCGGTCTGCAGCGCGGCCTCCACCTGCTGCCGGGCGTTCGCCGGCACCCGGAGCTGCCCGACACCTTCGTCGCGGATCGACGACTCACCGTGTTCTTCGCCAGCGAGCTCTTCCACCTTCTCGGCTACCGCCGCCGCGGCCCTGCCGGCCGCTACTTGGTGATGACCCGCCGGCCCCACGACCGCTAGGGCGCGGAAGGCGCCGCGCTCAAAAGCCGAAGAACCTGCGGCGTCCGCTCAGCTCGTCGACGAACGTCCGCATGTCCGGCGTGCGCCGCTCGGGGTCGCGGATGAGCGCGCGGGCGACGGCCCGGCGCAGGTCGCGGGGAAAGCGAACAGGCAGGCTCGGCGGTTCGTGCTGAACGACAGCATCGAGAACGGCGAGCGGGTAGGGGCCCTGGAACGCTTGGGCACCCGTCAGCATCTCGAACACGACGGCACCGAGCGCCCAAACGTCGGTGCGGGCGTCGATGTCACGGCCGAGGATCTGCTCGGGTGCCATGTAGGACGGCGTGCCGAGGGTGATGTCGCTCTGCGTCAGCGCCGTCTCGTCGCGCAGCCGGGCAACGCCGAAATCGATCAGCTTGGTGCCACCCTCGTCGAGCAGCAAGACGTTGCTCGGCTTGACATCTCGATGAACGATGCCGGCGCCGTGGGCCACTTCGAGAGCGCCCGCCAGCTCGCGAGCGAGGGTGCGCGCCGCCTCGGCCGACAGCGGACCATCGGCGATGCGGCGCGCCAGCGTGATGCTCGGATAGAAGGGTGCGACGAGCGCCAGGATGTCGCCGTGCTCGCGCAGCTCGAGAACCTTCGGCAGCGAGGGGTGCTCGAGGGTCGAGATAAGACGCGCCTCGCGCACCAGCCGCGCGCGTGCCGTCGGATCGGACTCTTCTTCGAAGGCGAGGAATTTGATCGCCACGCGCTCTGGCGGATGGTCGCCATCGAGCGACTCTTTCGGCGGGCCGAGGGTCGAGACGGCCTCCCACACCTTGCCCATGCCGCCGCCCAGCGCGCGGGTCAAGCGGTAGTTGCCGATGCGATCGCCGGCGGCGCGCGGACCGCGGCGCGGCTCCAGCGCGACCGGGCTGCCGGGCGCGGGCTTGGGCGTGGCGGCGAATTGCACGGCCCAGTCGGCCGCCGACTTGTCGAGCATCTCGTCGTCGAGCAGATCCGCTTCCAGTAGCTCCTCGAGCTGCGTCCGGAACACCGGATCGTCGGCCGCCAGCTCGTCGAGGCGGCGTGGCCGCTCGTCTTCGGGCAGGTCGAGCAGCTCGTCGAGCGCGGAGTCGAGGCGTTGCCACGACTCCGCATCCAACTGGTCGAGGCGAACGCCGATCGTCACTCCTCCGCGGGCGGGGCCTCGGCGTCGCCTCCGCCGCCCAGCGCCACCGAGAGCACCGCGCGCGCCTTGCGCCAGTCGCGCTTGACGGTGCGGGTGGAGATGCCAAGCACCTCGGCGGTTTCCTCAACCGACAAGCCGCCAAAGAAGCGCAGCTCGACCAGCTTGGCGAGCCGCGGCTCGATTTTTTCCAGCGCGCCGAGGGCGTCCTCGAGAACCAGGAGCTGCTCGGCCTTCTCTTCGATGGCGATGCGCGTCTCGTCGAGCGACAGCGGCTTTTCGCCGCCCCCGCGCTTGTCCGCTCGCCGACGGCGGGCGAGATCGATCAGCAAATGCCGCATCGCCGTCGCCGCGGTGGCGAAGAAATGCTCGCGGCTCACGAGCGGCGAGCCTTGACGGTCGCGCAGCCGGAAGTACGTCTCGTGCACCAGGCTCGTGGTCGAGACCATTCGCTCAGGCGTGCGCGCGAGCTGATAGCGCGCCAGCCGCTGCAGCTCGTCGTACGCGGCGCGGAACGCCTCGTCGACGTTGGGAGGGGGAGGGGATTCGTCCATGGGATCGGCCAGGCTCTAGGCTAGTCCTCGGCCTCGGGAAGCGCAACCACGGCCGCTCGGTTGTCGGGAAGCAGAGATGCCCGCGAGTGACGAGAGGTCCGCTGGATGGCTTGATATCGTCAAACGTCGCTCTGAGTCCGCCGATTTCAGGAGACGTCGATGCGTCCTGCCGATCCGTTCCGTCTGACGCCTGGCAAGAGAATTCTCTACCTGACGAAGGATCCTGAGTTGATCCGACGCCAGCTGGCCGGAGAGCTTGTGCTCTCGATGGCCGACGTCCAGATCGAGGATCTGCTCGACGACATCAACACCGACGCCATGACCCCGGCTTGGGTGTGCTTCCGCCATCGGCCGGAAGACATCGCGCGCGATGCATACGCTGGCCTGATCGTCGACGGCGAGCGCCTCTTTCCGACTGACGCGCTGCGCGACGGTGGCTTCGAGGTCATCGTGTCGGGCTTCCGCAAAGGCACCGGCAGCTCGCGCGAGACGGCGGTGCAGGCCGAGAAGTGGAGCGGCATCCGGCTGGCGATCGCCGCGTCGTTCGCGCCGATCCACGCGCGCAACAACATCAATCAAGGCGTGCTGATGGGCGACCATGCGATGTTGCGGCGTCTCGAGGCTGGTGAGGGCGTGGCGCTCGACGAGTTCTGTAGCGGTCTCGACCCGATCACTCGCGAGATCGTGCGTCATGGAGGGCTCTTTCCTTTTGCCAAGGCGCTCGCCTCGGGCGACGTCGACCTGCCGTCGCACGGCACGTCGGAGCGGGCGATGAATCTCACCGAGAAGATCCTCGCCCGCCATCTGGTCGGCGACGGGCCGCGCTTTCTCCAGCCCGGCGACGCCGTGCTGGTTGAAGTCGACGGCGGCTATTCCCACGATTTCACCTCGGCGCAGGTGCATCATTTCCTGCAGCAGGAGTACGGTGCGGACTACCGGGTCCGCAATCCGGGGCGCTTCGCCGCCTTCGAGGACCACCTCGTTTACGCCGACGAGGTGCCGCGCATGGCGCGCTTCCTCGGCGACATCGAGACGATGCGTTTGCTCCAGCGCGAGTTCCAAGCGCATAGCGAGGTCGGCGACTTCCTCACCCGAGACGGCGTTTCACCGGGGATCTGCCACGAGGTGGCGCGCGAGCAGATGGTGGAGCCGGGCGACTTCATCCAGGCGACCGACAGCCATACCTGCATGGGCGGCTGCAACAACGCGCTGGCCTGGGGCGTTGGCGCCACGGAATACGCCAACTTGATCTACAACGGCTTCACCTTTGTCGAGGTCCCGGAGTCGATTCGTTTCGAGCTGGTCGGCGAGTTGCTTCCCGAGGTCACGGCCAAAGACGTGATGCTGTACATCCTGCTCGAGTTCGCGCGGACGCAGCAGACGCTCAACCGGGTGATGGAGTTTGGCGGCCCTGGCCTTGCTTCTCTGTCGATGGACGAGCGTGCGACGCTCGCCAACATGGCCACTGAATGCTCGGCGCGCGGCGCGGTGGTCGAAGCCGACGAACGCACGTTCGCCTGGCTCACCAAGCATCGACCGGGCGTCGACCTCGACCGTCTGCAGGCGCGCGCGGTCTCCCCGGATCCAGACGCGACGCATGCCGGCGGCATCCACGTGATCGACCTGTCGGCGATGCGCCCGATGGTGGCGCATCCGGGCAATCCCGACCACGGCATCCCGTCCGATCCGACGAATGGTGAATGGATCGAGAATCTCGGACGGGTCGAGATCGATATCGCCTACGGCGGCTCGTGCACCGCCGGCAAGGTCGACGATTTGGACTTCTACCACCGCGTCGTGCGCGAAGCGCTGGAGCACGGCGTCGGTGTCCACCCGCGCGTCAGCTTCTTGATTCAGTTCGGCTCGAAGACCGTCGAAGCGTACGCCCGCTCGCACGGCCTCGTCGAAGACTTCGAGCGGGCGGGAGTGCAGCTGATCCAGCCTGGCTGCGGCGCCTGCATCGGCTGCGGGCCGGGCGTGTCCGACGATGCCGAGCAGGTGTCGATCTCGGCGATCAATCGCAACTACAAAGGCCGATCGGGGCCGGGCAAGCTCTATCTCGCCAGTCCGCTGTCCGTGGCCGCCTCCGCTTTCACCGGCTACATCACCGACTATCGCCCAGGCATGTTCGCCGAGTGCGCCCAGCCGGCGATCGCCGGCTGAGGCGCGGCGCCGATCATTCGACGGCCAGGATCTCCGGCAGCACGCGGCCCTCGGTCACGCGCACTCGGGCGAGGGTCAGCGGCAGCGAGAAGCGGCGCCGGCCGACGGCACCAGGGTTGAGGAGCAGGCAGCGTCCGTGCCAGGCGAGCTCGGGTCGGTGCGAGTGGCCGAAGACGATCAGGTCGACCTCGCGCGACCAGCTGTCGTCGACATCCTCGCGCCGATGGGTCATGCGCCAGCGCACGCCGCCGAGCTCGCCGTCGGCGACGGCCGGCAGCCGGTCAAGGCCGTGGATCCCGGCGTCGACATTGCCGGCGACGGCGCGCACCGGCGCCAGCTCGGCGAGGTGGTCGAGGACCTCCGGGTCGCCGACATCGCCAGCGTGGAGCAGAAGATCGCAGCCTTTGAGGCGCTCGATCACCTGCTGTCGCAGGAGGCCGTGAGTGTCGGAGAGGATGCCAAGCTGCGGCATTTGCCTATGGTAATCTGCGCCTCCGGCAGCCGCCGGATTTCAAGCTGACATCTCGCCGACGCCCGCTCGCGATCGAAGTGCACCCGTGATCATCGACAAACAGCGTCTGGACCGCTTCGTCCTCCTCAAGGTCGAGGGCATCATCAAGCTCGGCCAGAGCGCCGAATTCCTCGCGCAGAGCCTCGAGCGGACGCTCGAGCGGGACGAGGGCGACGTGCTGCTCGATCTAAGTGCGATCAACTACATCGATTCGACGGGAATCGGCGAACTCGTTGGCTATCTAAGCCGCTTCGGAGAGCGCGACCGGCGTTTGATTCTGGTGGCACCTTCCGAGCGCATTCTCAAGCTCCTGGACATCGCGCAGATCGCCTCGCTCTTCAGGATTTTCGACGATCTCGACGCGGCGTTGGCTGCCGACGGCGGTCGAGCGAGCGAGACGATCGAAGGGCCGAGCACCGCGAGCGACCGCGAGACGGCTTGACGCCGCCGCCGCGCTCGAGTGGCGGCTCTAGATCCGTTCGACAGGCTGTTTTGGAAATCGTCGTGTGGCCCTCTTCGTGCCGACCGATGTTCGATTCAGCCGCCACCGCAAGCGACGCGTCGTTGCCGCCGCTTCGATGATGAGGAGGCGCCGGCCGACACAGCGTCCATCGACCGCTTCGCCCCAATCGTCTTCTTGAGACCATCCGCCAGAGACCGTCTTCGACCCGAGGAGTGCCCATGAGCGTCGCCACCGAAACAGTTTCTTCCGCCATCGAGGGCCTCGCCGAGGCGTTCGGCGCCCGCATCGTGCTCGATCTCGAGGTGCGCGAGCAGTTCCAGACCGACTTCGGCAAGGTCGTTCATCGCCTGCCGGGCGCCGTCGCCCGCTGCGTCAACGCCCAGGAAGTGGCCGAGGTCGTGCGCTACTGCCGAGAGCACGGTTTGCACGTCGTCGGTCGCGGTCAGGGCCATACGCAGACCGGCCAGTCGACGACCGATGGCGGCGTCGTGATCGACACGGCGTCGATGCAGACGATCCACGAGATCAACATCAATGAGCTCTGGGCGGAGTGCGATGCCGGCGTCGTCTGGCGCGATCTGGTCGCGCAGACGGTGCCGATGGGCTACGTGCCTCCGGTGCTGACCAACAACCTCGGCGTGACGCTTGGCGGCACGACCTCGGTCGCCGGACTCGGCGTCGCCTCCTATCGATTCGGCACTCAGGCCGACAACGCCATCGAGATCGAGGTGGTCACCGGCACCGGCGAGATCCTGCGCGCCTCGGCCGATGAGAACTCGGATCTTTGGAACGTCGCGCGCTGCGGCCTTTCGCAGTTCGGCATCATCACCCGAGTGCGCATGCGCCTGCGTCCGTGCAAGCAGAAGGTGCGCATGTACCACCTGCTCTACGACGATCTCGGCGTGTTCATGAAGGACGCCGAGAAAGTGATGGATCCGGAAGACAACCGCTTCCACACGCTCGAGTCGCGCTGCGCACCGTGTCCGATCTTCATGAAGCGGATCGGCGAGGGTCTGAAGCTGCGCGAGGGCGCTCAGCTCTACGCCTATTGGACCTATCCGATGTTTCTCACCGTCGAGTACGACGAGGGCGAGGATCCGGACGACGCCGCGCTGCTCGAGGGCATGCAGCACCACAAGCACCTGCGGACCGACGAGTACACCCAGCTCGAGTTCTGCAATCGCCTGCTGCCCGTGTTCGAGATCTGGCATATGTCGGGCAACTGGCAGATGCCGCATCCCTGGGTCGAGACCGTCCTGCCGTGGGACAAGGCGCAGGAGTTCATCGAGTTCGCCCTCGACAACCTGCCTCCGCAGTCGCTGGGGCCGGCTGGTCACATCCTGCTCTGGCCGTCGCGCGGCAGCACGTCGAACGTGCCGCTCTTCAAGCATCCGGGAGGTGATTTCGTCATGGGATGGGGCATCCTGCCGGCGGTTCCAGAGGAGTATCTCGACATGGCGCTCGAGCAGCTCGACATGGTCTCGAAGCTATCGATCGGCTACGGCGGCAAGCGCTACCTCTCCGGCTACGTCACCTTCTCGACCGTCGAGGAGTGGAAGGAGCACTTCGGCGAGGAGACCTGGGCGATGATCCAGGAGGCGAAGGCCAAATTCGATCCGGATCACATCCTGGCGCCGGGGTTCATCCAGTACTCCTGATCCCGCCGCCGTGAACCCGCCCGTCACCGCGTGGCCCTCACCGTGTGCGGTCGCGGTCGGGCTTCTCGTGTGCGCGGCCGTCTTCGGCTGCGGCCCATCGACCTCTGCCGCCGACGAGGCACCGCCGGTCGTCGAGCACGGCGGCGGGCGGGTTGTCGACGTCGACGAGCGTTCTGACGCCATCGCTTCGCGTCGGCCGCTCGCCGACGTCCTCGAGGAGGCAGCCACGTTCGGCGACCGCCTGCTCGAGGTCGTCAATGCCGGCCGGCGGGCGCAGGGGAGCCGACCGCTCCAGGCGTCGGAGCCGCTCAGCTCGGTCGCCGATCGAGCGCTCGCTGGCGCCGGCGGCGATCCCTCGCGCGTCCGGGATGCCGTTGAGCTTGGGCCGATCCGCGAGGCACTCGCCACTCGCGGCTACCAGGCGCGCACGATCTCCCTTGGCTTCGTGCAGGCGAACGGGTCGGCGGACGCGGTGCTGCGCGCCTGGCTCGCGCAGTCGCCGCACGCGCTCGACGACTTCTCTGATCCTGCTCTGCACGATCTTGGTGTCGGCGCGGCCGCGTTCGGGGGCGATATCGGCTATCTGGTCCTCGCCGCCGTCTCCGCTCGCGGTCAGGGCGCCGCCGAGACGCGGGCTCTGCAGGACGTGGCGGGCGTGAGGGATCGCGTTCTTCAGCTCGTCGACGGCGAACGCCGTCGCCATGGGCTCGGCCCGCTCGGCCGCGACGTGGATCTCGAAACCGCCGCCCAGCGCCACGCCGACGACATGCTCGCCCGCGGCTTCTTCGATCACGTCGATCCGCAGGGAGCAACGGTCCTCGACCGCGCCCGCGCCGCTGGCTACCGGCCGCGCCTAGTCGCAGAGAACCTCGCCAGCGGCCACCCGACGCCGGAAGAGGCGGTCGAGGGCTGGATGGCGAGTCCCGATCATCGCGCCAACATCCTGCGCCCGGACGTTCGCGACACCGGCGTCGGCTTGGCGTACGGGCCGGTCGCAGGCGGCGAGTTCGACATTCTCTGGGTGCAGGTCTTCGGCGCAGAGCGCTAAAGCTTCGGCCAAGATCGGGTCAACTTTTTGCCGCCGTCGTGGCCCCTCCCCCCGCGCTGTTGCGTGAGAGGAGGGTGAACGACGCTGCGCCCTCGACGAAAGTCGAGCGGCGCCCTTTTTTTTGGCCAGCGCGCTCCGGGCCAGCCCCGGATCAGGGGGCCTGCAGACGGCCGCCGAGTGCTTCGCGAGAGAGATTCGGCGCCGCAGGCGGCTCGACCATGGCCCGCGGCGAAGCGGCAAGATCCTCGAGCAGCAGATCGACGGCCGTTTCGATCGACGGATCGCCGGTCTCGTCGAAGCGCTCGGCGACGTCGAAGACCTCGAGATCCGGCTCGACGCCCTCGTTCTCGATGATCCAGGCTCCGGTTTCGTCGTAGATCCGGAAGGTCGGGATCGCCAGACTGCCGCCGTCGAGGAATCCCGGATTACCGTTGAGGCCGATCAGGCCACCCCAGGTGCGCGTGCCGATCAGCTTGCCGAGACCCTTCTTGCGGAAGAAGTAGGGCAGTGCGTCGCCGCCCGACGACGAGTAGCCGTTCATCAACATGACCTTCGGGCCGTCGTGCGCGAAGCCGGGTGTGCGCATGGCGTCGATGTCCCGCATGGCCCAGCGTGCGAGCGGCGTGCGCTCGAGCATCTCGATCATGCGGTCCGGAATGAAGCCGCCGCCGTTGTAGCGATCGTCGACGATCAGGGCGTCCTTATTCGACTGGCTGTAGAAGAGCTTCTGCAGCATGCGGTTGCCGGCGAAGGCCGTGTTGGGCAGATGGATGTAGCCGACCTTGCCGTCGGACAGCCGGTCGACCAGCGCAAGGCGGCTCTTGACCCAATCGATGTAGCGCAGATTCGTCTCGCTGCCGATCGTGCGAACGATCACTTCGCGAGCACCCTCGCTCTGCGGCCGATCGCTGACCTCGAGCGTCACCAGCGCGTTGGCCTTGCCTTCGAGCAGACGATAGGGGTTGTCGTCGGTGGTGAGTGGCTCGCCGTCGATCGAGAT
Organism: Acidobacteriota bacterium; assembly: GCA_038530905.1. Lineage (GTDB taxonomy): Bacteria > Acidobacteriota > Thermoanaerobaculia > Multivoradales > J023 > JAUIJL01. The sequence continues at coordinate 10,732 of JBCBCF010000027.1, forward strand.
CAGGAAGTCGCCCTCTTCGACGTCGACCCCCGGCTGCTCGAACGGCGACCGTGAGTCGGCCGTCCAATTTTCGCCCGAGAGGATGCGCTCGATGCGATAGAAGCCTGACGGATCGGCCGCCAACTCGGCGCCGAGCTTGCCGCCGACCACTCTCGGCTGTCGCTCCATCTCGCCCGACTGCACGTAGAGATGCCCGGCGCCGAGCTCGGAGATCATCTCGCCGAGGATGAAGTCGAGCTCGGAGCGATGGGCAATCCGCGGCACCAGCTCGCGGTATCGATCGCCGATCGCCTGCCAGTCCATGCCGTGCATGTTCGGGTCGTAGAAATAGTCGCGCGTCAGGCGCCACGCATCGTCGAAGATCTGGCGCCATTCTGCTTCGGGCTCGATCTTGAGACGCACGCCGGAGAGGTCGAGGCGCCCGGCGCCGCCCTCGCCAGCGCCGGCGCGCGCGGCGATGACGTGGTAGTTCTGCTGGCGCGACAGGTAGAGGATCTTCTCTCCGTTTGCCGACAGCTCGTAGCCGAGGACGCCGCCGGCCACCTTCTCGGCCTTGCGCTCCTCGAGGTCGTAGCGATGGAGGCGGGCGACGGAGTCGCCCGTTTCGAGGAGGAAGAGGCCCGAGTCGTTGGCGGCGAGCTGGCTGTAGTTCGCCGGGTCGAGGCCAGGGAACACCTCGATGCGCGACTCGAAGAGCGCCGGGTCGATCGTTACGGCCTCCGACGCGTCGTCGGACTTGCCGTTCGCCGCCTCGTCCTTCGCATTCGAGCCGTCGTCCGACTCATCGCTGTCTTCGGCGGAGGTCTCTTCGTCGGAGCGAGGCTCGAAGAAGGCGCCCGCCTCCGGGTCTAGGGTGGCGACATAGACGCGCGACGGGTTGTCGTAGATGTAGTTGAACTCGAAGCCCGAGAAACGAAGATTGAAGTCGCGGTCCGAGACGAAGAAGAGCGACCGGCCGTCGGCGCTCCACGCCGGCTGGTAGTCGTTGGTCAGGCCGTCGCCGAGGCGATGCAGCGTCTGCTCGTCGACATCGAAAAGCGACAGGCCGACGAGGCGCGTGTCGTCGCGGACGTTCTCGAACACCAGCCAGCGGCCGTCGGGCGAGAAGCGATAGGCACGGATGTCGCCGCGGAAGCCTCGATCGACCTCGACCGGTGCGCCACCTTCGACGTCCATCACCCAGAGGCGCCGCGAGCGATCGGCGAAGGCGAGCCGCTTCGAATCACCGCTCCAGATCGGCGTGTAGGTCCATGGTCGCCCGTCCGAGGTGAGCTGGCGCGGCGTGCCGGTGCCGTCGGCGCGCCGCAGGTACACCTCGTACTCGCCGGTTGCATCTGAGAGGTAGGCGATCCACTTGCCGTCGGGAGACCAGGCTGGCGAGTGCTCGCGGGTCCCCGGTGTGCGAGTGAGCACGCGCGGCGAGCCACGTTCGGCCGGCACCGTCACCAATTCGCCGCGGCCCGAGAACAGCATGCGCGCGCCGGAGGGCGAGAGCGTGGCGCCGGAGACGTTGTTGGCGATTTCGTCGAAGTGAGGCACGGAGGCGGCGCGGTCTCCGCGGACCTCGATGTCGAGCGTTTGGACCTCCTGGCTGCCGAGGTCGAAGCGGTGCAGATCGCCACCCGCCACGTAGACGATCGCTTCCGGCCCGAGGCTCGGCCACAGCACGTCCCAGACGTCATGATCCGTGACGCGGCGCGCCTCGCCGCCGACGGCCGGAAGGGCGAAGAGGTTGGCGGTGTAGTCGCGGTCGGATACGAAGTAGAGCGTGTCGCCCGACCACATCGGGAAGTTGTCAGTGCCGCGAAACTCGGTGACGCGTCGGCTCGCGTTGGCTTCTAGGTCGTAGATCCAGATGTCCTGCGCGCGGCCGCCGAGCGAGCGCTTCCAGGTGCGGAACTCGCGATCGATCGGTGTGTAGGCGAATTGCGTACCGTCGTCCGAGAACGAGGCGGTGCCGCCGTGCGGAATCGGCAGCGGGCTTTCGAGGCCGCCGGCGGGGTCGACCAGAAAGTAGCGGCCCATCCGCTGGCCCCACGGCGTACGGTTCATCCGCACGAGAATCTTGCCGTCGGGCGTCCAGCCGAGGACCCAGGCGTCGCTGCCGCCACGGGGAGGCATGGTGCCGACGTCCGTGTAAAAGGTGAGCTGTCGCGGTGTGCCGCCGACCGACGGGATGATCCAAACCTGGCGCGCGCCGGAATACTCGGCCGTGAAAGCGATCCATTCGCCGTCGGGCGAGATCTTGGGGAAGAGTTCCTGACCGTCGTGAGAGGTCAATCGGCGGGCTTCGCCGCCGTCGATCGACGCGCGCCACAGATCCTCGCCGTGCACGAAGACGACGAAGTCGCGATGGATGTCGGGATAGAGAAGGAGGCGGTCGCCGTCGGCGGCCAAAGCCGGGGAGGTCGCCAGGGCGAGGACGACGAGGATCTGGAGCGACAGACGCAGGCGAGCGATCGCAGGCATGAACACGGACCTCTGGAAAAGTGACGGGGCACGAAGCCCGGGAGCCGGCAGCTGGTGGCGAAGCGACAAAGGGAGAGCTGCCGGACGACGATCGTCGGACGACGACCTCTCGGGGGATGGCGGGCGACGCGTGCGAGCGACGTTGCTGCATTCTACGTCGAGTGCCCTGAGAGGTTCGGCCGGTCATTCTCGGGCCTTCGACATCCGCTGGTGCGACTGCTACCCTCGCCGCTCTTCGTCAACGTCCCGAGGAAACACCATGTCCCTGCGCTCGATCTTCATCACCGTGCTTCTCGTCGGCGGCTTCGTCGCGTGCTCGTCCGAGCCCGCGCTGGTCGCGGAGGAGACCTCCGCCGATTCAGGAGCCGCCATGACCGATGACACTCTCTATGCCCTGGGCTACGCCCTCGCCAACCAGGCGGCGCCGTTCGCCCTCACCGAAGACGAGATTGAGGCCGTCAAGCGCGGTTTCGAAGATGGCGCACTCGGTCGTGAAGCGAAGGTCGACATGTCGGCCGAGACCGCTAAGTTGCAAACGGTCGCTCAGGCTCGCGCGTCGCAGAGGGCGTCTGCAGAGTCGAGCGAGGCGCAGGCCTTCCTCGACGCCGAGGCGGCTAAAGAGGGCGTTGTCGTCACCGACACCGGCCTGATTTATACCGAGCTGGTGGCGGGCGACGGCCCGAGCCCGGCAGCCACGGACACGGTGAAGGTGCACTACCATGGCACGCTGCGCGACGGCACGGTCTTCGACAGCTCGGTGGACCGTGGGCAACCGGCCACGTTCCCGCTCAATCGAGTCATCGCCTGCTGGACCGAGGGGGTTCAGCGGATGAAGGTCGGCGGCAAAGCCGTGCTGGTCTGCCCGTCGGAGATCGCCTACGGCGAGCGCGGCGCCGGCGCGCAGATCGGACCGGGTGCGGCCCTCAAGTTCGAGGTCGAGCTGCTTGAGATCGTCGGCTGATCTGAACCGGCCAGTCGGAATCGAAAGAGCCCGCCGATCTCGGCGGGCTCTTTCGTTTTGGTCACCGCGACCGCTCTCGAGCTGGCGCGCGACATCGAGCTCCGGTCGACGGTTCGCTCCGCCAACTGCAGGTCGCGGCGCGTTGCTAAGCCGCGTGGCGCTCAGAAATCGACGACGAGCGCGACGTTGAAGATGCTGTCGAGCTCGTCGAGCTGAACGAAGACGGAGTCGTCGAGCAGGTCGCCCGCTGGGGAGGTGAGCGGCACACTCTCGAACGACGGCTCGGCGTCGTACTTCAGCCGCAGGCTGACCTTGAGGGCAAGTTGCTCCGTCATCTGGACGGCGACCCACAGCCGATCGTCGAGCCGCAGGTCCGAGGTGTCGTCGAGATCGAGGTCGACGATCAGGTCCATGCCGACAGTGGTTGTCGGGCTGAGGCGGCGGAACCACTCGGACGTGGCGCGCAGGCCAACCGAGCCGCCGTCGTCACTGCCCGGCGCGTCCACCAGATCCTGCTGATCGACGTAGGTGACGCCGAGGTCTGCCTTGAACAGTCGTTGATCTTCGACGTCGAAGAACACGCGCCCGGCACCGACGACCGCTGTCAGCCGGCGATCGAAACCGGCGAACTCGTCCCGCTCCCAGCTTCCCGAACCGTAGACGTAGAAGTCGTCGGTGAGGTCGCGATCGAATCGAAGCTGGGCGAAGTAGTTCTCGGCGGTCACCTCGGTGTCCGACTCCTCGTTGACCGAGAAATTGTCGGGCGTGCCGACCGCGGTGCGCGTGACCGTCGTCGAGTCGGCGCGGAGACCGGCGAGGCGCAGCTCGAGGGAGCGGTCCGGCCAGGCGTAGGTCGAGGTTGCATCGAGGCCGAGGCTCGACGCTTCGGCGTTGCCGTCCGTCGCCACGTAGCCCAATTCGGCCCGATTCGACCAGCCGAGCTCGGCGTCGTCCTGGGCGGCCAACGGCGTCGCGAGACACCAGCAGATCAGCGCGAGGAGCAACGAGCGTCCGACCGATCGAGACATGGCAGGGCTCCTAGACGGCACGGTGGTGCGACAGGGCGAGCGAATCGGCGCGACTCACGCCCGCAGCGCCTCGAGATCCTGCAAGAGGGCGTCGACCGAGGCATAGCGGTCCGCGGGCTGGCGGGCCAGGCACCGCATGATGAGCGCCTCGAGCGGCGGCGGGATCTCGGGCCATTGATCAGACGGCGGCACGGGGTCTTCGTTCATCTTTCGCTGGACGATCTGCATCAGGGTGCCGTCCGCGGGCAGCGGCAGCCGTCCGGTGAAGATCTCGTAGAGCACCACGCCGCAGGCATAGATGTCGGCTCGCTCGTCGGGCTCGAGGCCTTCGAGCTGTTCGGGAGCCAGATAGTACGGAGTTCCGACGATCGACGCCCCCTGCGTGGCGCGTCCGGCGGCCGAGCGCTCGATCGGCTTCGCGATGCCGAAGTCCATCAGTTTCACGTTGCCGGTCGGGTCGAGAATCATGTTCTCGGGCTTGATGTCACGGTGCAGGACCTTCTGCTCGTGCGCTGCGGCAAGACCACGGCAGAGCTGACGCGCCATGTGCAGGCCGGCCGACAGCGGCAGGCGGTCGCTGGCCTTGAGCATCCGCTTGAGCGTGACGCCGCGAACGAACTCCATCGAGATGAACGGCATGCCGTCCGCCTCGCCGAAGTCGAAGGTGCGCAAGACATTGGGGTGTGTGATCTTGCGCGCCAGCCGCAGCTCATCCTTGAGCTGGTCGAGCGGCTCCTCGTTGTCGAAGCTCTCGTGCTTGAGCATCTTGAGCGCCACCAGCTCGTCCAGGCGACGATCGCGGGCCTTGAAGACGATGCCCATGCCGCCGGCGCCGAGCTCCGACAGCAGCTCGAAGCGCCCGCCGAGCACCTGGCCGGGCCCGAGGGAAGCGAGCGTGAGATGACCGGTCGCACCGGTCGAGAAGGTTGCGGGCGTCGACGCGTGGCGGGTCAGATCGACCGTCGCCGTCAGGTCCGGCTGCGCGAAGCGCGCGACGACCTCGAAATCAAGCGAGTAGAAGGTGTCGTCAACAACGCTCGACGTGTGAGCCCGCAGCGACTGCTGCAGATCGCCGAGGCTGTCGCCGAGCGCAGCGCGTGCTTCTGCCGACACGAGAACCGTGCCGACGCGTCCGATGCGCAGGAGTGCCTCGACGAGATCCACCGGCGGTCCGGTCACAGCCGGCATCGGCGGCCCGCTCCAAGAAATCGTGCCGCTGGCCACATCGCCAGCCACGAGAGCGGCCACCATGTCGACGCCTTCGGTGTCGGCGACGATCTCGGCCATCGCCGACAGCGCCCGTGAAGTGCCCCGAGGTTCGTCGAAGAGCGCCAGCAGGCGATGTCCGACCGCATGATCGGCGCGTCCGTTCTGCTGAACCACGGCGCGCGCCAGCCGCCGCAAGTCCTGCTCGAGGCGGCCGAGCGCCTGCTCGGCGGAGAACGAGGCCCGCCGATCGACGCGCAGCTGGATGCCCAGAAGAGCCTTGCGCGCGAGACTCGGCGGATGAGCGTGCAGGGTTGGCGAGCCGACTTCCTGCTCCGGCATCGTGCGCGTCAGCTCGGTCAGGTAGAGCTGCATGTCGTTCTTCTCGCGCAGGTCGGAGAGCAGCGTCGAGAACGAGCGTGCCAACCGACCGACCTCGTCCGGGCGATCCGTGGCCTCGATCGAGGTGCGGTAATCACCGGCCGCGGCGGCTTCGGTGGCCGCCGTCAATCGCCGAATCGGCGCCAGCAAGCGGTGAGGCAGGATCAGCGACGCGATCGCGGCGAGCAGAATCGCCAGCAGGCCGACGCCACCGAGCGCGCTGCTGATGGTGCGAAAGGGCGCCATCGCTTCGGCCACCGACCCGACGTTGGCGACGATGCCGATCGGCTGCCAGTTGGCGTCGCGCAGCGTCCGCGGGCTGACGAGCAGGTCTCGCCCGTCAACCGTCGCCTGGACGATCGGCGGCGGCGCATCTTCGTCCTCGATGGCCAGGTCTTCCGCATCCAGGACCGCCTGCGGGTCCAGGCGCGCTCCGATCGTCCGCGCCACGTCGGTGCCCATCGAACTGGCGACCGGCTCGAGGCCGCCGGTGTCGGCGGCCCGCAAGAAGACCACCTCGGCACCGACCGCCTCCTGTAGTCGAGCGGCCTCGGCGTCGTCGATGGTGAAGGCCGTCAGCAGATAGCCCTGCAGCACCGAACCGGTCGACAGCGGAACCAGCGCCGCGTAGTGCAGGCCGTCGCGAAAGTCCCACAGCCCGCGTGCGGTGTAGGTCTCCGACTCGAGTGCGTCGACGAGAAGCGGCGATTGGAAGGTCTCTTCTTGCTGAACGACGCCACGCTGAGTGTCGACCAGGAGCCGACCGTCGGCGTCGAGGACCAAGGCGAAATCGAAGGCCAGCTCGCGCTGTCGTTCTTCCAGCTGGTCGGTCAGCGACAACGGATTGTTCGACGCGATCGCTTCGAGCAAATACGACGTGATCGCCGGTTCTTGGGCGATGTTGGCGGTGCTTTCGAACAGCTGGTCGATGCGGGCGCCGATGAGGCTCGAGCGCACCTCGACCGAGTGGCGGACGTCGTCGCGCACCGCGGTCGACGCCACCTCGCTCCCGATCAGCTGGGTGACCAGGACCGCCGCGCCGACGGCCAAGGCCACCAGACCGAGAACCAGGAAGAAGAGCTGGCGCGAGAGTCCCGGCTGGAACAGGCGCGAGACGATCGAGCCGGAGCCGCCGTCGGTCGAGCTCGTGGAATCAGTAGGCGCGGCCACGGCGCTTACGAGAATACGGTTTGCCGAATTTGTTGCGATGACGAGGGACCCTCGGTTTGGAGATCTCGAGGTCGACCGTGAGCGAGCCGATCAGCGGCACCGTCACGTTGAGCGTGCGTGCTTTGGCTCGTTCGTGCCACACGGTGAGCTTGGCAGGGCCGGGTGGCACGCCGTCGAAGCGGAAGCTGCCGTCGCGACCTGGAGCGGCATAGAACGGAGTGTCGAGCACCACGACGTAGCCGATCATGTCGTGGTGGACGTTGCAGAAGACCGGGACCACGCCTTCCGACGTGAAGGTCGTGCTCTCCGACTCTCCGGAGCCGTAGAGACCGACGTCGAAACGGTTCGCGCGATCGACGGAGAAGACGTTGTGAAGGATCGGATCTTGGTTGGGGAAGGCGACCTCGCTACCGACCGGCGCCGCGAGAACCCGCGGAAGAAATTGCTTGCGTACGGTCGTCATCTGAAGCGGCTGGCCTGTCGGCTCCGGGCTTTCGACGGCGGTGGCAGTCTCGAGCCAGACGACGGTGTGTCGCGCTTCGGCCGCTGTGACATCGCGACCGCTCTCAAGCAGCCGAACGGCACCCGGCAGCGAGCCGGACGGGGGCTCGGCGACGGCGACGGACGCCGCGGCCAGCGCGGCGACGATCGACGGCAGCAGGACGCAGCGCGCGAGAAATCTAGGCATCGTGGAGGACGGCGAGCCTACCAAAGACCGTTTGGCAGTGCTTGCTCGCCGGTTCCCGCGTGCAGTGCCTGCTTGCCTGGGCTTGCTGACCAGTGCCCGCGGGCCGTTGGACGCTCACCCCGGTGGGCTCGTAAGCTTGAGCGGTCCGCTGTTCGCTGGACGTCGTCTCGGTGGGCGCGTCTCTCCTCGCCGCCGGGTCTCTCGACCTCCCTCAGCCGGCGCCTGCCGGCCGCCCTCGCTCTCTCGCCCGACCGTTCGGAGCCTCCATGCCAGGTCTCGATCAGCCCGTTGCCGCGCAGCCCGTCGTTTCCCCGTCCGCCGTCGACGCGTCGACGCTGCGACCGATCCGCGAGCTGCGGCCGCCCTGGATCTACCAGCAGCTTCGCCAGGGCGTGCTCGGCCAGGATCGAGCCTTGCGCTTCGTGGCGGTGGCGATCTACAAGCACACGACCGGCAAAGTCCCGGGCAACATCTTGATGGTCGGCAACTCCGGCACCGGCAAGACGACCATCATGAACAACATTCAGCGGCTCTACCACGACGTCACCGAGTATCAGCCGTTCCGCGCCGTGACGATCATCAACGCCAACCTGCTGGTCGACGCTGAGCGCATGGAGTTCCAGCCGGAACGCTTGTTCGCCGCCGTCGAGCAGCGGGTGCGGGCGATTGTCGGACCTCAGGCCCCTCCCGAGCAGATCAAAGAGGCGTTTGAGCGCGCGACGATCTGCATCGACGAGATCGACAAGATGTCGTCGATCGTGGCGGGCAAGCCCAATCCGATCGGTGTCGTCCTGCAGCAGGGCCTCCTGACCCTGATGGAAGGCGAGCGCCTGGCCCACTCCACCCACGCCTGGGTCGACGGCGAGGATCGCGACATCACCCTCGAGATCGACACCGGTCGCATGATGTTCATCTGCGGCGGTGCGTTCGAGGGTCTCTACGATCTGGTCTACAACCGCGTGCTCAAGCCGGGCAGCGGCGAGAAGCTCAAGACGCGGACGGTCCGCACCGCCGAAGGCCGCGTGAAGATGCAGACGCACTTCTCGCTCTCCGACTACCTGAAGCCGGGCGATCTCTTCGATTTCGGCATGGTGCCCCAGTTCATGGCGCGGTTCGACAATGTGGTCTTGCTGAGGGAACTGGGCTTTGAGACGCTGCAGGAGATCCTCCTGCGCTCCTACGACTCACCCTACCTGCGGTCGAAGCGCTTCTTCGACGTGCTTGGCATCGCTCTCGAGATCGAAGACCTCGCGGCTGCGCTCATCGCCGAGGAAGCTCAGCGCGACAGTCGAACCGGAGCGCGCGCCCTGCGGCCAATCTTCGGCGAGGTGGTGACGCCGTTCGAATTCGACCCGGAGCGCGAGGATCGCCTCGAGAGCCTCGGCGACGGGCGTCAGAGGCTTCTCGTCACCGCCGACATGGTGCGGGAGAGCCTGCGCGCCTAAGGCACCCGTCGGTTCTGCGCGGCGCGCACAAAGCGCCTGCGTGCTAGCCTTTGCGGGTGTTTCTCCGCCCATGTTCGTCCCGCCGCGGCGGAGCGCTCTCTGCCGCGTTCGCACCGTGACCGGCTTCGCCGCGTCGATGCCGCCGACCGAGGCGGAGCTGCAGGCCATGCGCCGCGAGCTGGTCCGCGCCGTCCGTCGATTGTGTCCCCGCTCTCTGGCCGACGACTCCGAGGATTTGGTCCAGAACGCGCTGCTGCGCGTGGTCGATGCCGTGGGTCGGCGTGAGACCACCGAGACCTTGCGAGCGTCTTACCTCTGGAGGGCGGCTCACAGTGCCGTCGTCGACGAGCTGAGGCGGCGCCAGCGGCGCCCCGAGCACGAGCTCGACCCGGAACGGCCCGACCCCGCGTCGGCTTCTCCTGGGCCCGAACGGCGCGCCTCGGATCGACAAGCCGGCGTTGCGCTGCGAGCCTGCGTCGAAGCGCTGCTGCCGGATCGACGACGCGCCGTGAGCTTCCATCTCCTCGGCCACCGAATCGCCCAGGTGGCCGAGCTGACCGGATGGAATCAGAAGCGGGCGAAGAATTTGATCTACCGCGGACTCGCCGATGTCCGTCGGTGCATGGCGGAGAAAGGTTTCGATCGTGGTGAGACGACATGAGGCGGCAGACGACCCGGTGAGGCCGGACGACCCGGTGTCGCCCAACGACACGGTGTTGGCCGACGACCCGCTGGCGCCCAACGACACGGTGACCGCCAAAGACAGAAGGACGCCCGGCGACGCGGTGGCGGCGATCGACGGAGAGCGTCGAGGCGAGATCGAGGCATGGCGCCTTGCCTTGGTAGAGCCCAAGGGCGACATCGGCGCGGCGACCGATCCCGACCGGCTGTGGGCTGCCGCGGCTGGCGAGCTCGAGGCCGAGGAGACCGCCGAGCTGGCGCAGCGAGCGATCGACAATCCGGACGACGCGCTGGCCTGGCGGCTGGCGGTCGAGCTGCAGGAGGCCGCGCGGGCCGAAACGGCGTCGCCCACTCAATCGGCCGGCGACGTGGTTGCCTTCGAGCGTCCGGTGCGGCCCTCCCGCCGCGTGCCGATGTGGGGAGCGGCTCTCGCGGCGCTCCTGGCCCTGGCGCTGGGTCTCGGGGTGCTGATGGAGCGCGGCGGCACGCCGTCTCAAGACGTGATGCGCGGCGATGTCGCGACCTCGATCGTCGCATCCGACGGTGCGATGCTGTCGCTCGCCGATCCGGTCTTGCGCTGGCAGGCGCCGGAGGCTGCCGGGCCATTTCGCGTCGTCGTCACGACCGACACCTTCGAGCCGTTGCTTTCCCGGCCGGCGGTGGAAGCGATGGAGCTGCGTCTTCCCGACGAGGTGCTCGCACGCCTGCAGCCCGGCGATCGACTGCTGTGGTCGGTCGGAGGAGCGGTCGCCGGCACGCCGACGCGCTCGACGTTCGAGTCCGAGATCGTCGCCGCGGAGCTTTAGCCGCTCTCTTGCTGCCGCCGGCGCCAGATCGTTCCGAGGCCGAGCGCGGCGCCGAGGGCGAGAAGCGCGGCACCTCCGGTCCACATCGCGTCGCGGTTTGGCTTCGCACCGGCCGCACCGTCGGTGAAGGGCGTGAAGGCGCCGTCGCCCACCACCACGAAATGCGCCCAGTCAGCCGGTGGCGCTCCCTCGTCGCGAGTCCGCTGAGCTTGGGTCAGCGCGCCGGCCACCGAGGCGCCGTCGGCCAGCTCGGCGTAGAAGCGATCGAAGAGCGCGGCGGTTGCGCGATCCGGGACCGGAGCGACGCTCGCCACAACGCTGCGTGCTCCGGCCTGGAAGAACGGTCGGGCCAGGCTCAGCACACCTTCGCCGCGCAGGATCGCGCCGCGGGCGCTATCGCAGGTCGATAGCACGACCACCGCGTCGCGCAGGTCGAGGGCGCCGATTTCGGCAGGCTGCAGAAGGCCGTCGTCGGTTTCGTCCGCCGCCAGAACGACGGCCGAACGCTGTGGGTCCTCCAGGTCGGCCAGGGCGTGGGCAGCGAGGTGGACCACGGTCGGTGTGTGCTCGGCGACCAGCCGCTCGAGTTGGGCCTCGGTTGCCTCGTCACCCATCGCCACGAGGCCGCCGAGTCGCCGCTGCGCCTGTGCGGCCTCGCGACGGGCGGCGGGAAGGGGCACGAGTGACGCGCGATGGGACGCGAGCCAGCGGGCCGTCGACGGCTCGGGATGGTCTTGCGGCGGCGGCGGATCGGCCATTGCGACGAGCGCCGATGCCCGCGCGTTCGCCGGTCGACCGCGCCAGGCGCGCCAGAGCGTGAGCGACGGCGCGACGCTGACCTCGAATCGATCCGAAAGAAAGCCCTCGTCTTGCGTTGATCGAGCGTCGGCGGCGAGCGCCGCCAACGGCAGCCGATGGGCCGCTCCGTCCGGCACGATCACGACACGGCGGATGTCGGGGCCGAGCGAGGCGAGGAGGTCGCCGAAGACCATCTCGGTCAGCCGTTGGCGCCGAGCGCCATCGAGCCGGCCGGGATCGAGCACCGCCTCGGCAGCTTGCAGATGCGGCCCAGCCGGGACCGGTGCCAGCAGCACCCGCTCGCGCAGCACCGCGAGGGCCCACGAGCCGCCATCGAACTCATCGTAGACGTTGCGCCATCGCGCATGCAGAAGGACGATCAGCGCTTCGTTGTCGGCGACTGCCTGCTGGAGCCGGCCGAGCGAGATCTCTGGCGTCGCGCGTGCGGCAGCCCAGGAGGGGGCCTCCGCCGCAACGTGTCGCCAGGCTTGCTCCTCGTCGACGGCGAGCGAGGCGAGGCTCGCCTCGACCTCGGCCCGCTCCGTGTCCTCGAGATCGAGAAAAAGACGGGAGCTCGCGAGAACCCTGCGCTCCAGCACATCGCGCAGCTCCTCGATCGCTGGCGTCGCCGCGGTCGGTCTCGCCACTGCGCCCGACGCAAGGGCAGCGTCAGCCAGCGAGCGGGCGCGCAGGCGCTCGAGCGCCCTCAGCGCCCGCCCGACCTGCTCCCACGCGGTGCTTGTCCGCGGAACCTCGACAGCCGTCCGCCGCTCCGGAGGCCGTGTTCGACGACGCCAGTCGGCCGTCGCCTCCTCGTTGCTGAGCGTCAAGAAAACGTCCGACAGCAGCCCGCCGGCATAGAGCCGGTAGGCATCGGCCCAGGTCGAGAGCCAGCCAGGGCGGTCCGCCTCGGCGGTTTGCAGGTGCCGCAGCGCGTCGACGAGGTCGAAGAGACGCTCGGTGCTCGCGCCGACGGCGCCCAGCGGTCGCGTCGCCTGGTCGATCAGCAGAACATCGGGCCAGAGGGCGCGAAACGTGTCCCAGCGTCCGGTGGCGATGACATCTTCGAGCACAAGCCGATGGACCGTCGCGACGTCACGCCGGCTTGCGTCGCGGTCGTCGATCGCTTGATGAACTGCGCGGGACAGCAGGCAGCGCACTCGAGGACCGTCGCGCCGGCTCTGTTCAGCGAACTCCAGGCATCGGTCGAGGGCGACGTCGATCGTGTTCGGATCGTCGTCCAGCCGCGTGAGAAGCCGCATGGCATACGAGGCGATGTCCCAACGGCCGGCAGCCTGCGCGTCGCTCGCTGCCTCGCGGACGAGATCGATCAAGGACTGACGATCGACGGTACCGGTGTCGAGCTGCGCCACGGCCAGGTTCAGCCGGGCGCTCGCGGCGCGCATCCGATCGTCCCGTTGTTGGGCGATCTCGAGAGCATTGCGGAATCCAAACGCCGCGTCCTCGCTGCGGCCAAGCGCCCGATGCACTTCCGAGAAGACATTCCAGAAAGGTGACGCGGTGGTGGTGGTCAGGAGGGAGCGATCCAGTCCGCGCAGCGTGTCCGCGGCGATGCCGAGATCGCGACCGAGTGCTAGCCGTGCGCGCGCCTTGTAAATCTCAACTTCGGCACGCACTGCCGGGTGATCGGCGACGCGGGTTTCGAGGTCGAAAAGCCGCTCGAGCGCGTCGGAGGGCCGACCGAGGCGTCGAGAGCGATCGGCGAGCTGAATCTCGATCTTCCAACCTTCCCGCGGGTCGATCGGAGCCGCGAGTCGAGCGGCGGCTTCGTAGAGCTCGTCGACGTCTGGAGAGGGATCGCGCCATCTCAGGTCGGCAAGCTCTCGCCGCGGCCACGGAAGCTCCGGATGGTCCGCGATCGCCGACCACAGGATCCGTTCGGCTTCGGCGAGTCGGCCGGTGGCGCGTGCGGTATCGACGAGGCATTCGTATGGCTCGGGCCGCCGCGGCGCCTCGGCATAGGCGGCCAGGCACGGCTCGAACGGAGAAGGTGGCTGAGCGCCTTCGGCCGATCCGAGACAGGGGATCGACCCGAGTGCCGATGCCACGAGAAACACCTGCAGGCGTTTCGGGCGCCGGCTGAGTCTGGCGCGAAGCGGTCGGTTGGGCTCCATCGGCGTGGCGTGGACGGGGCGACGAAACCAAGGCAGTAGGATGAGGCGTTCTCAACCATACCGCGTGCGCCCGAAGCAGGCTCTGAACGGCCAGGGGGTCGCATCAGAGTTCCGATCTTGATCGAAGCGGCGGCCGGGCTGCCGGCCAGGAGCGCAAGATCCAGCGTTCAAGAGACGCCTCGATGCCCAGGTCGGAGCCTGATTTGGCAGGCAAAAGAGCGCCTTTTCGCGCGGCGGGTGCTGGAGAAGCGCCGGCGCCTCGGCGTCTGAGACCGCCGACAGGGTCCGTCGTTTCTAGACCGATGTCCGCCTTCGAAGAGGACGGCCGAGCCGGCCGCCGATTGCTGTCGATCGTTCAGGAGAGGTTCCCATGTTTCGAAAGATCGCCCGAAGTTCTCCCGCTGCTCCTTTACTTTTTGCACTCACCATCGTGGGTCTTGGCGTCGCTCCTGAAGCGGAGGCGCAGTTCGGCGGAGCCTGCATCGAGGTC
>JBCBCF010000028.1:0-24727 GCA_038530905.1 Acidobacteriota bacterium
GAGGCGCGCTCGGCGAAGGCTCTCGACGCGCTCCGGCACCTCGAGAGCCTGCTCGCGCCCGGCGGCCGCCTGTTCGTCACCTTCCCGATCGACTCCAACCCGGCGCTCGACGACGCCCTGGCGCAGGGCACCCTCGGCCTGACGCGCCTTGCCTGTTTCGAGCGCGTCGGTCGCTGGAACAGCTGGCGAGCCTGCTCGGTCGAAGCGGTGCTGCGGCGAGGCTACGGCGCGCCGTTCCGATGTGCCAACGGGCTGGTGGCGGGCTGGATCGATCGCTGAGGCGGGCGCTGATCGGAGCCGACGGCTGGAGATCCGGCGCCGGGCTCCGGCGGCCATGGATCAAGTGCCCTCGAACTCGCGCTCGACCTCGCCCTCGATCTCGTCGTCATTGGGGAGGTCACCCAGCTCGCGTGCCAGGCCGGCGCCGAGCGGCTTCAACAGGTCCTTGGTGATTCGCTCCGCCGCCTCGAGGCGAGCGACGCGGCGCGCGGCGAAGAACGTCGCGCCCTCGCCCGAACGCGCGAAGGTGACGAACTCCTCGAGATCGCCCGCGTCGAGCCGGCTGCTGCGAAAGACGAGCGCGCGAAACACCTCTTCGCGAAATTGACCGTGGATCCAGGCATGGATCTCGTCGGGCGACTGCGCCCACTCCGCCGGCTCCTCGAGGGCCGCGCCGACGCGCTCGGCGGTCGCCTGAACCAGCGGCATCCAGCGGGCGGCCGACTCGGCCGCAGTGCGCGTCTCGAGAATCGCGGCGTCAAGCTCGCGGAGACGAGCGAGGCGCTCGGGCGACGCCCGGCCCATCACGTGGCGGGCGCTGCGCGCTTCCGCGGAACGTCCCGAGGCCGTGGTCGACTCTCCGTCGAGCCACAGCACGCGGCGGCCGGCGCCGGACTCCCAAAACGCCCGTGCCGCCGCCAGCGTCGACGACTGGAGCTGCGCAGTGAGGGAGCGGTGCATCATCTCCTCGAGCGCAGCGGTTGACGGCAGCACGGCGTCGACGCGTTCGAGCAGCTCGAAGGGTGTCGACGCCAGGCCTTCGAAGTCGCCGGCCTGCTCGAAGAGCTCGCGCAAGACCGCGCTGCTCTCGGCACGCAGCCGGTCGGCATCGCTCGCCACCAGCACTTCGAAGGGATCGTCGCTTTGGGCGACGGCATCGGCAACCAGAAGAAGGCTGAACACGACGAGGCACACGGGAGGGATCAGACGCAACGGGCGCGCGTTCATGGACTGCTCAACCCTTCGCCGCCCGGCCGTCTTCCGCCGGCGGACCGTCCTCGATTCGCGGGAAGAGGCGCAGGCCGATCCGTCCCAGGCTCGCCGCCACCGACGCGAGATTGCGCGGTCGAAACGCCTTGGTCACGCCGCTCTCGCGATCGCGATTGACCATCGGCACCTCGAGCACGGTCCGGCCGGCGTCGAGCTGTCGGGTCAGCAGCTCGGCCTGATAGGCGAAGCCGCGGCACGGCGTGGCAAGACGCACGACGTCGATCCGCGGATGCAGGGTCGGCCCGTTGTAGTAGCGCAGATCGTGGCCGTTCAGGCGGTTGACCAGCGCGGTGAAAAGACGCGACAGGCCACGCCGCAAGGGCCCGCGGACGTCGCCGTCGGCGAAGAAGGTGGTGACGATGTCGGCCTCGCCGAGACGCGACAGCACCGCCTCGAGCGTCTCAATGCGCTCGGAATGATCGCCGTTGACGAGCATGTAGCGCACGCCGTGTGCGCGCGCAGCCCCGGCGAAGAAGTTGGTGCCGAGCCCGCGCGGCGTCGGATTGCGCACGACCTCGAACCGCAGCCGATCGCCGAGGCGCTTCGTCCAGCGCCCGCCGAACTCCGTCGCAACGCGCCCGGTCGCGTCGCGCGAGCCGTCGTCGAAGACCAAAATCTCGGCCCGCAGGCCCAGCCGCTCGATAACGGCACAGAGATCGTCGAGCGCCGGCCCGACGTTCGCTTCCTCGTCGAGGCAGGGGACGTAGAAGGTCACGTCGAGGTCGTGGGAGGTGCGCGCGCGCTCGGTCATCCGGTCGGCCCCGCAACAAAGCGCCCGACGAGCGGCCGGCGCATCGCAAGCAGCCTCCGGCCGGCGTCGGTCAAGTGATAGATCGCCTCGTCGCTGCCGTCGGCGCCGAGCCGGAGCCAGCCGCGCTCGACCATCCACGCGAGGCGGCCGGCGAGCATCGATGTCGGCGAGTAGGCCGCCTCAAGATCGGCGAGGGTCAGGCGACCGCCACAGACGAGCAGCTCTCCCAAAATGCGCAGCGACACGGAGCGCAGCATGCCGGTGTAGAGATGGAGATAAAGCGCCATCCAGGCGCCGCAGAAGGCAACGACGGTCACGGCATGGACCTCGGCATGAGTGCCGAGACCGAGCGCCGAGCCCGGCGCCCACAGCGCGATCGCCAGCGCGCCGACGACGGCCAGAGCCCACAATCCGACCATGGCGCCGAAACCGCAGCGATCGACGCCGCGACGCCACCAGATCAGCAGGTGCATCGCCAGAAAGAGACCGAGCGCGACGGCGGCGATGAAGAACTCGGCCCACGGCGCGCCGAAGACGGGCTGCATCTCAGCCACCGGCGCCGATCCCGGCCATGGTCTTGTAGATGCGCGCGACGCGCGCCAGCGTCAGGCCTCGCGCGGTCGCTTGGAGGCCCTCTCCCCCCGCAAGCCGCTGCGCGAGCCGGAAGTGCTCGAGTCCGCGAACGCGCTTCTCGAGCATCCAGTCCACGCCGCGCCCGCCCGCGTAGCCGGCGATCAGAGCGGGCAGAGATCGCGGCTCGGTCTCGATCTCGACGAGAAGCTGCAGCGAGAAGCCGCGCCCGAGGACAGAAACAATCTGGAACCAACCGAGCCAAAGGGTGAGAAGAAACGCGCCGCCGGCCGCCCAATCAGCGACGCCGAGGCCGTCCGCGAGTGCTCGGCAGGCCACCAGCCAAGCCACCGCGTGCGCGACCGCCGCCGACACAAGAGCGCCCGCTCGTCCGCGCAGGGCGGCATGAGTCCCCAGCAGCACCGGCAGAGTCGCGAGCGCGGTCCCGACCGCCAGAAGCTGCGGCGAATCGACGACGAGCGTCACGAAACGGCGTCCGAACGAAACGCCAACGGGATGGCTTGAGTCCGCACTCCGGGCCAACTCCACATCACGGCATGAACCAAAAATAGTCGCCCGAATAGCCGGCGGCAGCGAAACGGCGGCGCCAGGTGTCGACGTGGAGGATCGTCTCGGCGGTCAGAGCCCAACCTTCGATGCGTCGTCGCTCCTCGTCGGTGCGCCAGGCGTCGACGGTCACGAAGGCCTGCCCTCGCCCGACGCGCTCGATCTCTCCCAGCGCTCGGTCGAGCTCCGCGCCGCCCAGGTTGTGGACGGTCACCAACGACACCACGAGATCGAAGGATCGATCTGCAAATGGCAACGACCGCGCATCGGCGACCGCCAGCCTCGAGCGCAGCTCTGGCTTGGCGCTGTCGACGGCGTAGGGCGAGATGTCGACGCCAACGACCTCGAGGCCCGGAACGGCAGCCGCGAGATCGAAGAGGAAGAATCCTTTGGCGCAGCCGATGTCCAGCACGCGGTCGCCTGCCTTCAGGTCATAACGCTCCACGAAGCGCGGCACCACCGGCTGCCAGAAACGAGGATGGTAGGAGTAGCCGCCATAGCCGTGCCGCCTCTCGCCGTCGAAGAATTCGCGACCGAAACGCCGCGCGAGCCGACGATCGTCCGGCGTGCGAGCCGCGATGCGCTCCTCCACTGGACGGGACGGCCGCGGATAGTCGGCCAGCAGGTCGATCTCGGCTCCCATGGGCCGGCGATAGTATCCCGCGATGCCCTCTCTGCCTCGCGCACCGGCGGCTGTCGAGTCGGTCGACGTGGCGATCGTCGGCGGCGGCGCCGCCGGCAGCTGGATGCTCGCGCGGCTGCTGGCCCGCGGCGTCGAGGCCGTGCTCGTTGACGATGCCTCGCGTCCGTCGCAGACGGCGCTCAGCCAGGGCATCCTGCACCGCGGTGCGAAATATCTCTTGCGCGCGCAGACGTCGGAGGCGGCGCGACGCTTCCCCGACCTCGGCGGGCGGTGGCGGGCCGCTCTCGACGGCCGTCCGGTCGACGGCGATCCAGACCTCGGCGCGATCCGGCCGCTGGCCGCCGGCCCGTGGCTGGTCGCCGTGGAGGGACTGAGCGTCGATCTCGCCGCGCGCCTGGCGGCCGCTCGCCGACGCGGGCTCGTCGAGGAGATGTCGGAGGGCCCGGCCGGCTCCTGCGTCCGCCTGTTGGAGCCGATCCTCGACCCGCCCGATCTGCTCGAGGCCCTCCATCGCGCGACCGCGTCGGCGCGACGCGCCGCCGAGGCGCCGACGGCGGAGCTCGTCGGCGACGTGGCCTATCCGATCCAGGTGCGGGACGAGGGCTCGGTGATCCGCGCGCGGCGGCTGGTCCTGGCCGCCGGCGCGGGAAACGCGGAGCTTCTCGCCGCGCTCGGCCGCGCACACCCGCGCATGCGACGACGACCAATTCACATGGTGACCCTCACGACATCGGACGGCACTGCCCTGCCCGCTCGGTTTGCGCACGTCCTCGACCCAACCGCGGCACCGGGCCGCGACGGCGCGCATTGGACGGTGACGTCGCATCCGCTGCCGGGCGCTGCCGACGGCCGGAGCCGCTGGTGGCTGGGCGGAGACCCCTCGGAGGTCGGCCTCGAGCGCTCGAGTGCCGAGCAGGCGACGGAGGCTCGACGCCTCGTGCGCCGAGCCTTCCCCGAGATCGACGTGGACTCTCTCGACGTGCAGACCCAGATCGTCGAGCGCGCGGAGCCGGAGCTCCTCGCCGGCCGGCGGCAGCTTGATCCGTTCCTCCACGTCGACGGCGCCGTCCTCACCGCCTGGCCGATGAAGCTCGCCCTCGTTCCGCTCCTCGCCGACCGCGCGGCCGCGGCGCTCGGCATCCGATGACTCCAGACGATCGGCTGGTCCTGCCGCGCCTCGGCCTGGGCACCGTGGCCTTCGGCCGCACGTGGCGACTCAAGTATCGTCGCGCGCCGCGGTTGCCCACCGACGCCGAGCTGGACCGCCTGCTTGGCGTCGCAGCGGATCTAGGCGTTCTGTGGCTCGATACGGCGCCGGCCTACGGTCTGAGCGAAGAGCGCCTCGGTCGTCTGCTCCGTGACCGCCCCGACCGCTTCGTCGTCTCCACCAAAGTGGGCGAGGAGGCGACGCCCGACGCGTCGCGCTTCGACTTTCGGCCCGCCGCGATCCGGGCGAGCGTCGAGCGCAGCCTGCATCGCCTGCGTCGAGACGTTCTCGATCTCGTCTTTCTCCACGCCGGTAACGACGACCGGGCGGCTCTCGACGGGCTCGACACCTTGCGGACGCTGCAGCATCGCGGGCTGGTGCGTCACGTCGGCGCCTCGACCAAGTCGGTGGCAGGCGGCCTAACCGCGGTCGAGCGCTGCGACGCCGTGATGCTCGAGTACAGCCTCCAGAAGCGAACCCAGGAGCCGGTCCTCGAGCACGCCGCCGGTCGCTGCGCCGTAGCGATCAAGAAACCGCTCGCCTCCGGACACGTCGACGATCCCGCGGCGGCCCTCGCCTTCGTCGCCGCGCGGCCGGACGTGACGTCGATTCTCGTCGGCACGACGTCGGTCGATCATCTCCGCGCCAACTGGCGCGCCGTCACAGGCAGTGATTCGTGACGCGCTGGTCGCCAGGAGAACACCATGGACCTGGCCATCGAAATCTCTGACGACGAAGCCTCTCCGCTCACCGCCGAAGCCGATCGGCGCGGCCTCACCGTCAAGACCCTGGCTCGACCGGCGGTCCTCGACCTCCTCGATCGCAAGGCCGAGTTCGAACGAGCCGCTCGCTCGGTCCTCGCCAAGAACAAGACGCTCTCTGAGCGGCTGAGGTGGCGAGGCTGCCAAGCGTCGATGAGCTGCTGGAACTCCACCAGCTCGAGATCGAAGCAGACCTTCCCGAACAAGAGCGGGTCGTGCTCGACCTGGCGAGCGGGATTCTCAACCGAGCCGACTTCCTTCGCTGGGTTCAGAAGCGAACCCGTCGGATTCGCCGAGCCTCGGCGTCAACTCTCCGACGACGTCGCGCCGAGAACCTCTTGCATCCGGCGGATGTTGTGGAAGCGAGGATTGGCGAGCGGATCGGGCATGCCGCCGCGGGCGTGGAGGTCGGCGAGCTCGCGGACGGCGTCGTCGATGCCGAAGCGTGGTTCGAGGCCGAAAGTCGAGCGGAATTTGCTCGATTCGATGTGGTAGCTGCGCAGGTCGTCGCTCGGCTCGACGCGGATCTCGACGGCGCGCGCGGCACCATGAATGTCGTCGAGGACGTCGCGCACGCGGTGGGCGATCTCGCCGACCGCGAGGTTCTCACCACCGACGTTGAAGACTTGGCCGCGAACCTGCTCGGACGGCGCGTCGAGCACGGCCTCGTACGCGGCCGCCATGTCCTGCACGTGCAGATTCGGGCGCAGCTGGCGGCCGCCGAACACGCGAATCGTGCCGCGGTCGAGGGCGTGCGCGCTCAGGATGTTCACCGTCAGATCGAGTCGGAGGCGCGGCGCCACGCCGCAGACGGTGGCCGGGCGCAGGATCACCGGCTCCATCGCCTCGTCGCGGCAGGCGGCGAGCAGCACGTCCTCACACGCCAGCTTGAAGCGTGAATAGTCGGTGAGCGGCTTCGGCGTGGCGTCCTCCCGCACGTGTGGCTGCGCCTTCACGCCGTAGACGCTTGACGAGCTGGCATAGACGAAGCGCGCAACGCCGGCCGCGCGCGCAGCGTCGATGAGGGGCGGAAAGGCGTCGAGATTGATCGACCGGCCGAGCGCCGGGTCGAGCTCGAAGCTCGGATCGTTCGAGATGCAGGCCAGGTGCACCACCGCATCGACCCCGGTCACCGCGCGCGCCACGACCTCCGCATCTCGCAGATCACCGCGCAGGACCTCGAGGCGCGGATGGTGCCGGCAGCCGGCCAGCGCCTCCCTCCCGTACCAAAACAGGTCGAGCACCCGCACGGCGTGCCCCCGGTCCAGAAGCCGCGGCACGAGCGCGCTGCCGACGTAGCCGCCACCGCCCGTGACCAGGACAGTCTCGAGCGCCGAGGCGCCGCGGGCGGTCATGCCAGCAGCGCCGTCAGCTGCTTGCGCAGCGACTGTGGATCGAGCGCGCTGCGATTGCCCACCGTCGCCACCGCCTGCCCGCCGGCCGCGTTGCCGAGCAGCGAGACGAGGTCGGGCGGCGCGCCGAGGCGAGCGGCGAGCGCGGCGAGGGCGAAGAACGCGTCGCCGGCGCCGATGCGATCGACGATCTCGTGAGCCAGCGCCGGCGCCTCGTGAAAATCGCCGTCGGCAAACGCCAGACTGCCGCGCTTGCCCCGCGTCACCACAAAGAGCGACGCGCCGAGCTGACTCGCCACGCGGTGCATCATCGGCCGCAGGGCGCCCTCGGAGTCGCGCGTCTCCAGGCGAATCTCGTGCTCTGCGAGGAAGACGAAATCAGCGCGCGCATGACGGGTCACCGTATGGAAGCCTCGATTGCCGGCATTCGCCTGCACGTTGATCGCCAGGGGCGACTCGAGGCCGGCGATGACCTCGAGCAGGGCCTCCGGGATGGCCTGATGGCCGTAGTCGGCGCAAACGACGAGATCGGCGCCGGCGGCCGCCGCACGCAGCTCATCGGCCAGCGCCTCGGCCACCGCGGCGGTCGGCGGCGTCACGTCCATGCGGTAGATGCTCAGCAGCTTGTTGCGCGAGTACGCGTCGACGATCCGCCGCTTGCGCACCGTCGCCGCGTCCGCCCGCTGGACGAAGCGGCCGCGCACGGCCGGCGACAACGCACTGCGAAGGATCTCGCCAGCCTCGTCGTCGCCGAGCACGCTGATCAACTCGACCGAGCAGCCGAACGCCGCGATGTGATGCGCGACCGCGACGGCTCCGCCGGCGAACTCCTCGTCGCGCAGCTCGCGCACTGCCAATGCCGGATCCTTTGACGCCTTCCCGAGCGTCTCGACGTCGACATAGTGATCGAGAATCGCGTCGCCGATCACAACGACTCGCAGTGAAGCCATGCGATCCAAGAACTCCAGCACGTCCGCAAGGCGATGCCGAGCCCGCAAGCCATCGAGCCAGCGCGCCACCGGCTCCGGGTAGATCGACAGGTGGCGGTTGATCAGGCGGCTCGAGCTGGACGTCAGATCATCGACGAACTCCATCGTGCAGCCGACCTCCGCCGCCACGGCGCGCTCGCGCTCCATCTTGCCGGTCGGGTCGGCGCCCGGGCGGGCGAACTCGGCACCCTTGACGTAAACGTCCGGCCGAAGCTGACGGAGGGTCTCCTCGGCGGTCGGCCAGGCGTTCGGCGCCACCAGATCCACCACCTCCAGCGCCGCCAGCGCCTCGAGCCGCAGCGCAAGATCGAAGGCCGGCCGAAACGGTCCTTTGTCGACCCAGCGATCGGGCGTCACGGTGACCACGACCACGTCGGCGAGACGCGCTGCCCCTTCGAGATAGCGCAGATGGCCGACATGCAGAAGATCGAAGACACCGTGACAGAGCGCCACGCGGCGACCGTCGGCGCGCAATTCCGCCACCCGCTCGACGAGAGCTGGAAACGAAAGAATCTTCGGACTGTCGATCAACGGGCCGCGCTCACCGCGTCACGGATGCGGTCTCGCACGCGCCGGCGCGCACCAGCCGCCGCAGCGTCTCGACGACGTGCGCACGCTCGTCGGCGCGCAGATAGGGATGCACCGGCAGGCTGAGCGCCTGTTCGGCGTAGCGCTCCGCGGCCGGGAAGTCGCCGCGCGCGTACCCGAGGTGGTGAGCCGCCGGCTGGAGATGGATCGGGATCGGATAGTGGATCTTGGCCGAGATGCCGGCGGCACGCAGCCCGGCCAGCACCTCGTCCCGACGGGCGACCTGCAGCACGTAGAGATGGAAGACATGCCGAGACCGCGGATCGCGCGGCGGCACGACGAGATCGGGCGCGAGATCGCGGAGTGCGTCGTCGTACGAGCGAGCGAGCTCGATGCGGGCCTCGGCGTCTGCCTCGGCATCCTCGATGAGCAGGCTGCCGACGGCCGCCTGAAGCGTGTGCAGCCGGCTGTTGCGGCCGAAGACCGCGGCGCGGTCGCGATCGACCAGCCCGTGATTGCGCTGCAGGCGCACCGCCGCCGCCACGTCGTCGTCGTGGGTCAGGACGACACCACCGTCGCCCCACACGTGGAGATTCTTGAGCGGATGCAGGCTGAAGGCCGCCGCGTGCGACCAGCGGCCCGGTGGCTCGCCGTCGAAGCGCGCCAGAACCGCCTGGCAAGCGTCTTCGACAATCGCCAGCCCGTGGCGATCCGCAAAGGCGCGCAGGGCCTCCATGTCGACCATGTCGCCGGTGTAGTGCACCGGCAGGAGGGCGCGCGTGCGCTCCGTGATCGCCGCCTCGACCTGCTCAAGATCGAGCAGGAAGCGGGCGTCGACGTCGACGAAGCGCGGCGTTGCGCCCAGCATGTCGATCGCGCCGGCGGTGGCCACGAAGCTGGTCGGTGACGTGACGACCTCGTCGCCCGGCCCGACGCCTACCGCCTGCAGCGCGAGAGCCAGCGCGTCGGTGCCGGAGCCGACGCCGACGGCATGCGGCACCTCCCCTCGCGACGTCACGTGCAGAGCCGCAAACTGACGCTCGAATGCCTCGACGCGCGGGCCGAGGGTGAAGTCGCCCGCGCGCACCAGCGGGCGCAGCGCATCAAGAAGGCGGTCGGGGTCGGCGAACTGGCGATCGAGAAATGCGTACGGGACCTTCATCGAGCGATATCTTAAGCCCCACCCGACCCATCATGCCCGTACCGCCCGAACCTTCTCCGCCCGAACTCGACGCGGCCCGTCCGACCTCGCTCGTCGCCCGCGCCCAGACGCTTCGACCGACCCGCGCCGAGTGGCTGGGGATCGGCCTCTGTGTCGTGCTCGCCCTGGGCGCCTGGCTGCGCCTGTGGAACCTGGAGCAGGTCGATCTGCGCGGCGACGAGGTCACCTACTATCTCGACGTCGAGGACCGGATCGACCTCGTCGACTATGCGAAGCGCCACTTCGTGGGGTTCGGCAGCGATCGACAGATGCCGCTACCTCGCGTGCTCGGCGCTTCGATCGTGCGCGCCGCCGGCTGGGAGGTCGACGAGCGCGCGATTCGCCTGCCGTTCGTCGCCGCCGGCGTCGCCACGATCGCCGCATTCTGGCTGCTCGGCTGGCAGCTGGGAATCGCCCTCCTTCGGCGCCGGGACGAGGATCCATCAGGCGACGACCTGCCGCACGTGGCGAGCAGCGAACCGGTCGAGCTTGCCGTCTGCCTAGCGGTGCTCGTCTGCATCAATCCGTTCCACATCTATTGGTCGCGGACAGCCCACATCTACGTCTGGCCGATGCTCTTTCTCGGCCTGGCCATCGCCTGCGGACTCGCCTGGTGGAACGCCCGGGCGCGCGACGCCGAGGGCACCCTGACAGCGCGCGGGTGGCTGGCCGCCACCTGCCTGGCGACGATCTGCGCCAGCTACGCCCATATGTCGGCGTGGATCGGCGCCGCAATGCTGTGGCTGGTCTTGCTCGGAGCCTGGCTGCGCGGCCGCGGCGAGGAGTCGCAGGAGCCCGACCAGCCTGGGCGGCGTTGGCCCATCGCGCTGGCGGTGGCGATCGCGGGGTGGGCCGTGGCGATCCTGCCGTGGGCGATTCTCTTCCTGCGCGGTCTGCTCGCTGACACGGCTGACCCCGTGTGGAGCGAGACAACAAATCCGCTCAACCGACTCGTCGCGATGTGGCGGCTGCCGTTCATCATGACCTGGGGCGGCGGCTGGCGGTCGCTTCTCACCCTCGGGCTGCCGGCCGCAGCCCTCGTCGCTGCAGCACGCTCGCCGCGCACCGGTCGATCCGGCGCCGTGCGCCTGGTGCTCGTCGTCGCGGCGGTTCTCTTCGTCTTGCTGTCGGCGGCGCAGAGCACCGGCTTCTATGCCGTTCGCTATTACGTGCCGCTGTGGCCGCTCCTGATCTTGCTGTCGGGCATCGGCATGCTGACCTTGACGGACCTCGCGCCACGCACGCGCCGCCACCTGGCGTTGGGCGGCGGGCTCGCGCTGATCGCCGCGACCACTGCGCCGGCCCTCGACGCGCTGCTCTCATTGCGCGGCAATCCAGCCGAGCTGCGGCGCTTAAGCGAGGCGCTCGACGACCTCGTCGAGCCGGGAACGCCGGCGCTCGTCAACGGCATGAATGTCGTCCTCTACGAAATGCGGCCGTATCTCCCCGACCGGGCCATTCCGACCTTCACTGTGCCAGACGTCGGCTTCGCGATGTGGCGTGACAACGATTGGCGAGGCTCGGTCGAGACCTTCTTCGAGAGCTTTCCGCAGGCGGTCCTTGTGCAGCAGGGCCGCAATTTCTACGCTCATCCCGAGACCGGCCCGTGGTCGTTTCCCGAAGAGCACTTTGCCGAGCAGTTGGTGCTGCGCAACGAGCCGGCCATTCGCCTGCGCCGCATGCTCCTCGCCGGCTCGGTCGACTTCTACACCGGCTCGATCGACGACAGCCGCGCCGTCACCCGCCTGCATGTCAACACCGAAGACGATCGGGTCGCGGCGGCGGCCGCCGAAGGCCGCGAGCTCCTCGCTCTTTTTGGCACCGGCTGGAGCTATCGCAAGGCGCTGAACCTGACCGAATGGATGGCGATGGAAGATCGCGCCACCTTGACGCTCCACAACCTCGCCGATCGACCACGGCGCGTCCGCCTCACGCTGCCCAGCACGACACCCCAAGGTCGAAAGTCGATGGTCGTCCGCCGCCTCGGCAACGACGCGTCGGAGGAAACCCTCTTCGAGCAGACCCTGCCGTCGTTCGAGGGGCCCTTCTCCTGGAGCTTCGATCTCGACCTCGAGCCCGGGCGCCACGAGGTCGAGCTGGCGGACGACCTGTTCTCGATCGGCCGGGCGCCGCTGCTCATCGCGCGGCTGGAGGTCGAGACGCTGGCGCCAGATCGCGCGGCGGATTGAGCCGTGTCAACGACGGTCGTCGGCGTCGATTTCGACCACACGCTCGTCTGCTACGACGCGATCCTGCCGCGCCTGGTCGATCGATTCGTCGGTCCTGAGGTCCTGCGGTCGCTGCCGCCCGGGTCGTCGAAGACCGCGATCCGTGACGCGCTGCGCGCCCTGCCGGACGGCGAGCGCCGTTGGCAAGAGATCCAGGCCCGACTCTACGGACCGGCCCTGACCGAAGCCCGGCCGTTCGCCGGTGCTCTCGAGGCCCTGACGCGCCTGCGGCGCCGCGGCGTCGCGCTGCACGTCATCAGCCACAAGACGCAGTTCGCGCGGCGGCCTGTCGACGGCCGTCCGGTCGATCTCCGCACCGCTGCTCTCGCCTGGCTGAAGCGCGAAGGCTTCCTCTCCACCGAGGGTCCTGATCTCTCGGCGACGAACTTCCATTTCCTCGACAGTCGAGCAGAGAAGGCCCACCGGATCCACGACATCGGCTGTGACGCGTTCGTCGACGATCTCGCCGAGACCTTCGACCATCCCGACTTCCCCGCCGACGTCCTCGCCGTGCATTTCGCGCCGGGCGACGAAGCGGACGACAGCCAGGCGACGCCGGACGCTCCAGACCGCGATCGGGCATCAGGCTCGACCACGCGACAGCGATTGCGAAGCTGGAGCCAGCTCGAGGCCCTGCTCGAGACCGCCGGAGTCCTCGATGAGGTGCCCGTCCGAAGATCGCGGCACGCGCGGACCGGGCCGATCGACCCGTCGCTCGAGGCGCTGGTCCGGAGCGCGCTGGCCTCTCGCGTCGTGTGGCGGCAGAGGCTCTCTGGCGGCCGCAACAGCCGCGTCGAGCATCTGGAGCTCGACGACGGCCGAGAGATCATCGCCAAGCGCTACGCTGCGACGCGACCGGATCGGCGCGACGCGCAGGAGCACGAAGCGCGCAGTCTCGCGTTTCTTAGCGCGGTGCCGGTTTGCAATGTCCCGCGGCTCCTGGCGGTGGACCCAAACAGTCGGTGGTCGCTGCTGTCGATGCTGCCAGGCCTGCCGCATCGGTCGACGCGGATCGACCGCGAAGACTGTGACGCACTGCTCGCGTTCTTGCGAGACCTCGACACGGCGAGTGGCCACGCCGACGCTCCCGCGCTCCCGGCGGCGTCGGAAGCCGCGTTCAGCGTCGGCCAGCTGATCGCCCATAGCCGCCGGCGTCTGGCGCGACTGCATACCGTGGTGGAGGGCGCCGACGGATCAGACGAACCGATCCTCTGGGAGCTGGATCGCTTCCTAGGCCGCGAGCTCGAGCCCGCCCACCGACGCTTCGCCGACGAGGCGGCGGATAACCTGCGGGCGGTCGATCTCGATCTCGACGCCGATCTGGATCCGAGCCTGCTCCGCCTGACGCCGTCCGACGTCGGATTTCACAACGGCCTGCGCACCGACGAAGGCACGTGGAGCTTCTTCGATTTCGAGCATTTCGGCTGGGACGACCCGGCGAAGACACTCGCCGACCTGCTGCTCCATCCCGGCAATTTCGTGCCCTGGACCTTCCGCAAACCGCTGCTGCTCGGCCGCCTGCGCGACTGCGCAGACGACCTGACGCTTTCCCACCGCCTGCGCGCCGGATATCGTCTCGCGGGCGTGCAGTGGTGCCTGATCCTGCTCAACGAGTTCGTTCCGGCCGACCGGGCGCGGCGACGCCATGCCGGCCGCGGCCTGTCGCGCGATCCGAGGCCTCACCAGCTGAGTCGAGCTCGGGTTCTGCTGCATCGGCTGCACATGACCGATCCGCTGGTCGACACGCTTCCCCTGGCCGCCTTCTGATCGCACCTCGATGGCCTCACCGTCACCCTCCTCGGCCTCTGCGACGTCCCCCGACGCCGAGTCGAGCCCGCGGCCGCCGCTCGACGAACGCTCACGGGCGCTGCGCCGCACGATCGTGCGCACCCTCGCGGCCGGCGATCGTGGACATCTTGGCTCGGCCTTCTCCCTCGTCGAGATCCTCCGGGTTCTCTACGACGACGTCCTGCGCTTCGATCCTCGGCGGCCCGGCTGGGCCGAGCGGGATCGCCTCGTCTTGAGCAAAGGACACGGCTGTTTAGCGCTCTATGCGCTGCTCGCCGACCACGGATTCTTTCCGGCGGACGAGCTCGACCGCTTCTGCGATCTCGACGGCCTGCTCGGTGGGCACCCTGAGGCGTGCGTGCCCGGGGTGGAGGTCGCGACGGGCAGCCTCGGGCACGGGCTGTCCATCGGCGTCGGCTTTGCCCTCGCGGCGCGGCTGCGCGGCGCCGATTGGCGAACCGTCGTCGTCCTCGGCGACGGCGAGGCGAACGAGGGCTCGGTGTGGGAGGCGGCGATGGCGGCGGCCAAACACGGGCTCGAGCGGCTGACCGCCGTCATCGACTGCAACGGCCTGCAGTCGTACGGGCCGACGGAAGTGGTGCAGCCGATGGAGCCGATGGCCGACAAGTGGCGGGCGTTCGGCTTTGCCACCCGCGAGATCGATGGCCACAGCGTTTCCGCGCTGAGCGACGCCTTCGGCGCGCTGCCCTTCGAGCCCGGCCGACCGTCGGCGCTCGTCTGCCGAACGGTCAAGGGGTGCGGCGTCGCCGAATGCGAGCACAACCCCGCCTGGCACCATCGCAGTCGGCTGGCACCCGAGGTGGTGGCGCGCCTGCTTGCCGCTCTCGCCCCGATGGAGGCCGGCTGACGTGCGCCGCACGGCCCTGCGCTGCGTGCACGAGTTGGCGCGCGCGGATGAGCGCATCGTCTTCGTTGGCTCGGACCTCGGCCCGGGCACGCTGGACGCAATGCGCGAGGAGATGCCGGAGCGGTTCTTCATGGAGGGCGTTGCCGAGGCAAACTTGATCGGCCTGGCGACCGGTCTGGCCCTCGAGGGCTTCGTGCCCTACGTCAACACCATCGCCACCTTCCTCACGCGACGCTGTCTCGACCAGCTCGCCGTCGACGCCTGCCTCCATCGCGCGCGCGTGCGCCTGATCGCCAACGGCGGCGGCATGGTCTACGCGCCGCTCGGGCCGACGCACCAGGCAATCGACGACCTCGCGCTGCTGCGGGCGCTGCCGAACCTGACGATCCTGGCGCCCTGCGACGCCGAGGAGATGGCGCGACTGATGCCACAGACGGTCGAGGTGCCGGGCCCGGTCTACATCCGGCTGGCCAAGGGTCACGACCCCATCGTCAGCGACCCGGAGACATCGGTCGAGATCGGACGGGCGGTGACGGTCCGAGCGGGCAGCGACGCGCTGGCGGTGACGACCGGCATCACGCTCGGCGCCGCCCGAGCGGCCGCAGACGGTCTCGCGGACGAAGGCGTCGCGCTCGGCATCCTCCATCTGCCGACCATCAAGCCGCTCGATGCGGACGCGATCCGCCAGGCCGCGGCCGGCGCCCGAGTCGTCGTCACGGTCGAAGAGCATTCGATCATCGGCGGCCTCGGCAGCGCAGTGGCAGAGGTGCTGGCCGAAAGAGGCAGCCCGGCACGACTGGTCCGATTGGGTCTGCCGGACGCGTTCGCCGAGCGCTACGGCAACCAGCGCGATCACCTGCGCCTCCATGGCCTCACGGCCGAGGGCGTCGCGGCGGCGGTGCGCCGCTCGCTCGATCGTCTGCCGCCGACTCACTCGTGACCTCGAGCGGTCCGGCGGGCGCGCCGACGGTCGGATCGAGCGGCACGCGCGCGACGTGGGCGATCGGCCTGACGATCAGCGCTTTTTTCCTGTGGCTCGCCGTGCGCGGCACGGCGTGGCGAGATCTAGCGCTCGCGCTCGGCGACCTCGAGCCGATTGCCGCCGGTCCGCTCCTCGCCGCGGCGGCCACCTTCTCGATTCTGCACCTTGGCGCGCGCGGCGCTCGCTGGCGCCTCCTCGTGGCGCCGCTCGGAGACGTCTCGACCCGGCGACTGGCGGTGGTGCAGTGGATCGGCGCCGCGCTCGACAACGTGCTGCCGGCGCGCGCCGGCGACGTCGCCAGGGCGGCCCTGCTGCGTCGCGACGGCATCGCCGGATCCGCCGCCTTCGGCACGATCATCGTCGAGCGGGCGATCGACGTCTTGGCGACCCAGCTACTCCTGGCCGCCGCGCTATTCGTCCTCCCCGTTCCGCGGTGGCTGCTGGCGCTGGGCGTCGCGACGCCGGCGATCTCGATCCTCGGCCTGCTGACGATCGCGTGGCTGCTGCGTGATCGCCGGCGCCTCCGACGGTGGCTGAAGAGGCTGCCTCAGCGCCTTCACGCGGCGGCTGAACGGATCGGCGAAGCCTTCCTGAACGGTCTGCAGGCGGCCTGGCGACCCGGCGTGACGCCGGCGATCGTCGGCTGGTCGCTCGCGGTGCACGCCTGCAATCTGCTGGCAAGCTGGGCCGCCCTGGCCGCCTGCGGCGTCGAGGGCTCGCTGTCGGCGCTCGGAGCGGCCATGACCCTCGCCGTCACAACCTATGTTGCGTTCGCGGTCATGCTGCCGGCCGCGCCCGGACAGCTCGGCACCCTGCACTTCGCCTGCGTCACGGCCCTCGCCCATTTCCTGGTGCCGACACCCCAGGCACTCGCCTTCGCCCTCGTGTACCACGCGACGCAATACCTCCCCGTCACGGCCGGTGGCGCGTTCCTTCTCTGGCGCGAGGTCCAGAGCGGCTTCGCCTGGCGCCGCGATCCCGGCGCTGCGACCCAGCGGGAGGCCGTCGATCCGATCGTTGGGGAAACGGTCGACGAAGCGGTGCTCCTGCAGGATCCGTCGCGATCAGACGCCCGATAGAGCGCGTTGCGGCGGCTCTGGCTCGACCGGGTCACGCAGTCAGGGCGACGCCGGTCTCCAGGCGTGCCTCAGCGCTCGATCGACCTCGAGCAGCAGGTCGAGGCGCTCCGCGTCGGCTTCTGTCCGCATCGCCAGCTCCTCGACCGCGGCATGCAGCTCGCGCCCGGCATCGAGCAGGCGACGCCAGATCCTCCGGCGCGCGGCACCGTCGCTCGGCAGCATGAAGAGCGAGTAGACGATCACCCCGTCGAGCTGCTCCAGCTCGTCAAGCAGAGACTCGAGCATGAGGAAGCTGCCCGGCATGACGTATTCGACGCGGCTGAGCCGAAACGCCAGGCCGTGGCGAGCGGCGTAGTCGCGAACCACCAGGTTCTGCACATGTTGCGGCACTCGATGGCCGGCGATCGTGCGACAGCCGATATACCCGCGATAGCCCCGTATCGACGAGCGCGCCGTGTCGCTCACCGCGGCGGCTCGGCGCTCGGGAAGCGGTGTCGCATGCCGAGCTGGCTCATCGGGCGGACGACGATCGGTTCGAAAAATTCGCCCAGCTTCTTGTCGGCGTAGGGCGTGAACAATCCCTTGAATCGACAGTTGAGCGACCAGCGCGTCGTTGGCTCTTCGTTGACGCGATTGCCGTGCAGGAGGTTCTGGTCGAAGAGAACCACCTCGCCGAAGCGGACGTCGAGATACTCCGCCGACCCGCGAACGCGCGCGTCGAGATCGCCCACCGAGCGCCAGGTCGACATCGGATGCTCGGCGAGGAGGCGCTCCTGCTCCGCCCGCGGCAGGACAAACATGCTCTTGGTTGCCCGGCAATCGACGAGGGGGATCCAGAGCACGATCTCGTACGGCGAATCGCCCGACCACGAGTCGGCGTGCAACGGCAGCAGCGAGCTGTCGTCGCCGGGAAGCTGGATCGACAGGTTGACCCGTCGCTGCATCGCCAGCTCGTTGCCGACCAGCTCGTGCAAAAGGCGTCGCGCCTGGCGGTAGACCGCCGGTCGCAGCCCCGGACGCGCGTTCAGGCCGCGGAAGACGGCGAGCCGGAGGGCGTTGAGGCGATCGACGTCGACGTGCTCAGCGATTCGGTCGAGAAAGCCGCCGCCGTCCGCCGGTGGCTCCACGCCGAGCTCCGAAGCTGCCAGGTCGGCGGCCAGACCTCGGATGCGAGCCAGCTCGTCGAGCGACTCGGACGCAATCTGCACCCAGCCGCGCTCCAGGAGGTCGCCGCGCGCGGCGTGGTCACCCACGTCCTCGAACGACCCGTCCCGGAACGCCGGGTCGCCGTCATGCGGCGCGTCGCCGCGCGCCGCAGCCACAGAGTCGGTCCCGCCGATCGGGCGGTCAGTGTTGTGCGTCATCGTCTCGCGTCATCCGGTCGGATCTCCGTCGTCTTCGCCGGTGGCGAGCTGGGGCGCGCCAAACAAATACCGTCGGAAGCGCGTGTCCGCGGCAAGGGGAGCGAGCATCGGATCGCGGGCAAATCCCTCGAGGACCGCCTGCACGCCGCCCCGCCGCTGGATCTCGACCAAGGCCCTCTGCAGACCTTCTTGATCGTTGGCGGCATGGCGAAGCGAAGCGAGCGCGAACCAGGCCTCGATGGCAGCGGGCTGCTGCGCCTCGAGCGCCTGCGCGATCGGCAGCAGACGGTTTGGCAGCACGTCACGCGCCGCCAGCCGAGCCGCCATCGTCAGAACCGGCAGCGACCGGGTCTCCTGGACGGCGAGCAGTTGTCGGCGCGCACGTTCGGGCAGCCGCAGCCCACGCTGCGCCTCGACGAGCTGCACCAACCGGCCCGGCGTCGGCTGGCGATTGTAGGCCGCCGAGAGGCGGCTGAGGGCGCCCAGCCGCGCGGCCAGCCCGGATGCTTGAGCCTCGCCGCCGGCGACCAGCCCTCGACCCTCCCGCCAGCGATCGAGAATCGGATCGAGATCGCGCTGGGTCGTGAGCAGCCGATCGGCGGCAGCGAGCCGCGTCTCGACCTCTTCGTCACGCTCCTCGGCGCGCAGCAGGCGGCGGACGATCTCCGCTTCGCCGAGGCCGATCAGCAGCCCGCCGAGCTCCAGCCGCGCCGCGCGGCTCTCGGGTCCACGGCGCGGCGGCTGCAGAAGCTGGTCCGCCGTCGCCAGTTGCACCAGGCGCAGGGACGGAGCTTCGGTCAACAAATGCCGCGTGAGTCGATCCGCCATGGCGTGCGCGTTGTCTGCGCGCAGGCTGCCCAAAACCCGCCGCGGCGCCACGACGTCGCTCGGTGCGTCGACCAACGTCTTCAAATCGGCCGCCAGATCGACGACCCGCCGGCTGTCAGGTTCGGGGCCGTCGAGGGAAAGAATGCGCTGAAAGAGCTCAGGATCTTCGGGCGCCAGCCAGAGCTGCGCGTAGAGCGCGTTGCTCAACGAGGTCGATCGCTGCGCTGTCCGCCACCTGGCATCGAGATCGGCGAGGAAATCCGCGTCGTCGACGTAGTCCTCGATCAGCTCTCGCGCGTCCGCGTGCCGATCTTGACGGACCAAGAGCTCACCGAGCGCCAGCATCGACCGCAGCTCGTTGGGCAGGATCTCGAGCGCTTCGCGGAATCCGCGCTCGGCATCGGCCCACAGCCCGCGATCGCGATACACCCGCGCGTTCTGATGCCGAAGAGCCATCCAGGCGAGGCGGGCGTCGAGGTCGTCCTCGAAGCGCGGATCCGCCTGCAGCTCGTCGATCGTCCGCCGCCAGTAGGCGTGGTCGGCAGCAACATCGTCGCGCTCGAGTTCAGGCGTCGGGCGGTCGGCCAGCCGATAGAGCGGCCCGGCAGGGATCGCCAGCTCCCGGGTCCACGGCATGTCGACGCTGTCTTCGACGAAGAAGGTGTGGCGCTCACGATTGGCCCGGTAGATCCACTCCGCGATGTCTGAGGACAGCTCGTCGATCGACCCTTTGCGGGCGCCGATGGCCTCGATCAGCCGCGCGACGTCGTTCTCGCTCGGGAGCTCGAGAGGCGTCTCAGGATAGGTCTCGTCGCGCCCGAGCCGTCGGCCCCACCATCCGGGCTCCGGTCGGTCGGCGCCGTAGTGATCGCGGATGTAGGAGCGGTAGAAGCGCGCCAAGAGCTGCGTCTGGCTGATGAGATAGACGTCGCGGCGGTCGAACTCGGGATCACGGCGGCGATGCGGCGGCTCGGCGCTTTCGCCGAAGATCATGAAGGTCGGAACAAAGCGTCCAGCGTCGCTGCCGCCGAAGAGCACGGCCCCCTCCGGCAGCGTCGTCAGCATGTCGTAGCCGAAGCGATAGGCGAAGGTGCGACCACGCTGGCTGCACTCCTGCCAGTTCGCGGACAGGCCGACGAGCGGCAGCGCGGCGACCGCGAGGAGCCAGAACGCGTGCGTGACCCGGAATCGCCGATCGAGCGCCTCGCGCACCGCCTGCAGGCCAGCAGCGAGCAACAACGCCAAGGGAATGGCCGCATAGCCGAGGTACGGCATCTGCAGATCCCACTTGAGGCGCGGCGCGGCGCCGGCAAGAGCGGCGCTCGCCGGCTGAAAGAACGACGACAGGCCGAAGCCGAGGACGACCACCAACAGCCAGTCGCGCGTCGCCGGGGTGCGTCGTCGCCGCCACAACGCAAAGACCGCCAGCGGCCAGATCACCCAGGTGAAGCTGCGCGACATTTCGTCAGCAAATCGAAGCGCGAACCCGGTGAGCAGCTCGACGGCGGAACGCTCGGTCGTCGGGGCCGGCGCGGCCGACGGCTCGGCTTCGTCCGCCGTGTCGACCAGACGGCCGAGCGTGCCGAGGAGCTGATCCGACAGCGGGCCGCGGTAGGGCGACCGATTCACCGAATAGAAGAAGCCGTCGGCGGTGCGCGTGTAGCCCCAATTCATCGGCGGATTGGTCGCCGAGGCCAGCGGCATATAGGCGTACGGCAACAGGCCGAGGGCAAGCACCGGGACGATGGCGAGACCGAGGCGCCAATGCCGGAGCCGACCGCGCAAGAGAGCGAGGGCGACGAGGGCGACGAGGGCAAGCTGGCCCGTACGCACCGCCGTCTCCCAGGTCAGCAGGCTGTCCGCCAGGGCGCCGAAGCCCAGGTAGAAGATCGCCGCCGCCGCGACCGCCCACACCACCAGCTCGACGACAAGATCACGCCGCCGAATCCCCGCGATCACGAACGGCATCGGCGCCAGAGCCAGCATCAGGTGATGGTTGCTCATGCCGAGCGCCAGCAGGAAGAAGCAGAGCAGGACACCGCGTGGGCGTTCCGGCTCGGAGAACCAGCGATCGAGCGACCACCAGACGCACGCCGCGAGCAGAACGTGGAGCGTGTAAACCTCGGCGAAGACCGCCTGGCTCCAAACCGTGACGGTGACCGCCATCGTCAGGCCGGCCGAGACCGCGATCAAGCCGCGCGCCCAGCGGTCGTCGTCCGCTGCCGCCCAACGCCGCAGCGTCCGATGCGCCAGCGCCGTCGTCAGCCCGACCGCTAAGGCGGCACAGACGGCCGAGAAGAGGTTGACCTCCCAGGCGCCCGAACCAAGCGGCAGGCGGGCGAAGAGGCCCGCCAAGAAGGTCCAGAGCGGATAGCCGGTGGGATGCGGGACGCCCCAATGCAGGGCGGCCACGATCAGTTCGCCCGAGTCTTTGAAGGTGACCGTCGGGGCGAGGGTCCAAACGTATAGCGCCAGGCTGGCGGCGCTCGCGAGCACGGCCGGCGGCGCGTCCTCCGCCGTCAGCGGACGCGCCACCCGAGCGACCTTGGCGCCGAAGGTCGCGAATCTCATCGCCACACGATGCTCGCCGGCACCGAGACATCGGACCACGAGATCCGGCGCGAGGAACGCGGCGGCCGATCGCGCCATCCGAGGCACGAATTGGAGAGAATGGCGCCATGCATTGCCATGGCACTCGAATTCTCCGCGCGGCGCTCCTGCTGCTCCTGCTGTTCGCGGCGTCGCATCCAGCTCTGCCGACACCTGCCGTCGCCACGGAGGGCGAGACAGCCACGACGTCCCCGGAGGTGGCGGCACAGGTCGACCGGTTGATCGCGGTCAGCGGATTGGCCGCGGAGCTGGCCGACGACCTGACCCAGACGCGCAGCCTGCTGGTGGCTCGCTGCGCGGCGTCGGACCGCTGCACGGTCTACTCCGACGCTGTCACCTCGACGCTCGCCGCCGGCACCCGCGAGCTGAAGCTCGGACCCATCGCGCGGCCGCCGCTCGCCGAGATGGTGTCGCTGCTGTCCGAGGACGACGTCGAGCAGATCTTCGCGTTCTACGACTCGCCTCTCGGGCGTCGCATCGTCGAGCAGGAGGCGACGGCTCGGACGGCGGAGCATCGTCAGCAAGTCGCGAACACGACCGAAGAGATCTATTGGCGACTGACGGACGACCGCATCGCCCAGATCGAGACATTCGACAGCTCGACCGACTTCGGGGCGCTGCGCAGGCTCCAGGCCGGCTTTGCCGAGCGGGTCATCGGATGGCTCGACCGCAGGGCGGAAGAGCAGGACCGGACCGGAACGCCATCCGGAGACGGCGCGCCAATCGACCGCCATCGGCTGCATGTGCATCTCGGCCTGATGTTCGAGCCGCTGACCGATGATGAGCTCGACACCTACCTGGACTTCGTCACCGGCGACGTCGGCGAGACCTGGTTCGCGACGCGGCGGGAGATCCGGGCCAACTCGGTGCGTGCCGATCTGAAGGTGGTCCTTACTCGCCTGATCGACCGTCTCGCCGACTGACGCTACGGACCGGATCGTCGACCGGCTCAGAACGTGAAGTTCGCCCAGGGGTGATCGGCGTTCGTGACGGTGCTGATATCGCCCACGCCCGTGACGTCGACGATCGGTCCCTCCGAGTTGTTGTTGAGGATGTTGTAATTCGTCAGGTTGCCGGCCGCGGTGTTCTTGACGATGAAGCTGCCGCTCGATGTGGCCTGGATACCGACCTGATCGTTGTCGGTGACCTGATTGCCTTCGACGTGGCAATCGGTCGACGAGATCCGGATGCCGTCGAGATCGTTCTCGTGCATCTTGTTGCCGATCACCCAAGAGTTGGCAAAGGTGCGCACACCGTGGCCGTTGTTGAGCGAACCGATGCAGCTCCGGATGATGCAGGCCGACGCCATGTCGAATCCGTTGGACATATTGTCGTAGGCGACCGAATTCACCATCGTGCTACCGAGAGCGATATCGAATCCAAAGACTGCGTTGTCGCTCGACGAACAGGCGTCCACCAGGCCTCCCGAACCGACATCGAATCCGTCGCTCTGGTTGTCGAACGATGCGCTGTTGATCACGCTCGAGCCTTCGCTGACCTGGATGCCGTTGTCGCCGTTTTGCCCGGCCGTCGACAAGAAGATCACGGTGCCGTCGTCGCCTTCGATGCCGTCGATGCCGTTGCTGTAGGCCGTGATGCGGACCATCAGATTGTTGAAGTCGCCGACCAAACCGTCGCCGTCGTTGCTGCGCACGTGCAGGTCCGAGAAGATCGAAAAGTCGGCGTTCAGCGCGTTGATGCCGTCGCCACTCCAGCCGACGACGCCGCCGTTGCGCAATTTGATGTTGGTCTCGGAGCCAAGGACAAAGATCCCGTCGTCGCTCGGGATGCCTGAGAGCTTGGTGCCGAAGAGGGTGTAGCCCATCAGGTCGATCGTCACGTCGCTCGCGTCGATCGTGATGCCGTCCCCGTTGTTCGTCGTATTGGTCAGGTTGTCGACGAGGTAGTAAAAACCGCGCTCGTTGATGGTGAACGGCAGGCTGGTGATGATTGTGCCCGGCTGCAGTCGATTGAAGTCGACCTCGAAGCGGTTCGAAGTCGCCGTTTCGACAATCTCCAGAACCTTCTGGTTGATCGCCGAGCTCGGATTGGGCCCGACGCCGACCGAGGCAGACGCCCCCCCCCAGCCGAAATTGCTGTAGAGCGCCGACGGCACCGAGGCGTTGGCCAACGACGACAGGTCGACCGACGTGACGCTGCCGGCCTCCTCGATCTCCAAGACGTTCCCTGACGTCAAGACGATGCTCGAGATCAGCTCGTTCGTCGAAACCGTGTCGCCGTCGTTGACGCCGTCGATCGACGCGAGATCGACCGACAAGGTCCCCGCCGAATCCGTGAGCTGAAGCGTCGTTCCGACCAACGTCAGCCCCGTGTTGTTGTCGTCGAGCGACGAGAGATCGGCCGACAGCGTTCCGCCGCCGTCGACAAGATCGAGGGAATTGCCGACAAGGGTCAGCGAGGTGTTCTGCAGCGGCGTCACGTCGACCTGATTGGTCACGGTCCCTTCGACGAGCTCGAGGGTGTCGTTGCCGTTGGTCAAAGTCGCCGACGTGATCAGCTCGTTCGTCGGATCGGCATCCGCGTCCTCGGTGCCGTCCTGCAGCGACGACAGATCCGCCGTCAGCGTGCCGCCCGCATCCGTCAGCTCCAGATCCGTGCCGTCCAGCACGAGCGTCGTGTTCAGCTCGTTGGCCGGATTTGCGTCGCCGTCATCGCCGAGCGCCGATAGATCGGCCGACAGCGTGCCGGCACCGTCGGTCAGCTGCAGCGAGTCGCCCACCAGCGTCAGCGTCGCGTTCTGCAGCGGCGACACGTCGACCTGGTTGGTGATGCCGCCTTCGACGATCTCCAGCGTGTCGTTTGAATTTGTCAGGTTGGCCGAGGTGATCAGCTCGTTCGTCGGATCGGCGTCCGCGTCTTCGGTGCCGTCCTGCAGCGACGACAGATCCGCCGTCAGCGTGCCGCCCGCGTCCGTCAGCTCCAGATCCGTGCCGTCGAGCTCGAAGGTCGTGTTCAGCTCGTTGGCAGGGTTGGCGTCCGCATCGTCGCCCAGTGAAGACAAATCGGCCGACAGCGTGCCGCCGCCGTCGGTCAGCTGCAGCGAGTCGCCCACCAGCGTCAGCGTCGCGTTCTGCAATGGCGACACGTCGAGGCCGGCATCACCAACCAGATCGACGTGTCG